>CANCCJ010000282.1 GCA_947374535.1 Comamonadaceae bacterium | reverse complement strand
GCCCAGGTTCTGCGGCTCGTCGGGCGCATCGACCCACGACTTCACATGCGTCAAGTAAGCCGCGTTGGAGAGCAGACCTGCAAACAAGTCCACCAACAGCGCCAGACCGTAGCCTTTGTGCCCACCCACGGGCTGCAAGAAACCGTCCAGTGCGGCTTTGGGGTCGGTGGTGGCACGGCCTTCTTTGTCGGTGGCCCAGGTATCAGGAATCGACTCACCACGCTTGAAGGCATTGCGAATTTTGGCGCGCGCCACCACGCTCATGGCCATGTCGAGCAAGAAGGGTTGGCCCCCCGGATGCGGCACACCAAAGCCAATCGGGCTGTTGCCCAGGCGCGCATCGCTGCCACCCCAAGGCGCAATCGTGGTGGTGGCGTTGCTGCCAATGATGCTGGCAAAGCCCGCTTCCGCCGCAATCAGGGAATACGGCGAGATGGGGCCAAAGTGGTTACTGCCGCGTGCAAAAGCAATGCCCACGCCGCATTCGCGGGCGACTTCCATGGCCGCCTTGAGCGAGCGCATGCCCACCACCGGGCCCACGCCGTTGTCGCCATCCACCCGCACCATGGCAGGCGCCACGCGCTCGGCGGTGATGTGCGGCTCGGCCTTGATGCCCTTGAGCAGCAAACGCTCGCCATACGACTCCACCCGGCTCAAACCGTGGGTGGACAAACCAAACAAATCGGCCATCACCAACACACGGGCCACTTCTTGGGCGTCGGCCAGGGGCAAGCCCAGGCCTTGAAAGGCACGGGTGCCGAGGGTGGTGAGTTCTGCTTCGTGCAATGCAGTGCTTGGTTTTTTCACATCGTTCATGGAAGGCACCTTTCTTGATTGGGGCGTATTATGGAAGACCCGTCACTTCAACCTGTGTTCCTTTGCGACTGGCAGCGACTTCGGTGATTTGCGGACTCCAAAACGCTATGTTCGTTACCGAATAGACCTTGCAGAAAACACGGCACAGACTGAGCCATGAATAAATCTTTAGTTAACCCCAAAGAACCAAAAGCAACGAAAGAGTTGCCAATGTATTCCCTCGAATATTTTTCATATCTAGATGCATTAGAAAAACCAAACACCAATACCTCAGCGACAAATAAAGCCGCACCAAAGCACATACGCAAAGTCACAGCACCACAAGACGAGGAGGGCATCCAAGACACCCTGCTGACAGTCGTACCACTTGATCCAGAAGCACAGCCACAGCCCCAAGAACTGTTACAAAACTTGTTAGGCTCAGAAGGCACTTGGTGGTCTAACAGTCAAATGCTTGCGAGTTCTGAAGAAGAAGGGATATTGCCAAGCCCCTTACTTGAAACCTCAGTCCAAGATCCCACTGCATCTAATGAATTTGATCTGAGTGACGCAGCACCGTTGCTTCTTCTTTTACTGCTCATCTCAGCCACTCACTCATCAAGCGGGGCAGCATCCACACCCAACATCGACACCGTCGCGCCCACGGCCACCTTGGGCAGCTCAGGTGTTCTAACTAACACCGCCAACGCGACGGTCAGCAGCTCTGAAGTGGGCACCGCCTACTTAGTCAACACCTCGGTGGTGGTCAGCAACTTGGCCAGCATCACCAGTGCAGCAGACAACCAGTGGAACAGCGTGAGCATTGCTGCCTCTGGCACCAACACCAACCTCGCAGCCACGGGTTTGGCCGACGGCACTTATGTGCTCTACAGCGTGGATGCAGCCGGTAACTTGAGTGTGGCCTCTACCAACAGCGTCACGATAGACAGCACGGCACCCACGGTAGCCAGCTTGGCGATCACGAGCGCTACAGGCATTCAAAACGACACCCTCAACGCTGGCGATGTGCTCTCGGTGACGGTGAGTTTCTCTGAAGCGGTCACGGTCACGGGCGCGCCCGATTTGGCGCTCAACATCGGCGGTACCATGGTGCAAGCGAGCTACGCCAGTGGCTCGGGATCGAACGCCTTGACGTTTAGCTACACCGTCTTGGCCACGCAAACAGACGCCAACGGCATCAGCATCACAGCCAACAGTTTGGCCCTCAACAGCGGCACCATTGAAGATGTCGCGGGCAACGCCGCCACGCTCACGCACACACTTGTGGCAGACAACACCAGCTACTTGGTGGACACGACGGCACCCACGGCAATCCTCAACAGTGGCAGTTTTGCAAACACCGCCAACGCCGCCGTCAGCAGCTCTGAAGTGGGCACAGCCTACTTGGTCAACACCTCGGTGACGGTCAGCAACTTGGCCAGCATCACCAGCCAGACCGATGACTTGTGGAACTCTGTGGCCATTGGCCAAGACAACACCGATACCGACCTGAGCTTGAATGGATTGAATGACGGCACTTACATTCTCTACAGCGTGGACGCTGCAGGCAACTTGAGTGCAGCCAGCAGCAACTCTGTCACCTTGACGGGCATAGACCTGAGCGCCGTGACTGCTGGCATTGGAGGCTTTGTCATCAATGGTGAATGTGCCTCGGACAACAGCGGCTTCAGCGTGTCCAACGCAGGCGACGTCAACGGCGACGGCTTGGCCGACTTGCTGGTGGGCGCACCCGGTATGGACCCCCATGCAGTCAGCAGCGCTGGACGAACTTATGTCGTGTTTGGCACTACAGCCACCAGCGCCATTGACCTGAGCGCCGTGGCTGTTGGCAACGGCGGCTTTGTGATCAATGGTGAATGTGCTGAAGATCAAAGTGGACGAAATGTCTCCAGCGCAGGCGACGTCAACGGCGACGGCTTGGCCGACTTGCTGGTGGGCGCACCTAACATCAGCAGCAGCAGCGCTGGGCGAACTTATGTGGTGTTTGGCACCACTAGCACCAACGCCATTGAATTGAGCGCTGTGGCAGCTAGCAACGGCGGCTTTGTGATCAAGGGCGAATGTGCTAGCGATCAAAGTGGCCTGAATGTCTCCAGCGCAGGCGACGTCAACGGCGACGGCTTGGCCGACTTGCTGGTGGGCGCGCGCCCTAGTAACAGCAGCACTGGACGAACTTATGTGGTGTTTGGCACCACCGCAACCAGTGCCATTGAGTTGAGCGCTGTGGCTGCTGGTAACGGCGGCTTTGTGATTAAGGGGCAATGCGCTGGCGATCAGAGCAGCTTAGGCTTAGGTGCCTCCAACGCAGGCGACGTCAATGGTGACGGCTTGTCCGACTTGCTGGTGGGCTCACCCTTGAATGACCTTTCTTCTTCGGGCACCAACGCTGGGCGCAGTTATGTGGTGTTTGGCACCACCAGCACCAACCCCATTGACCTGAGTGTCGTGGCGGCTGGTAACGGCGGCTTTGTCATCAATGGTGCTTGCTCTAATTCTCGAAGTGGAGAAGTTCTCGCCAGCGCAGGTGATGTCAACGGCGACGGCTTGGCCGACTTGCTGGTCGGGGTTTATTTTGAGAGCCCCCATGGCGTCAGTGCCGCTGGGCGAACTTATGTGGTGTTTGGCACCTCCCTCACCAATGCCATTAACCTGACTGCTGTGGCCGCTGGCAACGGTGGCTTTGTGATCAATGGTGAATGCGTTCAAGATCGCAGCGGCTCGAGTGTGTCCAGCGTAGGCGACATGAACGGCGACGGCTTGGCCGACTTACTGGTGGGCGCTTCCCTCTGGGACAGCAATCTGAGCCTCGAAGTAGGAAGCAGCTATGTGGTGTTTGGCACCACCGGCACCACCGCCATTGAATTGAGCGCTGTGGCTGCTGGCAACGGCGGCTTTGTGATCAAGGGTGAATGCGATTCCGATAGGAGCGGATACAGCGTCGCCAGCGCAGGCGACGTCAACGGCGACGGCTTGGCCGACTTGCTGTTGAGCGCGCTCTTGAACAGCCCCAACGCAATCAGCGCCGCCGGGCGCAGCTATGTGATTTTTGGCAGCACCAGTGGCACCTGGGCCAAAAAAACCGCCGTGGACCAGATGGGCACTGCCGCTGCCGACACCTTGAGCGGCACCTCCAGCGCCGACACCTTGGTGGGCGGCGCTGGCGACGACACCCTCATTGGCAACGGCGGTGCCGATGTGCTGTACGGCGGCTCGGGCAACGACGTGCTGGTGGTCAACGCCAGCACCTTGCTGGCACTGCAAAGCCCCATGGGCAGCGCGGGCAACACCACCCAGCTCGCCCGCCTAGATGGAGGCAGCGGCATAGACCGCCTGCAACTGGCCACCGACAGTGGCAACTTGGACTTGCGCTTGGTTTCCAACGTCGGGGCCAGCAGCCCCGACGGCTTGTCGCGTTTGAACTCCATCGAGATCATCGACTTGTCCAGCGACACCAGCAGCAACACCCTCACGCTCAAGATGAACGATGTGCTGGACATGACGGGCATGAACGTGTTCAACAGCAGCAACACCAGTGCAGCATCAGGCAGCGCCTTGGGCACAAGCGTGGTCAAGCACCAGCTCATGGTGTGGGGCGACGCCAGCGACCATCTGACGCTCAATCTGAGCAGCGGATGGACAGTGTCTGTATCTCAGACCGCCATTGCTTACCAAGGGCACACGATGGCTGTTTACAACGCGAGCAACGGCATCACTGCTGTTCAATTGTTGGTAGACCAACAGATGGCGCTGGCCAACAACCCGCTGCTGTGATGGGGTCAGGCTGGGTTTGAAGAGGGGGTGCGCTGCAACAACTGCGCCACCACCGCCACCGCAATCACTTCGGGCTCTTTGCCTATGATGCCTTCAATGCCGATGGGGCAGGTCACCCGCGCCAGCTCGTCGGCACTGAAGCCTCGTGTTTCCAAGCGGTGACGAAAGGTGGCCCACTTGGTTTTGCTGCCAATCAGGCCAATGAAGCCTATGTCGCCCAAGGCGCGTTGACGCTTCAAGCAGGCCGCCACCACATCCAGGTCTTCAGCGTGGCTGAAACTCATGATGAGCACGGCTGAGTGGGGTGCCAAATCGGCCACTGCGGCGTGCACCGGGTCTGAGTGTTCACACACGACATTGAGCGGCACGTGGGCCGGAAAAATTTCGTCTCGGCTGTCAATCCAGCGCACCGCAAACGGCAAGCTGCCCAACACATGAATCAGGGCACGCCCCACGTGACCGCCACCAAACAAGGCCAGCGGTTGCCCATTGGCGAGCAAGCGTTGCTGTAACGCGGAGACGTCGGCAGCACCAATGGGCTCAAACCGCAGATGCACCACACCGCCACAGCACTGGCCCAAGGCCGGCCCCAAGGCGTAACGCAAGGTGAAGGTGTGGTCTTCGTGGCTGGCAGGCGTTTCGGCGGAGGCATTGGCGCGCTTGTGGAGCAAGGCGCGTGCTTCGTCGATGGCCTGAAACTCCAGGTGGCCACCGCCAATGGTGTTGACCAAGGTGTGCGGAAAAACCGCCATCCAAGCCCCCACGTCGCGCGGGCCCGAGCCTTCGACGCTGTGCACCGTCACCAGCACG
>CANCCJ010000281.1 GCA_947374535.1 Comamonadaceae bacterium | reverse complement strand
GTCGAGCGCGGCACCTTGAAGAACCCTTTGGTTTTGCAAGTTCAGCACAACGGCACGCGCATTGAAGCCTTGGTGATGTCACCGCGCATGGCCGAGTTGCACAAACTCATGCCATTTAAAGCGCCACCCGACTTGAGCAAGTATGTGATTTCTCCCATGCCTGGTTTGTTGGTCGAAGTGTCTGTGACACCGGGTCAAAAAGTGCAAGCGGGCGAACGCGTGGCCGTCATCGAAGCGATGAAGATGGAAAACGTGTTGTTCGCAGCGGCAGACGGCGTGGTCAAAAAAGTGGTGGCCGCTAAAGGCGAATCACTGACCGTGGACCAAATGATTGTGGAGTTTGAATAAATGAGCGCAGCAAGCCGTCCATTCAAAGTCCTCGGCATTCAACAAATCGCCATCGGTGGCCCTGACAAGAGCCGCTTGAAAAAACTCTGGGTTGACATGTTTGGCCTCGAAGTCACAGGCACGTTTCAAAGCGAACGCGAGAACGTGGACGAAGACATTTGTGCCATCGGTGTCGGCCCCTTCAAGGTTGAAGTCGATTTGATGCAGCCCATGGACATCGACAAGAAGCCTGCGGTTCACGCCACGCCGTTGAATCACATTGGCTTGTGGATCGATGACTTGCCGGTGGCGGTTGACTGGCTGACTGCACAAGGCGTGCGCTTTGCGCCCGGTGGCATTCGCAAGGGCGCTGCTGGCTTTGACATTACCTTCATGCACCCCAAGGCCAACGATGAATTTCCTATTGGTGGCGAAGGCGTGTTGATTGAGTTGGTGCAAGCACCGGCTGAAGTGGTGAAGGCCTTTGCGGCTTTAGCGGCGTCACACGCTTAAAAATCCACGCACCATCAAAGCCGTGATGGTTTAAGGCCGTCACGGCTTTGGTCTTTTGTCCTGCGGCCTTATTTCACCGACTGGCTTGGCGCACGGCTGAATTCGTTGTTTTCATTCACCAGCTGATTGAGCAGCTTCATGAATGTTTTGCGATCGGTTTTCGACAGTGGCGAGAGAATTCTTTCTTGCGTGGCCAACATCATGGGGATGGCGTCTTGCAATGCTTTTTCGCCATCGCTTGTGAGCGTGAGTAAGCGAACGCGGCGGTCTGAGTCTGAGGACCGGCGTTCAATCCAACCACGCGCTTCAAGCCGGTCAATCACGCCGCCTGTGGTGGACGTGTCGAGTGCGACCCCTTTGGCAAGTGTTTTTTGATCTATCCCCGGCTGTTGGCTCACGGTTTGCAGGGCTGCAAATTGAATGGGCGTGAGACCTGTGGCCTCAGCTTCAGACATGAAGATGCCGACTGAAATTTGATGCATGCGACGCATCAAATGGCCGGGTAGTTTGTCTAGGTGAAACGACGGGGGCGTTGTCTTTTTCATAAACGGTTATTTAGGGTTTTTCCTAGGTGGTCGATTCAATTCTAGTCCTACACTTATATTCAGTACACTTTCTATATATTCCAAAAAGGTTTTATGAAACTGCCTGTTGGGCATAACCAACGGCAGACCTTGAACCCGTAGGCATGTTTTGTCAGGTCTCGAAAT
This sequence comes from Comamonadaceae bacterium, assembly GCA_947374535.1. The sequence continues at coordinate 1,452 of CANCCJ010000281.1, read as the reverse complement.
GGCAAGTGACTGAGTAAAAAAAGGACATCACCATGCAAGAACTCGGACGCCTCGAAGATTTGCCGCAAGACTACCGAGATGAATTGAAAGAACTTAATTTGGTTCCGCTGTGGCCTAGCCTGCGTGGCGTGCTGCCTCCTAAGGTTCCTACGCGCCAAACACAGCCCACGCATTGGCCCTATAAAAGCATCAAGCCATTGTTGTTGAAGGCGGGTGAACTGACACCGATTGAAAAAGCCGAACGCCGCGTGTTGGTGCTGGCCAATCCTGGCCACGGCTTGGACAAAATGCAAGCCAGTTCCGCCATATATTTGGGCATGCAATTGCTCATGCCGGGTGAGTGGGCGCCAAGTCACCGCCATACGCCTAATGCCGTGCGCATGATTGTGGAGGGTGAGGGCGCTTACACCACGGTGGATGGTGAAAAATGCCCCATGCGCCGAGGCGACTTGATTCTCACGCCCACAGGCTTGTGGCACGAGCATGGTCATGACGGCACTGAGCCTGTGATTTGGCTCGATGTGTTGGACCTGCCCTTGGTGTACTACATGGAAGCCAGCTATCACATCAACGGTGAGCGTCAAGCGGTGGTGCCCGGTCAAGGTGACAAGCAATACGCCCGTGGCGGTGTGGTGCCGACGCATGTGTTTGAGCGTAGCAAGAAGGCTTACCCCATGCTGCGCTACGCATGGACCGATGCCAAAGTTGCGCTAGAGGCCATGGCTTTAGACAACGCAGCGTTGGAAGCCGTACAAGTCACCTATGTGAACCCAGAAACAGGTGGCGATGCCGAAAACATTTTGGGTTTCTACGCTTTGATGCTGCGCCCAGGTCAAACCTTGCGTTTGCCTGCACGTTCACCCGCTCAAGTGTTCCATGTCATCGAAGGTTCGGTCGAGGTCAAAATTTTGGACAACACGTTCACTTTGGTCGAGGCAGACACCTGCTGTACGCCCGGTTACGAAGCGGTGATGCTTAAAAACTTGCGGGCTGACAAGCCCATATTCATCTTCATCGCTGATGAGTCACCTTTGCACCGCAAGTTGGGTGTGTATGAGAACCGCGGTTAAATTTTTTAGGAAGTCCATGTCTTATCTTTTCAATCCACCGCCGGTTCAATCGTTGGCCATTCGCGGCAAGAGCGATCGCTTTCCCATCAACCGTTTGTTCTTTGTGGGCCGCAACTACCACGCGCACGCCGTTGAGATGGGCAAGCCCGTCGACAAATCAGTCGAGCGTCCTTTCTACTTCACCAAAGCCCCACAAACTTTGGTGGACAGTGGCTCCACCGTGGCCTATCCGGCCGAGACCCAAAACTACCACTTCGAAATGGAGATGGTCATTGCCATTGGTAAGGCTGGCTTCCGCGTGAGTCAAGACAAAGCCCACGAAGTGATTTATGGCTACGCCGCAGGCCTAGACATGACGCGACGCGACTTGCAATTGGTGGCG
>CANCCJ010000280.1 GCA_947374535.1 Comamonadaceae bacterium | reverse complement strand
AACACTTTATTTAAGTTAGCAAGCACCAACTTAAAAAGTATTTTTGAGACCCTGGAAATATTTTTCGAATCCCCTGCATTCCCGACCTTAGCCTAGGGATTTACCGTACAGGTCGAATGACGGTGTACTGCGCCCACTCGCCGCGTCGAATCAACAGACTCACGGGTTTGCTACGGTCCAGCTTGGCTGTCAACGCCTCTAGCGTCTGCACATTGGGTGTTTCGATGTTGGCCAAAGCCAAAATCACATCACCTTCTTGGATACCGGCTCGAGCCGCAGGCTCAGCCACGGCATCCACACGCACACCACCACGTAGTTTGAGTTCTTTTTTCTGCACATCAGTGAGTTCGCTGACTGTCAAACCCAAAACTTTGGCTGTGCTGGCGGTTTGGGGCTTTTCCTCTGCCGTGGCTTTCTTCAAGGGTTTATCAGCCTCGAACTCGCCGACGCTGATGTGCATGTCCTTCACGCTGCCACGACGCCACACTTGAATGGTGCTGCGCGTACCGGGCTTGGTGTTGCCCACCATACGTGGCAGGTCGCTAGATTTTTCGATGGTTTTACCTTCGAACTTCAAAATAATGTCACCAGGCTCCAACCCCGCCTTTTCAGCAGGCGACCCCTGCTCCACACCACGCACCAAAGCCCCTTGCGTTTTGGATAAGCCCAGTGACTCAGCGACTTCTTTGTTCACCTGGTCAATCTGCACACCCAAGCGACCGCGTTGCACTTTGCCCGTCGAACGCAGCTGTTCGCTCACACGCACGGCTTCGTCTATTGGAATCGCGAACGAGATGCCCATGAAACCACCCGAGCGCGAATAGATTTGGCTGTTGATACCCACCACCTCACCGCGCATATTAATGAGCGGCCCACCAGAGTTACCAGGGTTGATCGCCACATCGGTTTGAATGAAAGACAAGTAATCGCCCGTGTCACGTTGCTTGGCACTGACGATGCCCGCAGTCACCGTATTTTCCAAACCAAAGGGTGAGCCAATGGCCATCACCCACTCACCCACCTTGAGGCGGCTCACATCGCCAATCTTCACAGCAGGCAGGCCTGTGGCTTCAATCTTCACAACCGCCACATCTGTGCGCTTATCAAGCCCCACGATACGGGCTTTGAACTCGCGTTTATCAGGCAAGGTGACCAGCACTTGGTCAGCACCTTGCACAACGTGGGCATTGGTCATCACAAAGCCGTCTGCCGACAAGATGAATCCAGAGCCCACACCTTTGGGCTGCGCCTCTTCAGGCTGGCCACGGTTGGGGCGTTGCTGACGAGGACCGTTAGGCGTGTTAGGCGTTGGCATGGGGACGCCAAAAAAACGACGGAAGAACTCTTGCATCTCCGCATCTGGCTCGCCACCTTGCACCTCGCGCGAAGCTGCTTTCTCCAACGTGCGGATGTTCACCACGGACGGCCCCACCTGCTCCACCAATTCGGTGAAGTCAGGCAGTCCACGCATGCTTTGTGCGGCAGCTGGAGATACCAGCGCTACGCTCAGGCCCGTGGCCCACAGCGAGGCGGACAACAAACCTACAAAGATAGAACGGTGCAATGCGTATGGACGTGCCATGTTGTTTCTTCCTTCAATACATTTCAGAGCGCTGATACACAGCGCGACGTAAGTCTTGCCAACAAGCCGGTGACTGCTCAACACCCAGCCATAACCAAACAGGTTGAGCGTGAAGTGTGTCAGATGCGGGCTGCCAACGCAAAAGCAAGGCCTCCTGCACATCCAAAACGACTTGCAACATGCCTAGCTCGTCTTCCCATGCGTCACCTCTGCCATGCAGACACCAGACTTGGCCATTCCAACTCAAAGTACCGATGCGATGCAACGATGCCCAACCCAGCACAGCTGCCGTTACCGTACACAAACCACTACAAGCCATCGCAACATTGAACGGTTTTTGGTACGACCAAATACCCAAGACCACCAATGCACACAACAACAAGCCCAGCCAACAGCCACGCTGAAATGCACAACGCCCCACCGGATACGAAACCGATGGGGCGCTGTGCATGACGAAAGCCTTAGACGCGTTTAAAAACTAACGCGCCGTTGGTGCCGCCAAATCCGAAGTTGTTTTTCAGAGCGACATCAATCTTCATGTCGCGTGCGGTGTTGGCGCAGTAGTCCAAATCGCACTCAGAGTCTTGGTTGAAGATGTTGATGGTGGGAGGGCTCTTTTGGTTGTGGATAGCCAAAACCGTGAACACACTCTCAATGCCGCCAGCGCCGCCCAATAAGTGGCCGGTCATTGACTTGGTGGAATTCACCACTGTCTTCTTGGCGTGATCGCCCAAAGCCGCTTTGATGGCGTTGGTTTCGTTGATATCGCCAAGAGGGGTGGAGGTGCCGTGTGCGTTCAAGTAGTCCACTTGGTCGGCATTCACGCCAGCATTGCGCAGTGCGCTGAGCATGGCACGGCGTGGGCCGTCCATGTTGGGCGCTGTCATGTGGCCAGCGTCAGCGCTCAAGCCGTAGCCACCCAGCTCTGCATAAATTTTTGCGCCGCGCTTTTTGGCGTGTTCGTACTCTTCGAGCACCAAAACACCAGCGCCTTCGCCCAAGACGAAGCCGTCGCGGTCGCGGTCCCAAGGACGCGAAGCAGTGGCAGGATCATCGTTGCGGGTTGACAGTGCGCGCATGGAGGCAAAGCCGCCCACGCCCAAGGCCGACATGCAGCCCTCAGAACCGCCAGCAATCATCACGTCGGCATCGCCGTACTCAATGTGACGACCGGCTTCGCCGATGCTATGCAAGCCTGTGGTGCAGGCTGTGACCACGGCCAAGTTAGGGCCCTTAAAGCCGTAACGCATGGACACATGACCAGAAATCATGTTGATGATGGAGGCTGGCACAAAGAATGGCGAAATGCGACGTGGGCCTTTGGCCAACATTTCGTCATGCATGCTTTCAATCAGCGGCAAGCCGCCAATGCCAGAGCCAATCACGACGCCAATGCGCGTCGCTTCTTCTTCGCTCAGGGC
>CANCCJ010000279.1 GCA_947374535.1 Comamonadaceae bacterium | reverse complement strand
GGCATCGTGGGTCGACACGTCTTGAGCGAAGCCATCACCGACCAAGAAGCTGCTGGCATCTTGGCTGACATTGCGGAAGAAGAAGATCAAAACGGGCGCATTCGCAGCAATATTTTGGACACGCAACGCGCTTTGAGTTTTTTGATGCGTGGGCGGTTGCTGACGCCAGACCAAATTTCGGATTCAAAGCAAATTCTTCGCAACATTGACTCGCTCAACAGCCACACGGCGTTTTTGTTTGACAAGATCAACTTTTTGATGGATGCCACCATTGGTTTCATTAACATCAACCAGAACAAGCGGGTGAATCAACTCACCGTGTTCAGTGTGGTGTTCATGCCTATCAACATTTTGGCGGGGGTCGGCGGTATGTCTGAGTTTTCAATGATGACCGAGGGGACGCCTTGGCCTGTGGCTTATGGCGGATTCTTGATTGGCTCGGCATTCATTGGCCTGATCACCTATGTGCTTCTCAAACACTTTGAGAAAAAACGTCTTAAAAAACAACTCTGAATTTAGCGATGACTTATCACAAACACGAAACTACTGAAATCAAAGATGATGGTTTGCGTTACAGCCGCAAAAAAAATGGATCACCTTTTGAAGGCTCGGGACGCACAGGTGAGATGATGAGCTGCATCAAATGCAGCATGCACAAGCCTAGGTCAAGCGGCTCATTTCGACGATTTTTGAATGCCAACCATTTCTTTTGCGGCGATTGCCGAGCAGTTCCGACTTAGTCGTCAAGACTCCAGCGCGCAGCTGGAAAATTCAATCTAAAACAAGAGCCCTGCCCCAGCTCACTTGACATCGATAAGCTGCCGCCGTGGCGTTGCATCACATGCTTCACAATCGCCAACCCCAAACCCGTACCGCCAGACTCGCGTGAACGGCTGCGATCGACACGGTAAAAACGTTCGGTCAAGCGCGGCAAGTGTTCTGGTGCGATGCCAGGGCCTGTGTCACGTACTTCAATGCACAAACTACCGTCCATGCCACGGTCGACCGACACATGGATGTGTCCACCAGCGGGCGTGTAGCGCACCGCATTGCTGACCAAGTTAGACAAGGCGCTTTGAAGTTCGCGGACCTCTCCAAACAAGGAAGCACCTACCAATTCAGGATTTGCATGAAACACAATGACTTGAGGCTCAGCGCCATTTGAAATGGAGCGAGATAAACCTTGTGCTTCTTGCTCGCATGACTGCAACAATTGCGCCAATGGTAATACGCTGCGCATGCCAGGCATGGGGCTACCTTCTAAGCGTGACAGCGTCAACAAGTCTTCCACCAAGCCTTGCATGCGGTCGGCCTGAACCGCCATCAGCGACAAATACCGTTTTTGCTCTTGCGCATTCAACTCTAAAGTTTGTAGCGTTTCCACAAAACCCGATAGCACGGTGAGTGGTGTGCGAATCTCGTGCGACACATTGGCCACAAAGTCGCGACGCATGGCTTCTGCCTGCTCCAACATCGTCACATCGCGCGTGAGTAGCAATTGTTTGCCTTCCCCGTAACGATGACGCTGCACGGAAATACGCACAGGACGCTCTACACGGTCTTTGCGGCCGGCCATCACGATCGGCTCATTGGGTTGCTCCACGGCCATGTAGGCGGTAAAGACTGGATCGCGCAGCAAGTTGCCAATGCGTTGCATGACATCGCGCTCGGGATGAATACCCAACTGCAACGCTGCAGTTTGGTTGCACCATTCAATTTGTGCATTGGCATCCAGCATCACCACGCCATTGGGTGAAGCTTGAATGGCCGACAAGAAATCTTTCAAACGCTGCTCGCCAGCATCGATGCTGCGCTCTCGTTCACGCAGAAGTTTGCGGGCACGCTCTAAAAGTACACCCCACCAACCAGACATTTCAGGCACGATGCCCAAATCGCCATGACGCAGCCAAGAGCGCACGCGGTAACCGCGCCAAGCGTCAACCAGCATCCAAGCCACGCCCGCAATCAAAGCCCCAACCAACATATAAATGACAGGCTGAAGCTTATCTCCTATCACCGCCCATGAAAAGCCAAGAGCGGCACCAAAGGCTAAAAGAGAGAAAAACGAAAGAAAGCGACTGATCACATAGACCTTGTAAGTGCTTTAGGGTTGATGGGTGATTCTGTATCCTACGCCACGAACTGTCTCGACCATGCTACCCGCGCCACCTAAGGCCTCGCGCAAACGTTTCACATGAACATCCACCGTGCGTTCTTCAATGAACACATGGTCACCCCACACGCGGTCTAGCAGTTGACTGCGACTATGAACACGCTCAGCGTGATGCATCAAATAATTTAGCAATTTGAACTCAGTCGGGCCAAGCTTGATAGCTTGGTCATTGAAACTGACGCGATGGGTAGAGCCATCAAGCTGCAACGCGCCAATGCGCACCACATCACTAGCCTGTTCTGGGGCACGGCGGCGCAGCACCGCACGAATGCGAGCCAACAGCTCTTGTGTCGAAAAAGGCTTGGTGATGTAGTCGTCGGCACCGGCATCAAGGCCTGCGATTTTGTCAGGCTCATCGCCCCGTGCCGTGAGCATCAAAATAGGCGTGGTCTTGGTACGGGGGTCGGCGCGCCAACGACGGGCCAACTCCAATCCACTTTGCCCCGGCAGCATCCAGTCGAGCAAAATCACATCCGGCAAAACCTCATCAATGTGCTTTTGTGCAGCTACGCCATCCGACGCCAACATGGGCAACATGCCGTTATGACGCAAATTGATCGAGATGAGTTCGGCAATCGCCGACTCATCTTCAACCACCAAAACGCGTGCAATTTTCATCTTCAAAAAACTTTCAATTAACTCATCGATGATTCGACATCAGCCAATGGGGTGTGACGCACGTCTTCGCCCTTGACGATGTAGATGATGAATTCAGCAATGTTTTTGGAGTGGTCACCAATGCGCTCGATCGCTTTGGCGATGAATAGCAAATCAAGGCTGGCCGAGATGGTGCGTGGGTCTTCCATCATGTAGGTGATGAGTTTGCGCACAAAGCCATCGAATTCTTTGT
>CANCCJ010000278.1 GCA_947374535.1 Comamonadaceae bacterium | reverse complement strand
CCTTTGCTGGCTCGCGCCTTATACTTCACGACCAAGCTGGATCATCCGATTCCAGAGGCGCTGTACCACGCTGTTGCGCAGGTCATTGCCTATGTGTTCAGCCTGAACCAGTCTTATGGTCGTGGCCAGGAAGTGGTCAAACCATCGCCATCCATTCCAGACGAAATGAAGTTCGACGCGAATGGTGCTTTGATGAACTCTTAAGACCCAAGTTTGAGCCCGCATGACAGACATCTACCAAAGCCCCGGTGACCGGTTGCGATTTGAAATACTCCTGAAGTCATTGACCGAAGGCAGTATCAATCTCGCCGTGTTGAGCGACCATGAGATGGTGCTCGACTACTACGGCACTTTGTTTGAAGAACGTCTGCGTGCCAAAGGTGAAAGCCACATTGAGTGGTGTAGCTCCACCAACTCTGAACGTTTGGTTCAAAAGTTCAACGAAATCTTGTCTGAAATCACGCTAGACCAAGCGCTGGAAAAAGACAAAAAACACGCACCGCGCCGCTTCTTGGTGTTTCGTGACTCCATCTTGATGCAAGACTTTGAGTTGCAACTGTTGGCGCGCTTGGTGAATGGTTTTCCAGCTGGCAACATCAGCATCATTTTGTTGATCAACAGCGCAGGTAATTACAAAAGCAAGATCGAAGCTTTTGGTAAAAACTTGTTGCAATGGCAAGTGGAAACCGAAGCGGGTGAGCCTAAAAAGCAATTGACCGATTGGGTCGCCACTGAACCTGAACTCAAGTCTGAGCCTCAATTCATTGAACCTGGGTTCTTGCCCGAGCCGCCCACGCTGAGCGACGAAGTGAGCCCCGTGTCTAAGCTGCTCAATATTCCAGTCAAAACAGCTTGGCGTGTGCCTGGCTTTGGTAAAAAGCCCGAGCCTCATTTGGACACGGAGCCTTTGCCCGCCTTTGTCCCAGCGTCCGCAGCGGTGCCTGTCATTCCAAGCCCAGCCGTGTCGCCTGCCGCGTCATTGCCGATGCCCGGTACCTCGCGTGAGCCGACATTGAATGCGCCGGCTTCCGTGTCGGTGGCCGCTCCAGCTGCCATGGATGCCGATGTGTTCAAGCGGCCCGAACGCAAATCACGCGCAGGCTGGGTGTTGTTGGTTTTGCTCCTGTCGATCGGTGCGTTTGGGCTGATGTACAAAGATTTGGTGCTTCAAGAGACCGAGTTGTTGAAGAAGTATTTGCTGCGTGGCACGCCTGCTGTCGCTGCGCCCGATGAAGCTGCAAGTGTTGCTACGGCCGTAGCCAGTGCTGAGGCTTTGGCTGCCGCAGAGTTGGCTGCTTCGATGGCCGATGAGGCGGCACGCGTTGCCAGCGAGGCTCAAACTGCTGCCTCCGCAGCGAGTACGGCTGTTGTCGCAACCGTGGCACCTGAACCTGTTGTGGTGGCATCTGCTGAACTGCCCATCAAGAAAACAAGCGACAAAGAGCCTAAGGCAGCCACCAAGGCCGAGGCAAAAGTAGACTCAAAAACAGACGCCAAAAGTGACACCAAGCCAGAAGCCAATTCAGACGATGTTTGGGTGAACGATTTACCCGCCAATGGCTACGTGGTTCAGTTGGCAGCGATGGACACGCAAGAGGAAATGCGCAGCTTCCAGCGCAGCAATGCTGCCTACGCTAAAACTCGCATCCTGCGCACGCGTCACAAAGAGACGGGCAAACGCTATTTCATTTTGGTGGCTGGACCTTTTGAGGCGAAGGCGCAAGCCGACGCCTTCATGCAATCCAGCCCCTTGCTGGCCAAAGGGTGGTTGCGCAATACCAAGTCGATGAAAACCCAATTTACGAAGTCCTGATGCGCCTGCTAGGAGCGAGCTTATGAGCCAAGAACATAAAAAAATTGCCATTGCCGACGCCATTCACACTGAGAAACCGCCGTTTGAGCCTGGTTATCAACCTGAGTCGTTGCCAAAAATTTCGGTTCCTGATTTGCCACAGGATGCCGAAGGTTTGACCGCTGAAGCTTTGGCTCAAGTTCCTACTCTCACTGAATTGTTGGATGAAGCGCCAGGCCAAACGCTGTTAGATGCGCCAGAAGTGACCTCAGATATGCCTGTGGTGACCACCGTGCAAGCGGTTCAAAACGCTGAACTTATTCAAGACACGCCAGTTCAAGCCGATACATGGGTTGAAGAGCTTCACGTCCGCATGGGCAAGCTCACTGGCGATATACACACACTCAATGCCCGCTTGGATCGGCTTGAGGAACGAAACAAGACAAAGGTTTGAACATGGCGGATGAAGAACAAACAAACACAGCGGCTGCTGCGGCGGCAGCGTCTACGCCTGCAGAAGCCATCGTGGATGTCGAAGCGACAGCAGACCGTCTGTCCGAAATCGCTTCTCAATCGCTGGATACCAATGAAGTCGCTCGCCAGATTGAAGAACTCACTTCCGTGGTGCTCGATTCGGCGGAAGTGTCTACACGGTCAGCATCAATTGCCGCTGATGTCAGCGCCACCATGCGCGCCGTGGTTTCTAAGATTCAAGAGAATAACCGTCGCAACGTGATGCACTCGCGCATCATGTTGGGGGCTTTTTGCGCCTGTTTGCTGGTTGCCATGGGCATCTTCTTTGCCATCACTTTAAAGATGACCAAGTCCATCAAAGAACTTGACACTATGGTCTACGCCATGGCCAAGCGCGTGATTGAGGTGGATGCGAGCTTGACGGCGATTGGTAAAACCAACTCTGACTTCTCTGAAATCACGGAAAAGCAAGATGAGGTCATCACCACGCAAACCCAAGTGGCCAAGCGTTTGGAAGAAATTGGCAAGAGCATGGCCGCTATGCCGACCGTTGTGGCGGTAGAGGCCAACAAGTCAAGCGATCTCAAATTCAAAGACATGCAAAAACAGCTTTCTGGCTTAGAAGGCAAGTTGCAATCGTTCGACAACAAATTACAACTTGTGGCCGAAAAAGCGTCCACCAAAGTACCGGCGGCGCCTGCGGCCTCTCAAGGCCCAAGCACGCAAGTGCTGTTGACTGAAATTCAAAAAATCAAGTCTG
>CANCCJ010000277.1 GCA_947374535.1 Comamonadaceae bacterium | reverse complement strand
GTGTCGGACGACGAGCGCACACAGCGCTACCAAAGCATCACACTCGGTTTGTTGGTGCTGGCTGTGTTGGTTTATCTGTTTGACCTGGGTGGCGAAAACATCCCACGCAACGGCGACGAGCTGGTTTACACCCACATCGCGTTTAAGACCTGGCTGCAAACACAAGCCACCGGCGCATGGCTGCCACTCGCCTCTGAGCTCGACCACATGCGCAACACCAAACCGCCGCTGCTGTTTTGGCAGGCCATGGTCTTGCCGTGGCTGGGTTTGGAGTGGAAGTTGCTGTGGTTACGTGTACCCAGCTTGCTCTACACCTTGGCCAATACCGCGTTGGTGGTGTGGGCGGCACGCGCTTTGGCCACGGATTGGCTGCGCCACAAAGCCGAACCCGCCCCGTTTCCCAAAGTGCTCAACGCCAACACCTTAGGACTCATGGCGGGCTTGATTTTCTTGGGCTGCTTCAGCACCTACCGCTATGGCCGCCCCTACCTGACCAGCGCGATTGAAACCTTCTGGATGAATCTGCCATTTTGGTGGCTGCTGTGCCAAGTGCTGCGCACACGCCATCACACCAAGAGCGATGCCACGCCTGACACCACATTCCAACCTGCCCACAGCTTGTTTATCGTGGCAGGCATCAGTTGGGGCATGGTGGCTTTGTACAAATCGTTTGTACTGATCGCCCCCTTGGCCGCCACGCTGTTCCTGAGTCTGTGCTGGCTCAACCACCGCGCTTGGTGGGCTTGGTTTGTGCGCGTGGCTTCGAGCACCGCATTTGCATTGGGCTTGTTTGCCCTGTGGTTTGTGGTGGACCCCGATCCGATGGGTGTGTGGCGTGAATTTGTGGTGGGCGAAAACTGGGGCAAAGTCAGTACTGGCGGCCCCAGCTATTTACACACCGCCTTTGTCGGCGGCTTTAGCATTTGGGTACAAGCCTTAGGCCTGTTGCAAAACGGCGCCATGCTGGGTCCCCTCATCATGGGCGTGGCCATATGGGGCTTGTTCCAAATGCGCCCCGCTTGGCGCGCACGTCTGAACGGCGTGGTGCAACCACAAGCCGTGCTGTGGATGTATGTGCTGCTGCTCAGCGTGTTCTTCATGGTGCCCAGCCAGCGTTCGGCACGCTACCTGATCCCCCTCATGCCGGTGATGAGTGTGTTGTGCGCCCTCTGGCTGTGGCGTTTGCCGCAATGGGCCCAACGCACAGCCATGGGGCTGAGCACGGTGTTCAGCTTGTTGGGGTTGGGCTTCTTAGGCCTGTTCTTGTGGGCCGGTTGGCGCATTGACCTCTACCCCCTGTGGGGCCGCCTCGGGCTGCTGCTGATCTTGGCCTTGCAAGTGTTGGCCTTGTTGCGTTTGTTTGGCACGCTGTTCTCACGCGCGGGGAGACAGACCTTGCAAGCGAGCTGGATTTGGTTGTTGGGCTTGGTCCTCAGCCTGTTTGCTTGGTTTGGCATGCTGTGTGCGCCGCTGCATACCGCATCCAACACCTATGCGCCCGAGGTGGTGGCGCGCATGCAAGGCGTCACACTCGCTACGCCCAGCAACTTCAATGGCGACTTTGAGCGTTGGCGCTTTTTGATCCCCGGCGTAGGCCGCATCACGCCCTACATGGACCACGAGCCCAACGAAGACGCAGACATCGCGCAACGCCTGAAAAACTTTGATGCAGTGGTGGTTCATCGCTACTGGAACGAAGCCCCGCCAGATTGCGAAAAAGCCAATTGCCAAATTTTGGCGCAACGGATCGGTTTGCGAGGCCGCCACCCTGCGGGTGAAATCAACCTCAAAAATTTGCAAACACCTGAGCGTGTGATGTTCCGGCGCGAGTACTTGTTGGTGAAGAAGCCTTAAACCGCTCGGGTGGTGCGCCATGTGCGCCACAGCTGCACATGCAAGGCAAACCAGACAAAGGGGTCAAGCACGGCGTCCCACACATTGCCGGTCGGCAAGCGCAGCAGCGCATAGGCAACCAGCACCACCACCGCACAACACACCCAACGCCGAGGCACCTGCACCCAGAGCAGCGTCCCAGCAGTGAGGGCCAACACCAGCCACAACCCTGCCGCCTCAAAACCCAGCGCGTACAGCTGAGGGTTAAAAAATGCGGGCCAACCATTCAAGGTGTCCACCACCAAAGCCCAGCCCAGCAACACGCCCAGCCACGCAACAGACGGGGGCGTGGTGACCACAGGCTCGCGCAGCTCAAGCACATCCGCCCAACACCACAAGGCCCAAGCCACCAGCACCAAGCTGGGCGTTTGAAACGCCAAGGCCAAATAACCCGGCAACACATCGGTACGTGGCAACAGCATCACCACGCCCACGACGGCAGCCGGCCACACGCTGGGCTTCCAGGCATATGTCAAACGCAGCACCGCAGCAGAGGCCACACAAGCCCAAGATAACTTCACCCACAGAGGCAAAAATACCGCTTGCGGCAAGACGGCATGGGTCATGTCGGTCCAGCTCATGGTTGGCTCCTTGCCGGACGGGCAGAACAATTAGCGCGCAGTTGCTTAAAGGCAATGGCTTGGCGCATGTGGGTGTAGCTCAGCCAAACATCAGGCACGGTGGTGTGAGCGGACGGGCCTTGCGGCACTTCAATCAACGTCGGGTATGAGTATTCGTCGGCTTTCGCGCCATCTATCAACGTGCGCGTGGTCCACGACAGCGGTTGGTTAGTCGAGGTGCTGAGTAACAGCACCTCACGGCCACGACCGGCGGGGTTGTGCGCCAACATCAAAACCCCAGACGACAAGCGCAAGGCCGCAATCGAAGCCCCTGGGTTAGAGAGTGTCAAGTTACCCGCATCTTGCCAATGCGCACCGGCATCGAAGGTTTCGGAATGCGCCACCCTCTCGGTGGGGCTGTAGTCACGCATGAAGGCCGACCAATGTGTGGGCGAATGCGCCACCAAGGTGGGTTGCAACACCTCGCGGCGCTGCGTGATGCGGGTGATGCTTTGCATCTCGCCCTCGGCATTCAAACGCACGGCCACGCCATACTTGATGCCAATTTCAAAATACAAAGGCAGCACCGCACCGCC
>CANCCJ010000276.1 GCA_947374535.1 Comamonadaceae bacterium | reverse complement strand
AAGTCACCAGGATCGCGGCCTTCGGCCACGGCTTGGATGGCACGACGCAGCAATTTACCACTGCGTGTCTTAGGCAAAGCCGACACAAAAATGACGCGTGATGGGCGGGCGACAGCACCCAGCTGGGAATCCACCACTTTCATGACTTCGGCTTCCAAAGCTTTGCGGGCGGCATCATCCGTCAAACCTGAAGTGTCTTTGGCGATGGCGAAGGCCATAGCCACCTGCCCTTTGAGCTGATCGGCCACACCGACCACCGCGACCTCAGCCACGTTGGGATGGCTAGAAATGCTCTCCTCGATTTCGCGGGTGCCCAAGCGATGGCCGGCCACGTTGATCACGTCGTCTGTACGGCCCAAGATGAAGTAGTAACCGTCTTCGTCGCGCACCGCCCAGTCGAAGGTGCTGTAGACCAGTTTGTTGGGCACGGTGTTCCAGTAGGTGCTAACAAAACGCTTGTCGTCGCCCCAAATGGTTTGCAAGTTGCCGGGCGGCAGTGGCCCTTCGATGGTCAACACGCCTTTTTGGTTGGCGCCAGTCAGCTCTTCACCGGTTTGGTCGTCGACCAATTTGACGTTGTAGCCATACACAGCCTTGCCGGGTGAACCAAACTTGCTAGGCGCTTTTTCCACACCGTTGCAAATGGTCAAGATCGGCCAACCAGTTTCGGTCTGCCAGTAGTTGTCAATGATGGCTTTGCCGTTCAGACCTTCAGAAATCCATTTAGCCGTGGGCTCATCCAAGGGCTCACCCGCCAAGAACAATGCTTGCAAGCTCGACAGGTCGTACTTGGTCAGCAGTGCGGGGTCTTGCTTTTTGAGCACACGGATGGCCGTGGGCGCGCTGAACATGACATTGACTTTGTACTTCTCGACCAAGCTCCACCAAATGCCGCCATCGGGGCGAATGGGCAGACCTTCGTACATGATGGTGGCCATGCCACCAATCAGTGGGCCATAAATGATGTAGCTGTGGCCCACCACCCAGCCGATGTCGCTGGTACAGAAGAAGGTGCCACCCGGCTTGCCTTGATAAATGTGGGGAATGCTGGATGCCAACGCCACGGTGTAACCACCGGTGTCACGTTGCACACCTTTGGGTTTGCCGGTGGTGCCCGAGGTGTACAAGGTGTAGCTGGGGTGTGTGGACTCGACCCACTCACAAGGCACCTGCGTGTTCATGTGCTTGGCGCGTTCGGTGGCGTAGTCCACATCGCGGCCTGCCACGGGGGTGAACGCCGCCAACTTGCGGTCCACCATGATGACGTTGGCAGGTTTGTGCGCTGACAACTTGATGGCTTCGTCCAGCAAAGGCTTGTAAGGCACACCCTTGCCGCCGCGTGAACCCGCGTCAGCGCTGATGATGACTTTTGGTGACGCATCTTCAATGCGCGTAGCCAGCGAATGAGAGGCAAAGCCGCCAAACACCACTGAGTGAATCGCGCCCAAACGTGCGCAAGCCAACATGGCAAATGCGGCTTCGGCAATCATGGGCATGTAAATCAAGACACGGTCACCCTTGGTGACGCCCAGATCTTTCAAAATCGCCGCCATGCGTTGCACTTCGGCGTGCAGGTCCCGGAAGCTATAGGTGTGTTCTTGGTTGGTTTCGGTCGACACAAAGATCAACGCGGCTTGGTCAGCACGGTCTTTGAGGTGTCGGTCTACCGCGTTGTGACAGAGGTTGGTTTTGCCACCCACAAACCACTTGGCAAAGGGCGGGTTGCTGTAATCACAGATTTGTTGCGGCTGGGTTTCCCAATCCACCAGCTTGGCCTGCTCAGACCAAAAAGCGTCGCGGTCCTCAATAGAACGGCGGTGAAAATCTGCGTACGCAACCATCGACTTCTCCTAAAAACGAACTTGTACTGAATTCATAATTATGAGAAGGGCGGACTTGCAACAAGCTGACTTCTCAGGTGGGTAAATACCCTTTCCTGAAAAATAAATGGCCGTCTTACTTGATCAAGGCTTGGATTTCCTTGAAAGGATCGGCGTCCGCCGAGCGCAACCATTCAAACAAAACCATCTCGGTGGTCACCAACTCGGCGCCAGCACCGGCCAAACGGTCAAAGGCGGCATCACGATTGCGCTCGGTACGGGAACCACAAGCATCGGTCACCACCCACACCGAATACTCCTCTTCTAACAAATCCAAAGCGGTTTGCAACAAACACACATGCGCCTCACAGCCAGCGATCACAATGCTTTGGCGTGTGGGCTCTTGAGGCACCGCTTTTTGCAAATGCTTAGGCAGACTTCGTGCATTGCCAGACGGTGCGCGTGCCGCTGGGCGCAACACCTCGCTCAAGCCATCGGCACAAGCACTGAAGCTCATCTTGGGCAAGGTACGGCGGCACAAAGCGCGTAATTCAGCGGGGTTAGGGCCCAGCTTTTCAGGGTTTTGCTCCGTGCCGTAGGTTGGCACCTCCATCCAATGCGCCGCTTGCGCCAAGCGCATGGCATTCGCCAGCACCAAATCGGCCTCAAAAATGGCGGGCATCAGGCGGGCTTGGTAGTCCACCAGCACGAGTTGGGATTCTTGGTCGTCGAGCAGCATGCGAAGTACAGATAAGTTTGAAGAAAGCGCCAAGTATCGACGATGGCCAATTCACAACCAACCTAACAGCAGCGCCTAGGAGTAACCCCAATGAAATCAACGACTTACATTCTTTACTTGATAAGTTTTACTCTCGAAGACAGCTAGAATGACAGGCTATGTTGAAACGTGCCCTCCTCATCCTTTGCTGCGTCGCCAGTGCACATGCTGCACCGTCGAACAATGCCGCGGACGACATTGAGCGCTATTTGGCTGAACGCGGCATCGTCGCGCAGATGGACCAAATGCGCCAATCCGTCGGGGATACGGCTTCTGACCTGGTGGTCAACGCCATGACCTTTTTAGGTGTGCCCTACCGACGTGGTGGCACCAGTGCCAACACGGGTTTTGACTGCAGCGGCTTTGTTCGCTCCATGTTCGAGCAAACCGTGGGCAAGGTCTTACCGCGTCGTGCCAGCGAACAAGCGGCGGTGACCGAAAAAATCGACAAACAAGATTTAAAACCCGGTGACTT
>CANCCJ010000275.1 GCA_947374535.1 Comamonadaceae bacterium | reverse complement strand
CCATCACGGCTTTGGCGTGAGCAGCAGATTCGGCCAAGGCAGCACGGCCAGCAGTCAGGTTGAGTTCAACCATTTTTTCAACGCCAGCGAAGGCCTTGTTTGACAAACCAAACAGGTTGTCGAGGTTGGCTTTGTTGGTCGCGGCGATTTGTTCAACGTTGATCATGGTGATACTCCAAAAGTTAAGTGATCTTGCAAAAAATGTTGCAGTGCAGCATTGGTATGAAGTTTAGGGTTATCCCGGGGCTTTGCAAGAGGGTTTAGGGCTCTGGGGACCTGTTTAGAGGTGGCGTTCTAAAACCTAAGGTTTTTGCAGATTGGTGACAATACAGCCTTATTTGATGCGGTTTCCAAGGGCTATGCGCGCTTTTTATTCAGACCAATTTGTGTTGCCCTTGCCGCCAGGCCACCGTTTTCCCATGGCGAAGTACCGCCTGCTGCGTGAGCGTTTGCGGGCGGACGTGCCCGAGGTTGAGCTGGCGCCTGCTGAACCTGCCAGTGATGGTGAGCTGGCTTTGGTGCATACACCCTGCTATATCCAGTCGGTAGTCCAGGGCACGTTGACCGATGCGCAACAAAAAGAAATTGGCTTTCCTTGGACCCCTGCAATGGTCGAGCGTTCACGACGCTCGGCGGGTGCTACCGTTATGGCTGCAAGGACGGCGCTCTTTGGGGGCGAGGGCGTGTCTGCCAACCTCGCAGGCGGCACACACCATGCCTATGCCGATAAAGGCAGTGGTTTTTGTGTGTTCAACGATGCGGCCGTGGCCACGCGCCTGATGCAGGCCGAGTGGGGGCGTCGTCACAAGCAGCCCCTGAAAGTGGCCATCATCGACTTGGATGTCCACCAAGGCAACGGCACCGCACGAATCTTTGAGAGGGATGAGCAAGTTTTTACCTTGTCCGTGCATGGCGCGCGCAATTTTCCGTTCGCTAAAGAGCGCAGCGACTTGGATGTGGATTTGCCCGATGGCTGCGACGATGCCGCTTACTTAGAAGCGTTGGAACAAGCCTTGGCTGAGCTAGACGCCCGCTTTACCCCCGGTTTGGTGATTTACCTCGCGGGCGCTGATCCCCACGAGGGGGATCGCTTGGGACGCCTCAGCCTGAGTTTTGATGGCTTAGAGGCGCGCGACCGCCGGGTGTTCGACTGGGCTTGGTCCAAACGCATTCCCTTGGCCTTTTCAATGGCAGGCGGTTACGGCCATCAAATGGCTGATACGGTCCAGGTGCAAGTCAATACCTACCGTGTCGCCTATGCGTACTGGCGACGCTGGCAAAATCTGTCTAAATAACTAGGAGACGCACCGATATGACCAATCCGACGAATGTGGCTGTAGTCGACCACGCCATCACCTCACGCATGTCTGCACGGGCCTTCACACAGCAAGCTGTATCGCGTGAACTCATCACGGAAATCTTGCAGGTGGCAAGCCGTGCTCCCTCGGGCACCAACACCCAGCCCTGGAAGGTGTACGTGTTGCAAGGCTTGACACGCGATGCCTTGGTTGACAAAGTGTGCGCCGCACACGAAGCCATGCGCGCCAACCCCGAAGTGGCCAAACAGTACACCGAGCAGTACGACTATTACCCCACACAGTGGGTCAGCCCCTACATCGACCGCCGCCGTGAAAACGGCTGGAGCTTGTATGGTTTGCTGGGCATCGGCAAAGCCGACAAAGACCGCATGCACGAGCAGCAGCAACGCAACTTCAAGTTTTTTGACGCACCTGTGGGCTTGATGTTCACCATCGACCCCATCATGGGGCGCGGCTCTTTGCTCGACTACGGCATGTTCATTCAAAACATCATGATCGCAGCGCGTGCGCGTGGTCTGCACACTTGCCCGCAAGCGGCATGGAATGGCTTTCACAGCATCATCCTGCCGCACATCGGTGCAGGCGAGGGGGAAATGATGGTGTGCGGTATGGCGCTGGGCTATGCCGATGCGGGCGACAAAGTCAACACGCTGGTCACGCCACGTGTGCCGGTGGATGAATTCACCCATTGGGTGGCCTGAGTTTTTACAGTTAGTTTGCGATGATCATCACCAGCCTGCTCGATACCGACCTTTACAAATTCACCATGATGCAGGCTGTGCTGCATCAGTTTCCGAGTGCGCAGGTGTCGTACAAGTTCAAGTGCCGCAACCCCGGTGTGGCGCTGGCGCCCTATGTGCAAGAAATTCGTGACGAAATTCGCTCGTTGTGCAGCTTGCAGTTTCAAGATGCTGAGTTGGCTTGGTTGCGCAGTTTGCGTTTCATTAAAAGTGATTTTGTCGATTTCTTGGGGCTGTTTCGCCTCAACGAAAAATACATTCAAGTGAATGCGCTCTCGAATGGTGAGATTGACATCAGCATCCAAGGCCCTTGGTTGCACACCATCTTGTTTGAGATCCCTGTGTTGGCCATTGTCAACGAGGTGTACTTTCGCAACACGCAAAAAGTGCCCGATTTCATGGAAGGGCGCAAGCGCCTGGATCAAAAAATTCAAGCCTTGCATGCCGAGCGTTTGAGTGATTTGAAAATTGCTGACTACGGCACACGCCGCCGCTTTTCAAAAGCGTGGCATGAAGAAATTTTGCGAGTGTTGATTTCTCGATTGGGTACGGGGTCTGAAGGGCAATTTGCCGGTACCAGTAATGCTTTGTTTGCCATGAAGCTTGGCCTCACGCCCTTGGGCACCATGGCCCACGAATACTTGCAAGCCTGCCAAGCCTTGGGTCCACGCTTGCGTGACAGCCAGGTGTTTGGCTTCGAAACGTGGGCGCGTGAATACCGTGGCGACTTAGGCATCGCGTTGAGCGATGTGTACGGCATTGAGCCGTTCTTACGCGATTTCGATATGTACTTTTGCAAACTGTTCGATGGCGCGCGTCACGACAGTGGCGACCCCTTCACTTGGGGGGAACGCATGATTGAGCATTACCGCAGCAACCGCGTAGACCCCATGACTAAGACCTTGATTTTTTCGGATGGCCTCACCATCGAAAAAATTATTGCGCTGTACCAACAATTCCGTGGCCGCTGCCAACTTGCGTTTGGCATTGGCACCAACTTGACCAATGACCTTGGCTACGAGCCT
>CANCCJ010000274.1 GCA_947374535.1 Comamonadaceae bacterium | reverse complement strand
TGGACGTGCCCGAAACTGTGCTGGGCCAGCTGGGTAACCGCGTGCAGCACGCCTTGCGGGCGTTTACGCCACGCGACCAAAAAGCGGTCAAAGCCACCGCGCAGACCATGCGCGGTAAAGCGGGACTCGACATTGAAAAAGCCATTACTGAGCTGGGCGTAGGCGAAGCCTTGGTGAGTTTGCTGGATGCCAAAGGCCGCCCGTCCGAGACCGAACAGGTCTACGTGCTGCTGCCCGGCAGCCAACTTGGCCCCATCACGCCAGAGCAGCGCCAGGCCTTGCTGGCCAATTCGTTGGTGGCTGGGGTGTATGAGCAGACTTTGGACCGTGAATCCGCTTACGAGCGCCTCAAAGGTACTGCGCCTGCTTCTGGTGGTTCGCCTTCAACGGCTGGGGCTGCAGCTGGAACCGTACCTGCCCCCGCTGGCCCAGCGCCAGCACAAGCCACTGTGACAGACCAAGTGCTCTCTGGCTTGGGCGACGCGTTGTTTGGTTCCACCGGCCCGCGTGGCGGTCAACGCCAAGGCTTGGCGCAAATGATGGTCAAGTCTGCCGTGCGCAACATCGGCTCGGCCGTAGGCCGCGAGATTGTGCGTGGCGTTATGGGCAGCATCTTGGGCGGCCGCAAACGCTAAACAACCTTCAACAACCCATTGAAAAACGCCGCCTGTGGCAACACAGACGGCGTTTTTGTTTCAACGGTTGAACCAGCATCCGAGCAACGCGCTTAACTCGCCGCAGGCTCCTCAGAAGCTGTGTGCTCGCCCTTCGCGGTCTTTTCCTTCTTAGGCAAAGGCGTGATGTCGAGCAGCACTTCTTCTTTGTCGTCGATGTCCACGCTCAAACGGCCACCGTCGGTGAGGCGACCAAACAACAGTTCGTCGGCCAAGGCCTTGCGAATCGTGTCTTGGATGAGGCGTTGCATCGGGCGTGCGCCCATGAGCGGATCAAAGCCCTTCTTGGCCAAGTGCTTGCGCAGCGCGTCACTAAAGGTAACTTCGACTTTTTTCTCAGCCAACTGGCCTTCGAGTTGCAGCAAGAACTTGTCGACCACGCGCATGATGACGTTTTCGTCCAAAGCCTTGAAGCCCACGATGGCGTCCAAGCGGTTGCGGAACTCGGGGGTGAACAAGCGCTTGATGTCGCCCATTTCGTCGCCCGCTGCGCGAGGGTTGGTAAAGCCAATGGTGGCCTTGTTCATGGTCTCGGCGCCCGCGTTGGTTGTCATGATGAGGATGACGTTGCGGAAGTCGGCCTTGCGGCCGTTGTTGTCGGTCAATGTGCCGTGGTCCATCACCTGCAACAACACGTTGAAGATGTCTGGATGAGCTTTTTCAATCTCATCCAGCAACAACACACAATGCGGCTTCTTGGTGACCGCCTCGGTCAGCAAACCGCCTTGGTCAAAGCCCACATAGCCGGGAGGCGCGCCAATCAAGCGGCTCACGGCGTGGCGCTCCATGTACTCAGACATGTCAAAGCGAATCAGGTCAATGCCCATGATGTAGGCCAACTGCTTGGCCGCTTCGGTCTTGCCCACGCCTGTGGGGCCGCTGAACAAGAAGGCACCAATGGGTTTGTCGGCTTTGCCCAGACCTGAACGTGCCATCTTGACAGCAGACGCCAGCACCTCAAGGGCTTTGTCTTGGCCGAACACCACGCTCTTCAAGTCGCGCTCAATCGTTTGAAGCTTGCCGCGGTCGTCGTTGGACACGTTGGCGGGCGGAATGCGCGCAATTTTGGCCACGATGTCTTCAATCTCGGCCTTGCCAATGGTTTTCTTACGCTTAGACGCGACCAAGATGCGCTGTGCCGCACCGGCTTCGTCAATCACGTCAATCGCCTTGTCGGGCAAATGGCGGTCATTGATGTATTTGGCACTCAGCTCGGCAGCCGCTTGCAGAGCGGCCACGGCGTACTTGACGTTGTGGTGCTCTTCAAAGCGCGACTTGAGGCCTTTGAGGATGTCCACCGTCTCTTGAACGGTAGGTTCAACCACATCCACCTTTTGGAAACGGCGGCTTAAGGCGGCGTCTTTTTCAAAGATGCCACGGTACTCGGTGAAGGTGGTGGCGCCAATGCACTTGAGCTGGCCGCTCGACAAGGCAGGCTTGAGCAAGTTAGAGGCATCCAGCGTGCCGCCCGAAGCAGCACCCGCACCAATGAGCGTGTGGATTTCGTCGATGAACAAAATCGCGTTGGGCTTGCTCTGCAAGTTTTTGATGACGCCTTTCAAGCGTTGCTCAAAGTCGCCACGGTATTTGGTGCCGGCCAGCAAAGCGCCCATGTCCAGCGAGTAAACGATGGCCTCGGCCAAGATTTCTGGCACATCGCCTTGGGTGATGCGCCATGCCAAACCTTCGGCAATCGCGGTTTTACCCACGCCGGCCTCACCCACCAACAGCGGGTTGTTTTTGCGGCGACGGCAAAGAATTTGAATCGTGCGCTCGACCTCGTACTCACGGCCAATCAGTGGGTCGATCTTGCCGTCTTTGGCGGCTTGGTTCAGGTTTTGGGTGAATTGCTCGAGGGGCGATGCCTTCTCGTTCTTTTCAGAGGCGGCACCGCCCTCTTCCTGTTCAGCTTGAGGGGACTCACCGCCTTTGACGGCTTCGGGTGGGTCGCTCTTTTTGATGCCGTGGGCAATGAAATTCACCACGTCCAAGCGCGTCACGCCTTGTTGGTGGAGGTAGTACACCGCGTGGGAGTCTTTTTCGCCAAAGATGGCCACCAGCACATTGGCGCCGGTCACTTCTTTTTTACCGTTGCCTGTGGACTGCACATGCATGATGGCGCGTTGAATCACGCGCTGAAAACCCAGCGTGGGCTGGGTGTCCACCTCTTCGGTCCCCGAGACCTGAGGGGTGTTGTCGGCGATGAAATTGGAGAGCGACTTGCGCAAGTCGTCAATATTGGCCGAACAAGCGCGCAGCACTTCAGCGGCGCTGGGGTTGTCGAGCAATGCCAAGAGCAAGTGCTCAACGGTGATGAATTCGTGTCGTTGCTGACGGGCCTCGACAAAGGCCATGTGCAAGCTGACTTCAAGTTCTTGGGCGATCATGTGTTTTCCTTCGTGCTTGCAACTGAGATTCAACTGTATATGGAAACGAAAGCCGTTTATTCAATAGATGTA
>CANCCJ010000273.1 GCA_947374535.1 Comamonadaceae bacterium | reverse complement strand
CCGTATGAAGGTTGCCGTGATTGGTGCGGGCGTGATTGGCATCACCACCGCCTACGAATTAGCGACACTTGGCCACGAAGTCACAGTTTTTGAGCGCAATGGCGCCGCAGCCGAAGAATGCAGCTTCTCCAACACGGGTGTAGCCTCTGCGAGCTATGCGGCACCTTGGGCAAAGCCAGGCATGCTCAAACATGTACTGTCTCACTTGTGGCAACGCGATACACCGCTACGTATTTCAAACCCCAGCTTCGCCGAATGGCGCTGGTTATGGAAAATGCGCAAAGCCAGCAACAGCAATACCTTTGCGCGAAACCGCGAAAGCATGTTGCGTTTGGCCGAGTACAGCAGCCACCGGATGCGCACCCTCACCGACACTTTGAACTTGGTGCATGAACGCAGCCAAGGTTTCATGGTGCTGCTGCGCAGCGAGCGGGAAAGCAAATTGATGCAAGCGTCCTTGCAGGTGATGCGCGATGCTGGGCTAGGCTTTAAAACCCTGAGTGCTAAAGAAGCTAGAGACATCGAGCCTGCGCTCAGTCCAGAAACCACTTTAGCGCAAGCCATTTACTTCCCCGAAGACGAAGTGGGTAACTGCCGCCAATTTACCCTCTTACTCAAAGGCGAAGCCGAGGCTCTGGGCGTGAAATTTCGCTTCAACACGCCGATCGAACCCCTGACCGCCGCTCAACCGAAAATCATTCGCACCTCAGCCCAAGACTTGGGCGAAAAGTTTGATGCCATCGTCGTTTGCGCAGGCCTTGCGAGTGCGAGACTCGTTCGACCACTTGGCCTGCACATTCCTTTGGTGTCGATACACGGTTACGCCATCAGCGCCGCTGTGCGTGAACCCTTGGATGCCCCACGCAGCGGCGTGATCGACGAAAAATACAAAGTCGCCATCAGCCGTTTGGGTCAACGGGTGCGCGTCTCTGGAGGTTCTGAAATGGGTGGCAATGCCAACCGTCACGACGCAGCCAGCATCAAAACGCTTTACCGTGTGTTGGACGACTGGTTCCCCGGCGCCGCGCGCACACAAGACAGTGTGCAGGTTTGGAAAGGTTCACGCCCGATGCTGCCAGATGGTCCACCCATTCTGGGGGCCAGCGGCATCCCTGGCGTTTGGCTCAATTTAGGCCACGGCGCCAGTGGTTGGACCTTAGCTTGTGGCAGCGCCCGCGCAGTGGCAGACAGCATCAATGGCAAAAGCCCTGACATTGATTTGCAAGGTTTGGGTCTTGAACGCTTGCACCTTCAACGATGAAAACAGTCGCCCTCACGCAAACACTGAGCAGCCAAGCCAAATGGCCGCTGTACAGCGTGGCACAGACCCAAATCATTGAGCTTGGGGCACAAGCCGCGCTTCGTTCTCACACACTGATGCAACGCGCAGGTTTAGCCACTGCGCAACTGGCCTTGGCAATTGCCCCTCACGCACAGAAAATTTGGATTGCCTGCGGCCCCGGCAACAACGGCGGTGACGGCTTAGAAGCTGCCATTCATTTGCATGCCTGGGGCAAACACCCTATCGTCACTTGGTTGGGGGAAGAAGGTCACGCCCCAGCTGACGCGCAACATGCATGGCGTCGCGCGAAGCATGCAGGCGTTACCTTTGCAGAACACGCGCCTGAGCACTTTGACCTCGCCATTGACGCCCTACTCGGCATCGGCGCACAACGTGCGCCAGAAGGGTTAATGGCACAGTGGCTTCATGTGATGCAAAGCAACAGCGCGCCGTTGCTATGCCTCGACATCCCCACTGGGTTGGTGGCAGACACGGGTGAATGGCTGGGTCAACCGCTCTCACACAGCACGCTAGGACAGCCTCAACGCCATACCTTGAGCTTGCTTACACTCAAACTAGGATTATTCACAGCAGATGGTCAAGATGCCGCTGGGCAAGTTTGGTTTAACCACCTAGGCGTTGACGTAGGAACCATACCCACCGCTTGGCTGCAACAAAACCAGGCACCCCCTGCACCGAGGATTCAGAACAGCCACAAAGGTAGTTTTGGCGATGTAGCGGTAATGGGTGGCGCGCCAGGCATGTCTGGTGCGGCCGTGCTCGCGGCAGTCGCCGCTTTGCATGGCGGTGCTGGACGCGTCTTCGTGGGATTGCTAGATAGCGAAGCAAAGCACGCCATCACAGCCACGCACCCGTCCTTGATGGTGCGCTCACCTACGGCGCTTGATTTGCACACGGCCACGGTCGTGTGTGGCTGTGGCGGTGGCGATGCCATTCGCCCGCTCTTACCTAACGTGCTGTCGTCATCTCTGTGCTTGGTCTTAGATGCTGACGCTTTGAACGCCATTGCACGCGACACATCATTGCAAGAGCTGTTGAAAAAACGCAGCACGCGCCATAAGCCAACCATACTCACGCCTCATCCACTAGAGGCGGCCCGGCTTTTGAATTGCTCGGTGAAAGACATTCAGAAAAATCGCATCCATGCGGCCCAGCAACTTGCAAACACGTTTCAATCCGTTGTAGTCCTCAAGGGCTCGGGCAGCATCGTTGCAAGCCCAAATCACGCCCCCATCATCAACGCGTCTGGCAATGCGCTGCTCGCGACAGCTGGCACTGGCGATGTACTGGCTGGACTGATAGGCGCGTATATCGCACGCAGCGAAGACCCCTTCTCAGGCACCTACCAAGCCGTGTATATGCATGGCCACATCGCGACCAAATGGCCAAACGATGCACCCGCACTCGATGCCGCATTGTTAGCGGCCTCGGTGCGTTGAGGCCATCGATAGTTTGCTTTACTTGCGCGAGCGTCGGCTCTTCGCGCTGGTTTTTTTGTCACCTGATTTACGAGGAGCGCCAGCAGCGGATTTAGGTTCGCCCCGTCCTGCCTTGCCACTCATTTTGGTGAATGCTTTTTTCACTGCCGTTTTGAAGTTTTGCATGGACGATCCATTGGCTTCCTTCGCACCGCGAGGTAACAACTCATCCGCTTCACGCACCAAGCGGAAGTCAATTTTGCGACCATCCAAATCAACACGACTGACTTGAATACGCACCCGCGAGCCAATGCCATAGCGAATGCCCGTACGTTCGCCACGGAGCTCTTGGCGCATTTCGTCAAAGCGGAAGTATTCGCCGCCTAACTCCGTGATGTGCACCAAGCCTTCGACATACATGGCATCCAAGGTCACGA
>CANCCJ010000272.1 GCA_947374535.1 Comamonadaceae bacterium | reverse complement strand
TGTGCAGCGATTTGGCCACCTCGGTGAGGTTGAGGTTGCGGCGGACGGCTTCTTGGACGAAGCGAAACTGATGTAGGTTCATGGCGTGGCTGGGTAATGTGCCGCATCATTATGCCTTGAGCATCTAATTAATCGTTTCTTTATGCTTTCGATGTTGGCGGGTTGTTGACTTATCGCAGCGCAATCTCAGCCAGCAAATCAAGCAGGGCGTCTTGCTCGCCCACAGCGGGCTGGCAGGTGATTTCCACCGTGGGATGGTTGGTCTTGAGCGCTTGGACCAAAGCGGGCAAGTCTTCGCGTGCATGTCGGCCCACGCCCAAGAACATGGGGACCACGCACAGGCTGGTCGCACCTTCGGCAACCAAGCTGTTGGCCACATGCGGCAAGTCCGGCTCAGTCAGCTCCAAATAGGCGCAGCGCACCACGGTGCTGGGTGAGCGTTGGGCAATGCGCTCGGCCACGGCTTGAATGGGTTTGTGCCACAACGGGTCACGGGAGCCGTGGGCAAACAAAATGATGGCATGCATGGAGGGCCTTTATTGACGTACCACCAGCCAGCCAAAGGCGGCGAGTGAGGCGAGGGTGTAGAGCAAGCCAGCTGGGCAGCCGCAAACCACGGTGCCCAGCTGTTGATGTTGCCTATGTAGCTGAACACGTTGTTGAGCAAGAAGAAGCTGATGCCCGCCAGCACCCCACCAAACACATGGCTGGCGATGTTGCCGCTGCGAAAGTGCAAGTAGGCAAAGGGCAGGGCGAGCACAACCATCACGAGGCAGCTGAGCGGGTAAAACACTTTTTTCCAGAACTCAATCTCAAAGCGCTGGGTGGTTTGGCCGTTGGCGCTGAGGTGGCGGATGTATTGGAACAAGTCCAGTGTGCCCATGCGCTCTGGCTTGAGCAGTGCGACTGACACCATCTCAGAGGTGATGCTTGTGCCCCATCGTTGGCTGTCGAGGTGTCGGCGAATCAGGGTGGATTCGCCCTGGGTTCTAGACAATTCATTACGTTCGACCTGGCGTAAATCCCAAGCCGAATCTTCAGTGAGCAAGCCCACTTCCGCTTTGGTGAGTGCGGTCCATTGCCCGTCTGGGTTGAATTCAAAAATGCGAATGCCCTTGGGGTTGCCTTCGGGGGTGAGGGTGGTTACGTTGACGGCGTAGCTTCGGTCCGCTTGGCGTTCGCGCAGCCAAGCACCGGTTTGGCCCACCGTGATTTGGCCCAAGTAGCGCGACTTTAAGAGTTGGCCGTAGCGGTCACAAAAAGGCGAAAGGTAGTCACCCACCGCAAAGGTGAGCACTACAAACGCCAAGCCTAAGCCCATGAGGTTGCGCAGTGCCAAGGTGGGGCCGAGGCCACTGGTACGCAAGATGGTGAACTCAGAGCTCTGTGCCAAACGCGCCATCACAAAAATGGTACCGATCAACACCGAGATGGGAAGCAGTTCATACAAATGGCTGGGAATCAACAACAACACGTAAGAGAAAGCGTGGCTCACTTGATAAGCGCCGCCGTTTTTGCCTACGTTTTGTAGTTCGTCCACAAAGTCGAAGAAGAAGAACAGAGCTAAAAAGCTCAAGGTGACAAACGCCACCGCAATCAGCACTTCGCCGTAAATCAGACGCCGCAGGGTTTTCATGCTGAGACCTCTTGGCGTGAGCCCAAGAGCTGGCGCCAGCTCCAGTTGTTGTGCCGCACGGTCAGCCAACTCATGGCCAGTGCAAACACACCGCCATGCAAGGCGATCAAATAAGGCAAAAATTGCACTTTGCCAGCACTGATCCAGCTCTGCCCCAGGTTGATGAAGTTGTAATAAACCACAAAGACGAATAAGGCCAAAGCCAAGTTGCCGCCACGCCCGACACGGTGGTTGGCGCTGGTGATGGCCAAAGCAATGACCAATAAATTAAAGGCGGCGATAGCTAAGCCGATGCGCCATGCCAATTCCCCCAAGTTACTGGGCGTTGGGTTTTGAATCAACCGCAGGCTATTGGTGGCTTTGGGCGGGGCTAATTCGGCGGCTTTCACATCTTGGCTGATGCGGGTGCCGTACACCTTGAACTCGCTCACCTTGAGCTCGGTTTCGCCCAGGGTTTGCTCAACGCGTTGGCCGATGCTCAACATCAAAAAACGTTCCTCATTGACGATTT
Organism: Comamonadaceae bacterium; assembly: GCA_947374535.1. Next base: position 1,017 of record CANCCJ010000272.1, on the reverse strand, counting down.
CAACATGACCCTCTTTGGACGAGGTCATGGCTTGTTTGCCCCGCTCACTCGAAGAGATGAACACGTTTTTGCCTTGTTTGTTCTCCACGCTTTCTTTGTCCACAAAGAACACACGCAAGCCGTTGGCGGATTCTTGAAACTGCCCGGGCGAAACCCGTTCTAAATCGCCCCGTCGCTCAAACCGTTCTTTGAGCTCTGTGATTTGTTGGTTGGACCACGGCCAGACGAGCAGCACCAAAACGCTGACAGTCACCAACATGGGCCAGGCAAAACGAATCATGGGTTTCAGCAGCGCGCGCAGACCGCGTCCGCTGACCAGCCAAATCACCATTTCGCTCTCTAAATACATGCGAGACAAGGTGCCGACGGATGCAATGAACAGGCTCATGGTCAGCACGGTGGGCAAATGGCCGAGCATGGTGTAACCCATCACCAGACTGATTTCCGTGGGATTGACGCTTCCGCTCGACGCCTGACCGAGCGTGCGGATGAGCATCATGGTCATCACGATGGTGACCAAGACGATGAGCGTGGCGCCAAAACTGCGCGCCAGCTCTTTGCGAATGGAGGAATGGAATAACATCAGCAATAGAGGAAAACCGCAATTATGAACTTCGAGCTCAAGACCCTAGATTTACACGCTGCAGCCACGTATAAAACCGATGCGCTCATTATCTTGGTATCTGCCAAAGAGAAAACGGCCAAAGATACGTTGTCGCAATTGATTGCAGACGCTCGCAAAAGCGGCGATTTGGATGAGTCACCTGCCAAGCTGCTGAGCGTCTGGCGTCCCCAAGGCGTGAGTGCCCAGCGCGTGGTGCTGGTCTCTAGCGGCGATGGCAGTGCCCGTTTGGTGCGACAAGCGGTTACGGCAGCCGTGGCCTCTCTGAAGGCGGCCAAGCCTGCCCACATCACGGTTTGTTTGACGGATCCCAGCGCGCACCGCCTGCAAGCCGCCGCCCAAGCCGTGGCGGACACCAGCTATGTGTACACCGCGACCAAGCCTTCGGCCAAAGC
>CANCCJ010000271.1 GCA_947374535.1 Comamonadaceae bacterium | reverse complement strand
TGCCATCGCATCATGGTGATGGTCGAAGGCAAGGTGATGGCCATTGGCACACCGGCCGAGATTCGCGCCAATAAACAAGTGCTCGACGCTTACTTAGGGAGTTGATCATGAGCGAACAACACACGGACACAACCCCATGCATCGCGTTTGACGATGTCGTGGCGGGTTACAAAGATTTCATGATCTTGAACAACCTGTCGTTCACTGTGCCCAAGGGCTCCATCACTTTGCTGATTGGCCCCAATGGCGCCGGTAAATCGACTGTACTCAAAACTTTGTTTGGCTTGCTCACGCCGCGTCAAGGCAAGATTCGTTTGAACGGCGACGACATCACAGGCGCCACACAAAAAGACTTGCTCGCACGCGGCATTGCCTTTGTGCCACAGGGGCGCAATTTGTTTGGTCAACTCTCGGTGTACGAAAACTTAGAGCTGGGCGGCATCACGCTAGGCATGAAGACCACGCATGCGCGCATTCCTGAAGTGTTGGAGTTCTTCCCACGCGTGAAAGAGCGCATGAACTCCTTGGCCTCGTCGCTCTCGGGCGGTGAGCAAAAGCAACTGGAAATTGGTCGCGCTTTGCTGTTGCGTCCCAAAGTCTTGTTGATTGACGAGCCCTCGATTGGCTTGTCGCCGATGGTGGTGCAAGACGTGTTCAAACTCTTGCGCAAATTGGCAGACCAAGGCACCACGGTGCTGATGGTGGAGCAAAACGTGAAAAGTGCGCTCAAGTACTCGGACAACGCCATTGCTTTGGAGTCTGGCCGTTTGGTGCTGTACAAATCAGCCGCTGAAATTTTGGCTGATCCACAAATGGAACGTTTGTTCTTGGGTGGCGCGCACACCACCACGGCAGCATCAACCACCGTTTAAGCATGCGCCCGGTGAACATCGCTGTCGCCGGTGCGGGCGTGATTGGTCGCGCCCATATGGCCGTCATCGCGCAAAACCCGCAGTGTCTGCTGAGCGCGATTGCCGACCCGTCTGAGGCTGCGCAAGCCTTGGCCCAGGAACACGGCGTACCTTGGTATGCCACATTAGATGCGTTGCTGGTCAAAGCTTTGCCCAACGGGGTAATTCTGGCCACGCCCAATGCCTTGCATGTGCCGCAAGCTTTGCAGTGCATCGCGGCGGGTGTGCCAGTGTTGGTGGAGAAGCCGATTGCGCACACCGTGGCCGATGCCCAGAAGCTGGTGTACGCCACGCAAACGCACTCAGCCAAAGTGTTGATTGGTCATCACCGTGCCCACAGCCCCATCATGCGCCAAGCCAAAGCGGTGATCGACGAGGGGCGTTTGGGCCGACTGGTCAGCGTCATGGGCAGTGCCATGTTTTACAAGCCCGATGACTACTTCACGCAAGCGCCTTGGCGGCGCGAGGCGGGCGGTGGCCCTATCTTGATCAACCTCATCCACGAGATTCACAACTTGCGCATGTTGTGCGGCGAGATTGTTGAGGTGCAAGCCATGACCTCTAATGCGGTGCGCGGTTTTGCGGTGGAAGACACGGCGTCCATCACGTTTCGTTTTGCATCGGGTGTGTTGGCGTCTTTCATGGTGTCAGACACATCGGCATCGGCGCGGAGTTGGGAGCAAACCAGTCAAGAGAACAAGGCCTACGCCAGCTATGACGATGAAGACTGTTATGTCATTGCAGGCACGGTGGGGAGCTTGGCTGTGCCGACCATGCGTTTGAAAACCTATGCAACACCAGAAGACCGGTCGTGGTTCAAGCCCTATCAACGCAGCACCGTGGCCTTACAGCGTGAAGACCCCTTGCGTCTGCAAATGGACCATTTCATTCGCGTCATTCAAGGTGAAGTCGAACCTTTGGTGAGTGCGCAAGATGGATTGCAAAACTTGCTGGTGGTCGAAGCGATTGCACATGCTGCGGCAAGCCAACAGACCGTGCGCTTCAGTGAACGTTGAGTTTGGCGATCGAGGTGTGTGCGTGCGCTGACCGTGTATCAGTGAATCAAGCGCACCGCTTGTCCTGTTTTTGCGCTGGCTTGAATAGCATCCAACGTGGCTGCAATGTCGTGGCTGGCCGCAGCCGCGCGGTCGATGGCGGGCATGTCTTGTTCGCGCAACACTTTGGCAAACGCCTCGGCGGCAAAGCGAAAACCACTGCCTGACGCCGAGCGAATTTCTTCAAACGGAACGCTGTTGGCAATGCCTTGGCGCACACGCAGTTGGCTGGGCAAGTAACCCCAGGCGTGTGTTTGCGAGTCGCTGGTGTGGTTGAGGTATTCGGTCTCGACGGTGCCCTGTGAGCCGACGATGGTAGCCCTGCGGTGGTTGGCTGTGTCCATGGCACAAGACATTTGCGCGCGTCGGCCATCGGCATAAAACAGTGTGGCCATCAGGTTGATGTCCACGCCTGTGCTGGCCCAGTTGGCATGTGCCATCACACCCTCGGGCGCACAACCCATCACCAAACGAATCAAACTCAGTGGATAGCTGCCAGCGTCCAGCAAGGCGCCGCCACCAAGGTCGGGCTTCATGCGGATGTTGGTGTCGGTGTTGCCCACTGTAAAGCCAAAGCTGGCTTGCATGCTGCGCACTTCGCCAATCTTGTCGTGGCTTAAGCAAGCCAGTAAATCACGGGTTTGTGGTTGGAACCAGTAAGGGTAGGCCTCTAGCAACATCACGCCACATTGGCGTGCCACTTGAAACATGTGCATCACTTCGGCAAGGTTGAGTGCCAGCGGTTTTTCGCACAGCACATGCTTGCCAGCTTGCATGGCGCGAATGGCCCACTCTGCGTGTAGGCTGTTGGGCAGGGGGATGTAAAGGGCGTCTAGCGCGGGATCGGCCAACAAGGCGTCGTAACTGCCGTGAGCGCTTGGGATGTGAAAGACCTTTGCAAAGGCTTGGGCTTTGGCCAAGTCACGGCTGGCCACGGCTTGGATGGACACCTGCGAGCTGCCATTCACATCGCGCGCAAATTGTTTAGCAATGTTGGCGCAGCCCAATATACCAAGGCGCAAAGGGGCTGGGTGTAGGGGCGTCATAGAAGAACATCCGCAATGAGTTTGAGGGAGACGACAAACAACCCGCCTTGTACCAAGCGGTAAAACCAAACATCGGCAATTTTCTTGGTGATGTAAGCCCCCAGTACCGTGCCCACCAAGGCGAATGGCATCAGGTCGGCTGCACGCATCAGGTCATCGTAAGAG
>CANCCJ010000270.1 GCA_947374535.1 Comamonadaceae bacterium | reverse complement strand
GGGCAGCAAATCGGGATGGCTGAATTATGTCAGCTCAAGATTGCAACAAAGGCAGCAAACCGCCTTTGGCATCTAAGGCCACCAAATCGTCACAGCCCCCCACATGCGTCTCGCCAATGAAGATTTGCGGCACCGTGCGACGGCCCGTGATTTGCATCATGTGGGCGCGTGCCTCAGGGTCGGTGTCGATGCGGATTTCTTCAATTTGGGCCACGCCCTTGGCGTTCAACAGTTGCTTGGCGCGAATGCAATACGGGCAAACGGCGGTGGTGTACATCTTGACGGCTGGCATGGTGCGTTCTCCGAGGTGATTGGGGGCGATTGCCAATTAAGCTTTGGCAACAGGCAGGTTAGCTTCTTTCCAAGCTTTCAGCCCACCATGCAGCGAATGCACCTTGTCGTAACCCAGTTTTTGGGCGATGGCTTGGGCACGCTTGGAACGAGCCCCCGCCGCACACACCATGATGACAGGTGTGCTTTTGTTTTTCACCGCCTTGTCGAGACGCGCCTCGAGTTCGTCCAAGGGCACGTTCACGGCACCTTTGATGTGGCTTTGGGCAAACTCATCGGCGCTGCACACGTCGACCACCACGCCTTTTTCGCGGTTCATGCATTGCACCGCCTCGGTGGGCGAAATACCGGTGGCTGCAGCGCCTTGCACCACGGGCAGCAGCAAAAAGAAACCACTGCTCAAGGCAATGGCTATCAACATCCAGTTGTCGAGAATAAATTTCACGGGGAATCCAGTTCAGGGGGTTAAAAGTATCGAGTCAGGCCAGCATTCTAAAATCACAGCCAATCTTTCACTGACTCTGTTGATTTAAACCATGTACAAGCTCGTATTAATCCGCCACGGCGAATCCACTTGGAACCTTGAAAACCGCTTCACCGGATGGACCGATGTGGACTTGACCCCCACCGGCATCGAACAAGCCAAGAACGCAGGCAAGCTGCTCAAGGCCGAAGGCTATGAGTTTGACGTGGCTTACACCAGCGTCTTGAAACGCGCCATTCGCACCCTCTACCTCGCGTTGGACGAGATGGACTGCACTTGGCTGCCCGTGGTCAAAAGCTGGCGTTTGAACGAGCGCCACTATGGTGGCCTGCAAGGTTTGAACAAAGCCGACATGGCCAAGCAATACGGCGACGACCAAGTGCTGATCTGGCGCCGCAGCTATGACACGCCACCGCCTGAACTCGAAGCCACCGACCCCCGTAGCGAACGCGGCGACCCCCGTTACGCCAAGCTCGATCCCGCGCAAGTGCCCTTGACCGAGTGTTTGAAGGACACCGTGGCCCGTGTCATCCCGTTCTGGAACGAGTCGATGGCACCTGCCATCAAAGCAGGCAAGCGCATCGTGGTGGCGGCACACGGCAACTCGATCCGTGCATTGGTGAAATACCTCGACAACATCGGAGATGCTGAAATTGTGGGCTTGAATATCCCCAACGGCATCCCACTTGTGTATGAGTTGGACGAGAACCTCAAACCCATTCGTCATTACTACTTGGGCGATGCCGAAGCGGCTGCCAAAGCGGCGGCTTCAGTGGCCACACAAGGCAAAGCCTAATCGGCCTACTTGCAGCGCGCCTTCTGGGCGCGTTGTATATTGAGCACCTACTAAATTTGTCCATTCTCGAAGGCCACATGCGTCAAAAACTCAAGATTGCAGGCTGGGTCGCCATCGGCGCCCTGACCGGCGCACTGACCACCGTCTCGCTGCAAACCGCGGCACGCGCCAATATGGCACCGCTGCCCCTGGAAGAATTGCAGCAACTGGCCGCTGTGTTCAGCATGGTCAAAAGCGACTACGTCGAGCCAGTGGACGAGAAGAAACTCATCAGCGATGCCATCACTGGCATGGTCGCCAGCCTTGACCCGCACTCGCAGTACTACGACAAAAAGTCTTTCAAAGAATTCCGCGAAGGCACCACCGGCCGCTTTGTGGGCGTAGGCATTGAGATCACACAAGAAGAAGGCCTAATCAAAATTGTGTCGCCCATCGAAGGCTCACCCGCTTTCCGTGGCGGCATCAAGTCGGGTGACTTGATCACCAAGATTGACGACACCGCGGTCAAAGGTCTGTCGCTCAACGACGCTGTCAAGCGCATGCGTGGCGAACCCGGCACCAAAGTGCTGCTCACCATCTACCGCAAAGATGAAAACCGCACGTTCCCTTTGAACATCATCCGTGAGGAAATCAAAACGCAAAGCGTCAAAGGTAAGGTGATGGAGCCCGGGTACGGCTGGATTCGCCTGAGCCAGTTCCAAGAGCGCTCCGTGGACGACTTTGCCAAAAAGTTGGAAGACATCTACAAACAAGAACCCAAACTCAAAGGCGTGGTGTTAGACCTGCGCAACGACCCCGGTGGTTTGTTGGACGCTGCCGTGGCCGTGTCGGCGGTGTTTTTGCCCGAGAACGTGAGCGTGGTGTCCACCAACGGTCAATTGGCGGAAAGCAAGTTTGTTTACAAAGCTTCGCCTGAGTTTTACCGCCGCAGCAATGGCAACGACCCCATCGCACGTCTGCACCAAGCCACCAAAGGCATTTACCGCACCGTGCCTTTGGTCGTGCTGGTCAACGAAGGCTCGGCATCGGCCAGCGAAATCGTGGCCGGCGCCTTGCAAGACCACAAACGTGCCACCATCATGGGCAGCCAAACCTTTGGCAAGGGCTCGGTGCAAACCGTGCGCCAGCTCGGCCCAGACACGGCGTTGAAAATCACCACCGCGCGTTACTACACGCCCAGTGGCCGCAGCATCCAAGCCAAAGGCATCGTGCCCGACGTGCTACTGGACGACACCGCCGAGGGCAGCCCTTACGCCATTCTGCGTATGCGTGAAGCTGATTTGGACAAGCACTTAGAAAGCGGTCAAGGCAAAGACGCCAAAGACGCGGCAAAAGAAAAAGAAAAAGAGAAGGCCCGCGAAGAAGCCATGAAGCGTTTGGAAGAAGAGTCCAAAAAACCCAACAGCGAGCGCCGCCCGCCTGAGTTTGGCAGCGACAAAGACTTCCAACTTGAGCAAGCGATCAAACGCCTAAAAGGCCAAACCGTGTTAGCCAGCAAGACGCAAACGGAGCGTCCTGTAGAGAAAAAAGACAAGTAATTCACTTGTGACCCTGCGGTGAACGACGACCAACTGCTGCGCTACTCGCGCCACATCCTGCTTGACGAGGTGGGCATCGAAGGCCAGCAGCGCCTG
>CANCCJ010000269.1 GCA_947374535.1 Comamonadaceae bacterium | reverse complement strand
CCAAAGTCGTTGTGCCAATCTTCGAAGTCCATCAGCCCAAGTTTGCGGGCACGTTCCCAATAGCGGATGGTGACGTCGAGCACAAAGTCTTCTTCCCACGTCAAAAACGCATCGCGCATGAGGCTGGCCATGTCGTAGGTGACGGGGCCATAAACCGCGTCTTGGAAGTCCAAGACGCCCAAGCGTTTTTCTGCCGCGTCGTGCGGCATCATCAAATTGCGCGGCATGAAGTCGCGGTGCACATACACGTTGGGTGCGGCCAAGTTGCGTTGCACGATGGTCTTGAAAGTTTTATCCAACATCTCGCGTTGAGTACCGTCGATTTGCAACTGGCGGTGCTGGGTGAGGTACCAATCGGGGAACAGCGTCAGCTCGCGTTGTAGCAAGGCCTCGTCATACGCCGGCAACACGCCCGGACGGCTGCTTTGCTGCAGCGTCAGCAAGGCATCGAGGGCGCGCATGTACAGGCCGTGGTTGGCTTGCGGGTCGTCACGGTTGATGACGTCCATCATGGTTTGCGAGCCAATATCGTCCAGCAACATGAAGCCTTGTGGCGCGTCCCACGCCAAGATGCCTGGGGCGTAGAGGCCCGCATCCAACATTAAACGCGCGATTCGCACAAAGGGCTCGCAGTTTTCTTTGTCGGGCGGAGCATCCATGACGATGCACGAACCGTTGGCGGTGTCGACACGGAAATAGCGCCTAAAACTGGCATCGGCGGAGGCGGCCCGCACAGTGGCTGGCAGCACACCGTGGGTGCTCGCTTGGGCGTCTAGCCACTGGTGGAAGGCGGCTTGGCGATCGGGCTGCGCCCATTCAATGGGGGCACCTTGAGGGACCTGGAGAGATGTGCCCGAAGGCTGGGGAATAGGGGGTGTGCTCATGGATAATCTAAATTCTACAAACGAGGTTTTCCTGTTTTGATGTTGTTGCCTGATTTTCACCGCCAAATTCGCGCCCTGTCGTGGCTGGTGATGGGCATGCTGGCCGGACAAATCAGCGCACAAGCACAAACGGCCACGGGAACGCCCCTGGTTTTAAGGCCCAGCAGCTTGCTGCAAGAAGGCATTTCGTCTGAAACACGCAAGCAATTGCCCACGTATGTGCAAAGTGACACGCTCAACGAACGCACCAACCAACAAACGGTGCTCGAAGGCCAAGTGGTTTTGCGCCGTGGCGAGCTGTTGCTCAAAGCCGACAAGATTGATTACGACCAAGTCAATGATCTGGCGCAGGCGCGCGGCCATGTCTACATCAACCAATCTGGCAATGTGTACCAAGGCCCGGCCCTCGATTTGCACCTAGACGCTTTTGAAGGCTTTTTCACGCAGCCCAACTACCGGCTCCTGAAAAACAACGCCTACGGCAATGCAGATCGCATTGATTTTGTAGACCCCGCACACACCGTGATGCACAACGCCAGTTTCACCACCTGTCAGCGCAAGCCCGGGCCCGATTGGATGCCTGATTGGTTCTTCAAGGGCGACAAGATTTCCATCGACAGTGATCGCAACATTGGCTTGGTTGAAGGCGCCTCGGTGCGCTTCAAGGGCGTGCCTATCCTGCCTGTGCCAGAAGTGGAATTTCCGCTCAACGATGAGCGCAAGTCGGGTCTCTTGCCGCCCAACATTGGCGTGGACAACATTGGTGGCTTGGAATACACACAGCCTTATTACTGGAACTTGGCGCCCAACCGCGACATGACGTTCTATCCCACGTATTGGAGCAAACGCGGCCTCAATTTAGGCACCGAATTTCGCTACTTAGAGAGCGCGGCACCACAACCCCCGTTTCAAGGGGTGATGCGGTTTGACTACATGGAGAAAGACCAGCTTCGCAATGACGCGCGGCGCTGGGGTATGAACTACACACACAACGGTTTGATCAACCCTTACCTTGCAGGCGGCGGTCTGGGCTTGACCCTGAATGTCAACCGCGTGAGTGATGACGATTACTGGAAAGACTTTTCAATGAGCAGCAGCTCGGGCATTCAACGCTTGCTGTCAAGCGATGCCGGTCTGTCGTGGACCGATGGTTTCATCACCACCGGCATGCGCGCTCAAAAGTGGCAAACCCTGCAAGATTTGGCCAATGTGAACAACCGCATCACGCCACCGTTTGACCGTTTGCCACAACTCACGGCTCGCTTGCAGCGCTTCAACGTCGGTGGATTTGATTTCAGCGTGGATGGCGACTTCACACGTTTTTCATCTGTGCGCACCGAAGATTGCGCCAATGTCTACACCAGCGGATTGACCACTTACAACAATTGCGCGCCCAACGCAGACCGTGCGGTGTCGGTAGCGCAACTCAGCCGTCCCTATATTTCTTCCTACGGCTACATCACCCCCAAAATGCAATTGCATGGTCGTAGCTACCAATTTGAAGGGGGCTTGCCCAACACGCTGTTTTACAACGGCCACCAAGGGCAAACCAGCGCCAGCGTGACCGTGCCGACATTTAGCGTCGATGCGGGCATGGCCTTTGAACGCAGCCACCGTCTTTTTAGCAGAGATTGGGTGCAGACCCTAGAGCCTCGCGTGTTCTACGTGCACACGCCCTATCGCAATCAAAACTACTTGCCCAACTACGACTCGGGTGGCAATGCGTTCAACTTCGCCAGCATCTTCACCGAGAACGCTTTTGGCGGTCATGACCGCATCTCTGACAGCAAGTTGCTCACCTTGGGTGCAACCTCGCGCTTCATTGATCCAGAAACGGGCGCAGAAGGCGCACGCTTTGGCATTGCGCAACGTGTGCGGATGCAAGAGCAGCAAATCACATTGCCCGATGACCCCACCGCCAAGGCCGGTATCAGTGATGTGTTGGCCGGTGCCAGCTTGAACCTCTCGCGCGCTTGGGCCGTGGACTCCACCGTGCAATACAACCCAAAAACCAATAACTTCATGCGCCGCGTGGTGGGCGGACGCTACAACCCCGGCCCCTACCGTGTCATCAACGCCGCGTGGCGCACTGAAAACGACGAGTCAGCCGCGCCTGTGTCGCAACAACTCGACGTCGGCTGGCAATGGCCCTTGCACGACTTGTGGGGCGGCGCTGATGGCAGCGATGGCCAAGGTCGCGGTTTGGGCGAGGGCCGCTGGTACAGCGTGGCGCGCGTGAACTACGACATGCTGAACAAAAAGGCGGTCGAATCGGTGATCGGCTTCGAATACGATGCAGGGTGCTGGCTGAGCCGTACCGTGATTGAGCGTTTGCAAATTACCGATGGTT
>CANCCJ010000268.1 GCA_947374535.1 Comamonadaceae bacterium | reverse complement strand
TTGAAATAGGGCTTGGGCGCCTATAATTCAGGGTTTTACCGAATCCGTCTCGCCATGCCCATTTATGCCTACAAATGCGGGTCCTGCGGCCATGCCAAGGACGTCCTGCAAAAAATCTCAGATGCCCCGCTGACCGACTGTCCAGCGTGCGGCAAACCCACGTTTTCTAAGCAACTCACCGCTGCTGGCTTTCAGCTCAAAGGCTCGGGTTGGTATGCCACCGATTTCAAAGGCGGCTCGGGTGGTACTTCAGCCCCGGCGTCTGTCACAGGTGGTGCAGCAGCTACGACCGAGACTGCTTCGCCTTCTTCGGCTGACACGACCAGCAGCACGCCCCCAGCCGCTTGTGGCGGTGGTTGCGCTTGCCACTAACTTTTAATACCACTAGGTTTTTCATGCCGATTAAAAAATACCTGCTCGCAGGCCTCTTGGTCTGGACGCCATTGGTCATCACCGTGGCTGTGTTGAGCTGGCTGGTGGGTTCATTGGACAGCGCGTTTCTTGGGACGCTGACCAAGCTGCACCTGATCTCACCCGACATGATTTATTGGCTCGACCATGTGCCAGGCCTTGGCGTCATCTTGCTGGTGTTGGTGTTGCTGCTGACAGGCGCTTTGGTGTCTAACGTGGCTGGGCGCTGGTGGGTCAGACAATGGGATCGTTTGCTGAACCAAATCCCCATCGTCAAGTCGATCTACTCCAGCGTGAAAAAGGTGTCAGACACCCTGTTCTCCGATGGCGGTAATGCCTTTCGCAAAGCCTTGCTGGTGCAGTACCCCCACAGTGGTACATGGACCATCGCTTTTCAAACTGGCACACCAATGGGTGAAGTGGCCAGCAAGCTGGAGGGTGAGTTTTTGAGCATCTACGTGCCCACCACCCCCAACCCCACCAGCGGCTACTTTTTGCTGGTTCCCAAGGCTGATGTCATTGAGCTCGATCTCAGCGTTGACGAAGCTTTGACTTATGTAATTTCAATGGGCGCTGTCTCTCCCAGCGTCCCCGCACTCAAAGAAAAGAGAAACTAAAAATGGCAATGCGTTCCCACTACTGCGGTCTCGTGACCGAAGCCCTGAATGGTCAAACCGTGAGCCTGTGCGGCTGGGTCAACCGTCGTCGTGACCATGGTGGCGTCATCTTTATTGACCTGCGCGATCGCGAAGGCTATGTGCAAGTGGTGTGCGACCCCGACCGCCCCGAGATGTTCAAAGTGGCCGAGAACGTGCGCAACGAGTTTTGTATCCAAGTCAAAGGCTTGGTGCGCGCTCGTCCTGATGGCACCACCAACGAAGGCCTGAATAGCGGCAAGATTGAAGTGCTGTGCCACGAGCTCATCGTCTTGAACGAGTCGGTCACGCCACCGTTCCAAATTGACGACGACAACCTGTCTGAGACCACACGCCTCACACACCGCGTGCTCGACTTGCGCCGTCCGTACATGCAAAACAACCTGATGCTGCGCTATAAAGTATCGATGGAAGTGCGCAAGTACCTCGATGAAAATGGCTTTGTCGACATCGAAACCCCCATGCTCACCAAGAGCACGCCTGAAGGCGCGCGCGATTACCTCGTGCCCAGCCGCGTCCACGATGGTCATTTCTTTGCATTGCCACAGTCGCCTCAGTTGTTCAAACAATTGTTGATGGTGGCGGGCTATGACCGTTATTACCAAATCACCAAGTGCTTCCGCGACGAAGACTTGCGCGCTGACCGTCAACCTGAATTCACCCAAATTGATATTGAAACCTCGTTCTTGAGCGAGGAAGAAATCCGCGACATGTTCCAAGGCATGATCAAGCGCGTGTTCACCAACACCATTGGCGTGGACCTCGGCGAGTTCCCCGTCATGACCTACCAAGACGCCATGCACATCTATGGTTCTGACAAGCCCGACTTGCGCGTGAAATTGCAGTTCACTGAACTGACAGACGTCATGGGCGATGTGGACTTCAAAGTGTTCTCAGGCGCTGCCAACATGAAGGGTGGCCGCGTGGTCGCCTTGCGCGTGCCTCACGGCTCTGTCGAAGGTGGCGGCATCAGCCGTGGCGAGATTGACGCCTACACCGAGTTCGTCAAGATCTATGGTGCCAAGGGCTTGGCCTACATCCGCGTCAACGACCTGTCCAAAGGCCGTGACGGTTTGCAGTCACCCATCGTCAAGAACATCCACGATGCGGCACTCACTGCCGTGCTGGAGCGCACAGGCGCACAAGACGGCGACTTGATTTTCTTCGGTGCTGACAAGGCCAAAATCGTCAACGACGCTATCGGTGCGTTGCGCATCAAGATTGGCCACAGCGAGTTCGGCAAGAAGAACGGTTTGTTCGAAGACCGTTGGGCGCCGATGTGGGTGGTGGACTTCCCCATGTTCGAGTTCGACGACGAAAGCCAGCGTTACACCGCTGTGCACCACCCCTTCACCGCGCCCAAAGACGGCCACGAAGACTGGATGGTCACCGCGCCCGAGAAGTGCATCTCTAAGGGCTACGACATGGTGTTGAACGGCTGGGAAATGGGTGGCGGCTCAGTTCGTATCCACCGCGCCGATGTGCAGCAAAAAGTGTTTGATGCGTTGAAGATCACACCCGAAGAAGCTCAGCTCAAATTTGGCTTCTTGCTCGACGCCTTGCAATATGGCGCACCACCCCACGGCGGCTTGGCCTTTGGTTTGGACCGCATCGTGACCTTGATGACCGGTGCGGAATCCATCCGTGACGTGATTGCCTTCCCCAAGACCCAACGCGCTCAGTGTTTGCTCACCCAAGCACCTAGCCCTGTGGACGAAAAACAATTGCGCGAGTTGCACATTCGCTTGCGCAACTTGGACGCAGCCAAGGCTTAATACCTTGGCACTTAGGTGCAAACGAAAAGGCGCTGGCGACAGCGCCTTTTTGACGCCCGAAATTTATGAGCACATGTCTAAGTTCAACACGCAAGCCAACGGCAAATCGCTAGGCGGTTCGTAGTCGGCGACGATCCACGCCCGATGTGGGTGTTCTGCTGCTTCGCTCAAAAACTCTTGGATGATTTGGATAGACCGCAAGTCGAGTGCGGCGAAGGGCTGGTCCAGCAGCGTGACCGCTGCGCCCGATGCCAATGCGGCGACCACCATGACTTTGCGGCGACTGCCTGCGGACAGCATGTGCAATTGCTTTTCACGGTGCGTGTGCATATCCATCGCTTCTGCCAAGTCACTCAGCACCTCGTCATTCCAGTGTGGATACTGCTTGCGCAAGTCATCCCAGCA
>CANCCJ010000267.1 GCA_947374535.1 Comamonadaceae bacterium | reverse complement strand
CCCGCACTGAAGCGGTTGAAAAACTGTTGACTCAAGCTGTGTGCCGTGGCATCCATGAATCGGTTGCCTAGCTGTGCCAGCTTGCCTGTGACTTCGGGGCTGGCTTGCCAATCAAGGCGTGTGTGAATGCTTTGGGTTTGCGGGTCTTGTATCGCATGCAGTTGCACCAACACAGTGGCTTTGCCTTCTCCCAAAGCCCCTGCTTGGCCGGAGAGCACCAACCGACAACGGGTGGGCGCGGATGCATGATTGGGCGCTTCAGGGAAAAGTGCAACCTGAGTTGCAAAGGTGGCAGAGACAGGACCTAAACCTATCTTCACCACTGCTTGGTAGTGCTCAGGCTGTGTGCGCGTCATGGCGGTGCAACCGGGGATGCAACGCTGAAGCACAGCGGGGTCTAGCAACTGATGCCACACATATTCTGGCGTTGCTTGCAACAAGTGACTGCCCTGAATGCGCGCTTTCGATGGTACCACTGGGGTATGCGCAACTGACGTGCGCGCTGGCATAGCACCAGACTCGCCGGTGTTCGCAGCGACAGCACGCCGACACAACACAGCGACCAGATGTGCCCGGTATTGCGCACTGGCATGGATGTCGGATTGGGCATTTGAGACGTCAAAGTCCAGCTTGTTCAAGGCCTCTACATGCCACGCAGCGGTGAGTGCCGTTTCAGCTTCGTACCAGCGCGTGACGCCTTGGCCCAACCCTGTGACCGCCACGCGCACTTCACCGTCCATCGATCGCATCACCGCCACGCCGACCAAGGCAAAACGCGACGCCGCTTGTTCGAACTTCAGGTACCGCGCGCATGCCACCCGCGCAAAGCGCAGGCCCAGTATCCATTCACCCTCTTGCAGGGCTGGGGTGAAGAGGCCTTGAAAAAACGCATCAGCGTTGATCACGCGCTCGTTGGTCACGATGTCGGCATGCATGGCCAAGACGCCGGCGGGCCAACACGCCGCAGGGTCGTTGTTAGCCAAAGCCCCACCGATGGTGCCGACGTTGCGAACTTGCGCATCGGCGATGCCATGCGCCAACGCGCTGAGCATAGGAAACTGCGTTGCGATGATTGGACTTTGCGCAATTTGGGCATGTGTGCACATCGCACCTACCCACAGTGCATCGCCTTCGATGCGTATGTCTTTCAAGTCGGGCACATCTTGCAGGTCTACAAAGTGTGTGGGCTTGCAAAGTCCAAGTCGCCAGGCTGCCAGCAAACTTTGTCCACCCGCCAGCAGTTGAGCCTCTGGCAAGCGTTGCAAGCACTGGGAAACCTCAGTGATTGAGCGTGGGCGAAGGTAGGCTGCGGGGTTCATCCTTCGACATGCCTCAGTTTTTCTAGGCCCTCGCAGATAGCTTTGACGATGCCTTCGTAGCCCGTGCAACGGCACAGGTTGCCCGACAACGCCTCGCGCACCGCTGAGGGTGTGGCTGGCACGTCCTCGTGCACCATGGCCAAGGCGCGCATCACAAATCCTGGCGTACAAAAGCCACACTGCAATGCATGGTGCTGGCTGAAGCATTGCTGCATCACATGCAATTCATGCGCATTTGGGGCCACGCCTTCAATCGTCAGCACGGATTGCCCTGCGCACTGCAGTGCCAATCGGTTGCATGATTTGATGGACTGGCCATCGACCAACACCGTACAGGCCCCGCACTGCGCGGTGTCACATCCTTGGTGCGTGCCGGTGAGTTGGCATTGCTCGCGCAAGACATCAATCAGCAGCGATGACGGTGCTACATCGAGCGTGATGGCACGATGGTTGAGTTGCAGGCTGAGGAGGGCTGTATGCACAGAACTATTTCAGTTTCAGACCTGAAGCGGCAAAGGCCTTTTGCGTGGTTTCGCGTTCTGCTTCAGTGAGTTGTAACAAAGGCCGACGTACAGGTCCGCCATGCTGACCCAGTAACTCCTGCCAATATTTCGCATGGGCTTGTGGTTTACCTTTGGGCTTGGAGTGCTTGAGCGCGTCACGCACGGGTTGCAAGCTGTCGCGCACACGGCGTGCTTCTTCGAACTTGCCCGCAAAAGCCAATTGGGTGTACTCATTCATGCGTTGATCTGCGGCCGTCTGCAGCAAGAAGGGCGGCGTTGAGCAAAGGTAGAGCTTCCAACCCAACTCGATGATGTTTTCGAGCCAATCAGGTTCGTCAGGGTTGCTGACATGAATTTTGTGGCCCACCATTTCAGTGAGGCGTTTGTATTTTTCACGGTCTGTGCTGTATTTGATGGCCACGACGTTGGGTAAATCGGCGATGCGGGCGCAGAGCTCAGGGCTCATCACATAGCCACAGTCGGGGTGGTTCCACATGGCCAAACCAATGTCAATTTTTTCTGATAAATAACGGTAGTACTCGTAAATAGTGTCGTCTGTGTCTGCGCCAAAGTGCAGCACAGGGCTGTGCACGATCACATAGTCGGCGCCAATGTCTTGCGAGTGTTTTGCCAAGTCGAGCACCACATCCAAATTGGTGTCGGAGCAGGAGGTGACGATGCCGCAATGGCCCTTGCCGTTGCGATTTCCAGCTTCGTGCGCCACTTCAACCGACAGTTCCATCAGCTTTTTGCGCTCGGCCAAACTCATGGAGAAAAACTCAGCTTGTTTGCCCGCGATGAACAAACCGCCCAAATTGAGTGTGTTGATCCAGTGGCCCAAGTTTTCGCGATAGGCTTTTTCATCGAGTTTGAGCGATGCATCAAAGGGGGTGAGGTTCGCGGCCCACACCCCTACCATGTGTTCGCGGGCGTATTCTTTGGCTTCTGATTTTTTGTATTTCATGATTTTTCCTTGGGGTTATGGATGTGCATGGCACGCCAGAGTTGTTCTGACGTGAGTGGAAATTCAAGCGTGGGCTCGCCAATGGGGGACAGTGCATCGCGGGCTGCATTCATCAAGGCTGCGGGGATGCCAATGCAGCCTGCCTCGCCCACGCCTTTGGCTCCCAACAAATTGAGAGGGCTAGGTGTGTGCATTGAGACAATCTCTATGTCGGGTATGTCGCTGGCACGGGGAATGGCGTAATCCATCAACGAGCCGGTGACGAGTTGGCCTTGGTCGTCGTAAATGAGTTGCTCCATGAAGGCTTGGCCAAGTCCTTGTGCGGCGCCACCGATGAGTTGGCCATGTGCCAACTTAGGCTGCACGACATGGCCCGCATCGTCGACCCACACCAAGCGCTCAATCGTGGGTTTGCCGGTGTCTGCATCTAGGTGTAGGCGCAGCATCACGCAACCGTAGCTCCAAGCTTCTTGGGCAGTGAAGCGCTCC
>CANCCJ010000266.1 GCA_947374535.1 Comamonadaceae bacterium | reverse complement strand
GTGCGGCTTTGACAAAGGCGTTGAGAATGCGTGCCAAGCCTTTGGCGTCGAGTTCATGGGGGGCAGCTTCTTGCGTTAAATGCGGGATGGGCGAGGGGCCTTCGGTGGGCCAACCGCCTTGCGCAGGCGTGAGCAACTGACCGCCTTGCCAAGGCGCCGCACTGGATGCTTTGCGGCCTGCGTGGGCGAGTTGAATGCACACAGGCACCTTGGGTGCCAATTGACGGGCACGACTCAGTTTGTCTTGCAGTGCTGCAGCCGTGGCGTCGTCCCAAAGTCCCAAGCACAGGGGGGTGATGCGTCCTTCAGGTTCAACGGCCGTGGCTTCGATGATGAACATGGCGGTACCGCTGTTGAGCATGTTGCCCCAGTGCATCAAATGCCAGTCGGTCGCTTGGCCGTTTTCGGCGGAGTATTGGCACATGGGGGCCACGATGGCGCGATTGGCCAAAGTAAGAGGGCCACTTGGCGATGTGAGCGTGAATTCAGAAAAGAGATGACTCAAAGAAACTCCCAAAACAAAAAAACCTGCGGGTGTGGCAGGTAAGAATCGTAATCAGATATGGGTCAATCCCATGGCAAATGAGAGACAAGTGACTTAGTTACGATGAATGTCGAAGTTTTCGAGTGCCCCTTTGATCAGGTTGGCATCTTCTTTATGAACTTTTTCCTCAAAATTAGACAGGCGGTGGTTGAGTGCGTCCACGTTATGTTTGATGCCCGCGACACGTCCATGGAACTCGGCCATCAATTTTTCACGCTTGAGTTTGGCTTCTTGCTGGTCAGCTGCTGTGAGTGGAACGCGTGGCCGATCACTGGGTTTGGCCGCGGGCTTTGCGCCAGTTTTGAGGTTGGCTGCTTCTGCGGCAAAGTCGACTTTTTTGCGAACAACCTGGCCCGAGGGCAGAGCTTCGAAATGCGATTCAATCTTGCCGTTGTCCACGCTCTGGCGGTTTGTGCCTGGCGGGGCGTTTTGTGGCAACGCTTGACGGTTCAGCGTGGGTGCATCTGAGCCGATGGCTTGGTTGTTAGGCGCCATGCTGGCGGCTAGCGGTTGTTGGTTAACTTGTACGCCTAGCTCGGTCAGCTTTTGATTATGGCTGCTGGTGCCATCTGCGGGAATGCCTTGCTGGTTTTTGGCGTTGCCATCTTGGCCTAGCGATTGGCGATTGACTGCCACATCGTCTTTGGGCAAAGCTTGCAAATTGGCTGCAGCCGCAAGGCCGTTGTCAAGGCCTTGGCGATTGAGCCCCAGTGCATCTTGTGCAATGGTTTGGTTGTTTGCCGTAAAAGGCTTGCTGCTGATGTCTTGCACATTCGGCGCAATCACATCAGTTGGGATGCCTTGTCGATTGGGTTCAATCGCTTTCTCGCCGGTAATTTTTTGTGTGTTGGTTGCAATATTGCCATGGCTCACACTTTGCTGATTGGCTCCAATCACATCGATCGGGATGTCTTGCTTATTTGTGCCAATGCCTTTCTCGCCCTCCAGCTTTTGCTGGTTAGCTGCTATCACGTCCACTGAAATGTTTTGCACATTAGCAGCCATGTCTTTGCCGTTGCTCACCGACTGGATGTTGTCTTGAAGCTTGTCGGTGCCTACCTTTTGGTGGTTGGCTTCAAGCGCATCAGTGGAGAGGTGTTGGACATTGGGTTTGGCGGCACCTTCGCCAGCAATGCCTTGGCGATTGAGGGCCTCGTTGTTGGCCGCTGCTTTTTGGGTGTTCGCAGCCGTGGTGTCGTCTGACACTCTGAGTTCGGTGTGCTCTGCAAGTGCTGCTGCAAGTGCCTTGTCGGCGTTCGAAGCTGCCAGCGCTTTTTCTTCAAACGCACGTTTGCGCGCTTCAGTCTCTTCTTCGTGAGAGACCACAACATTTTTTGGAGTTTTGGCGTTGCCCGTGTGCTCGGAAACCGACACACTGTGCTGTGAGCCACTTCTGACTATGCTGGAAAAGTCGTCGTCATTCATAAGCTTGATGGCGCGCTATCGAGTCAGGACGGTAAATAGTACCGATGGTGCCCGGGGCCGGAATCGAACCGGCACGCCTCGCGGCGGGGGATTTTGAGTCCCCTGCGTCTACCAATTTCACCACCCGGGCACGGGAGAGAAGACCAAGATTATGACACAGATTTTGTCCCATAAATAAAAATTCTCCCCGTGAATTCATTGCCAGCCTGTTTTCTAGTTCCAAAATGTATGCGTTGCCATCACCCTAGATGGCATGCCACTGTTCAAAGTATCGGCACCAAGGGGGAAAACTTGGGGCCAGGTGTGAACATGTCGGTTAAACCGACATGGCTCAGGCAGGGTCAGGAATGCCCTAGTCCTCTGCGTCTACCTAGGCCTACATGCCCTAAATAGCGTTGCAATAAGTTAGCCGGACAAATAGGGGAGCGGATAACTTCAATAGTCATTTGTTGCTCATCGTGAGGTGACCGAGATTCAAAATGCACATGGACATTCCATGCGCCATGAACCAGCATCTCCAATGATCAAGGGATGCTGGTGACTGTTTTGTGAAGACTTCACAACTTTTGGCATCTCAATTCCAGCACTCTTGTAATAGCGTCCATAGTCTTTCATGGGTAGCCAATCTTGATGAATGGGTGGTGCTGCTTGCGATATTGCCGCATATGCGCCCGAACCATAGACAACGTTGCCTCCCACCATGGTCAACACCGACTCCAAATTTTTAATTTCATCGACCGGCATATTGAAATAGTCAGCTGATAGAAATACCAAATCAGCGAACTTACCTACTTCGAGCGTCCCTTTTTTCGTTTCTTCGTTGGACATCCATGCGCCACCCGTTGTGTAAAGACGCAGGGCTTCTGTGCGGTTAAGTAGGTTGTGGTCGCCTTGAAGTTTGGTGCCACCTAATGTTTTACCTGTGATGAGCCAATGAACGCCGACCCAAGGGTTATAGCTTGTCGCACGATTTCCGTCGGTACCCGCTGCTAAAGGTATGCCCATTTCTCGAATACGTTGAATTGGCGGTGCATTTGCTGAGACCTGAGGGCCATAACGCTTCAAGAAGGCTTCGCCATCCAATGACATTCGATTCTGAATGTTGATGCTGCCGCCCAAAGCTGCCACGCGCTCCAACGTCTGGGGTGACAGAGTTTCGCAATGATCTAAGCCCCAACGCAAGCCAGTGAGAGGTACCTCTTGGTTCACTTTTTCAAGCACACCCAATATGCGTTGTGCCGTCTCATCAAAACTGGCGTGCATGCGAAATGGCCAACGTTTATCAGCCAAAAATTTTCCAACAGCAGTGAGTTGGCTTT
>CANCCJ010000265.1 GCA_947374535.1 Comamonadaceae bacterium | reverse complement strand
ATGAAGCGCAGGTAAGAGGGCATCAGCGCCTCGGCGTCGTCCATGATGAACACGCGCTTCACATACAACTTCAAGCCCGCTTTTTTGTCGCGGTTGAACAAGTCCATGGGCGCCTTGCCGGGGATATACAGCAGCTGCGTGTATTCGGTGCTGCCTTCCACACGGGTAGGGCTCCATGCCAAAGGTGGCTCAAAGTCGTGGCTGATGTGTTTGTAGAACTCGGTGTGCTGTTCGTCCGTCACGTCCTTCTTGGGGCGAGCCCACAAGGCGTTGGCTTGGTTGACGGTTTCCCATTCGTCGATCAGCACCATTTCGCCGGGTTGGTCGTTCTCACCCTCTTTCCATTCTTCTTTGCGCATGCGGATGGGCAAAGAGATGTGGTCAGAGTACTTGTTGATGACTGACTTGAGTTTCCATGCGCTCAGGTATTCCTCGGCATCGTCGCGCAAGTGCAGGATGATCTTGGTGCCACGTTCCGCTTGGGTGATGGTTTCGACCTCAAAGTCACCTGTGCCCGTGCTGCTCCAGCGCACACCTTCTTCGGCTTTCAAGCCGGCGCGGCGGGACTCAACGGTGATGCGGTCGGCCACGATGTAGCCCGAGTAAAAGCCCACACCAAACTGGCCAATCAAGGCCCCTTGGTCTTTGGCATCGGTTTTTTGGTCGCTGTTCAGCTTGCCCATGAATTCGCGTGTGCCGCTTTTGGCAATGGTGCCGAGGTGGGCAATCGCTTCTTCTTGGCTCATGCCAATGCCGTTGTCGGCAATGGTTAGGGTGCGAGCTTCTTTGTCAAAGCTCACCCGTACTTCGAGGTCGGCGTTGCCTTCAAACAAGGCATCGTTGTTCAGGCCTTCGTAGCGCAGCTTGTCGCAAGCGTCAGAGGCGTTAGACACCAATTCGCGCAAGAAGATTTCTTTGTTGGAATACAGCGAATGCGTGACAAGGTGCAGCAGCTGTGAGACTTCGGCTTGGAAGGAATGGGTTTGTTTGGTCATGGTCTTCAAAAACTAAATTACAAAAAAACAACGCCCCAAGATGTGGGGCGTTGGCCTAAATTTCAAGAGGTTAAAAGCGCTCGTGCGCGCCAAGGTAACGCCATTGCCCCGCAGGCAGCTGCCCCAGCTGCACACGCCCAATGCGGATGCGCTTGAGTCCCACCACTTGCAAACCAACTTGCTCACACATGCGGCGAATTTGACGCTTTTTGCCCTCGGTCAATACGAAGCGAAGTTGCTCTGGGTTTTGCCATTCCACCTGTGCGCGTTTGAGGGGCTTTCCGTCCAAGCTCAAGCCGTGGCGTAAGCGTTCGAGTTGGTCCTTCGGAAACACAGCTTGCACGTTGTTGGTCACGCGATCGTGGTCGCCAATGGCGCTGAGTGGGTTGGCCCTGCCGCCATACGTGGCAGATGCAGCGGTGGCCGCGGCGGTGTTTTCGTGGCCAGTGTAGGTCACGCGCACCAAATATTCTTTTTCCATTTCCGAGTCCTCGCCTATCAGTTGGCGTGCGACGCGGCCGTCTTGGGTTAACACCAACAACCCTGTGGAGTCGATGTCGAGTCGCCCCGATGGGGCGAGGCTGCGCAACTGTGTGGGTGTGAAGCGTCGTTTGGACAAGTCGCCCGACCAATGTGTGCGAGGGTTGATTAGCATAATCGCGGGCTCATGCCCGTCTTCGGCTTGGCCGCTCACATAGCCCATGGGTTTGTGCAACAGAACAGTGACTTGTGTATCTTGGTGGCCCTTGGCGCGTGGGTCAACCTCTACGCGGTCATTGGCGCCCACTTTGACGCCCATTTCTGCGGGACGGCCGTTGACCAAGACCCAGCCTTGTTCAATCCACGCGTCGGCCTCGCGGCGCGAGCACAGCCCAAGTTCGGCCATGCGTTTATTGAGACGGGTGAGTTCTGAAGGTGTGTCTGACATAGAGGGCCTAATGAAGGGGCCAAATAAACGGTAAACCGAAGGCCGCGAGTTTAACGAACGTCATGTGCCGCTTGCACGTAAAGCCGTAAGGTTGAGTACGCGCATGCCCCCGTATTCAATGCGAATCGCGCCTTGTTCTTCTAGGCGGTTCAGCGCCACATTTACGCGTTGGCGTGACAACCCAACAAGGTAGGCCAGTTCTTGCTGCGTGATACGCAAAATTTCGCCCACGCCTGGAAACAAGGCGGGGTTAAACAAGGCGGCTAAGTTGCGTGCCACACGGACATCGGGGTCGGTGGAGCGGTCAATTTCACGGGCCTCGATGAACTGCGCCAAACGCTCGTTGAGTTGGTTCATCACAAAGCGGTTAAAGCCAATAGAGTTGTCTAGCAGCCAATGAAACGTGTCAATGGGCAAGCCTGCCACCACGCTGTGACGCAAGGCCATGATGTTGTAGCGATAGCTTTCCCGCTTGATGGCCGTGCCCTCGCCAAACCAGCCGCCGGGCGGTACACCCGTGAAAGTGATGGTGCGGCCGCTGGCACTGTCGGCGCTCATCTTCAACAAACCTTCCACCACGCCAAACCAGTACGTGGCCTGGCGACCCATGCGACACACGTAGTCACCAGGCATGGGGTCACTCACCACCAGTTGTCCTTCGATGCGGTTGCGCTCGTTTTCTTTGAGCAAACTGAACCACGGAATGAGCTTGAGCTCTTGCTCTGTGAGTGAACGACGTCGTTGGAAAACGCTGGGTGCTTGGGTCATGAATTCTGATCAATAGAAAAGTTTTATTCGGGTAATCACTGCTCAGTGTCTACCCTAGATTGTCGTCGAAATGACAACTTGGCGTCAAACTCGGGCATACGATCGCATCCAACATCAGAAACGCGTCACGTATGCGTCATGATTTTTTGTCGACACACAAAGCAAGGATTAGGAATGCAGACCACGTTCCCACGACTGTTACTCAAACATGCCAGCGAGCGCCCTGATGCGCCTGCCATGCGCGAGAAGGAATACGGCATTTGGCAGACTACCTCTTGGGCCGATATGGCTCAGATGGTGACGCACATGGCGTGC
This sequence comes from Comamonadaceae bacterium, assembly GCA_947374535.1. The sequence continues at coordinate 305 of CANCCJ010000265.1, read as the reverse complement.
GGCTTGCACCAAGCAGGGCTGACGCGCGGCGAGCACTTGGTGGTGGTGGGTTCCAACCGTCCGCGCTTGTACGCCACCATGTTGGCTGCGCAATCCCTAGGGGCGATTCCAATTCCTTTGTATCAAGACGCCGCTGGCCCTGAGTGCGTGTTCCCACTCAACAACGCTGAAGTGCGCTTTTGTGTGGTGGAAGACCAAGAGCAGGTCGACAAGCTGTTGGAGATTCGTGAGCAATGCCCACAAATTTCACACATCTTCTTTGACGACCCGCGCGGTTTGCGCAAATACGACGAGCCAGGCTTGGC
>CANCCJ010000264.1 GCA_947374535.1 Comamonadaceae bacterium | reverse complement strand
AAAGAGCATGGCGCAAAAACTCATCACGGAGCACGAAATGGGCGAGTTGTTCAAAGTGATTGCTTTCGGCACCACCGAGTGGGAGCCCATGGGCTTTGCGCAAGGTGACCGCACCTACGCGTTGTAAGTCGCTGCATGACACGCTGGCTTATTGTTGTTTTCATCGCGTTGCTTTTGATTAACGCGGTCACGCCTTGGCTGCAAAAGTTGGGGTTTGGGCGTTTGCCTGGGGATATACGGTTCAAGATCTTTGGGCGGGAAATATTCATTCCGCTTGCTTCTACGATCATTCTCAGCTTGGTGTGTGCTGGGATTTCTAAGGTTTTGTAGCTTGTGTTGCGGCTAACTCCCCTTCTGTGTCAAGCGGTGTGGGGTGCGCCTGCTCTGCTCCGCCGTCGCTTCGCGCCTAATGTCGCTGCCGCAGGCACACCCCACACCGCTTGACGCGCGTGTTGATTGGTTAAGACATAAAACTCGGTAAGTTACTTCGGTATCAGCAGCAACTATGTTTGCGCGAAGCCAAAATCTAGGCGAGCCCAAAGCAGCGAAGCGGCAAGGGCGGTGGCCGCGGCAGCGACATTAGGCGCGAAGCGACGGCGGAGCAGAGCGGTTACCGCCCTTGCCGTTTCGATGCGCCCAACTTAAACAGAAGAAATAGCAGAAGAAATAGCCGCCACCCGCGCCGCATCCATACGCGCCCCGATAGCAGCCCCTTGCAACCCTTCTTGCAATGCCTGGGCACTCACCGCCGCACTGTCCACCGACTGCGCCGCCTTCAACAACGCAGCCAATCGAGGCCCCTGTACATACGCATCGTCTGCCATGCCCAAGCGCCCACGCGCATCACACGCGCACGCTTGCAAGGCCAACAAAAACCGTTCAGGCCTACGCAGGGCATCGCAGCGCACCAGCAAGCGCAACACTGCCTCTGCGCCAAAGCCACCGCTTTGGTGGATGTTGCCGTGCTCACGCGCCACCAGCTCGGCCAGTTCTTTGCATTCCACAGGCACGCGCCAACGGGTGCACAACGCACGGGTGAGTTTTTCGCTGCGCTGTTCGTGACCAATGTGGCGGGGCAGCACGTCGGCTGGGGTGGTGCCTTTGCCGAGGTCGTGGCACAAGCAGGCGAAGCGCACATCCAGCGGGGCGTTCATTCGGGCCGAGGCATCGAGCACCATTTCTAGGTGAATGCCAGTGTCTATTTCGGGGTGGTACTCGGCGCGTTGTGGCACGCCATAGAGTTGGTCTACTTCTGGCAGCAAGCGTTGTAAAGCACCGCAGTCGCGTAGCACTTGCAACATGCGTGAGGGTTTAGCGCCCATCAACCCGCGTGACAACTCTTGCCACACACGTTCGCTCACTAATGCATTTACTTCACCCTCGGTCACCATCTCGCGCATAAGCGTTAGGGTTTCGGGGGCGACGGTGAAGTCTGGGAAGCGTGCAGCAAAGCGCGCCACACGCAAGATACGCACGGGATCTTCGCGAAAAGCATCGGTCACATGGCGCAGCACTTTGGCTGCAAGGTCGTGTTCGCCGCAGTAAGGGTCGGTGCGTTGACCGTGTTCGTCTTGCGCGATGGCGTTGATGGTCAGGTCGCGTCGGGCCAGGTCTTCTTCTAGCGTCACCTCGGGCGATGCGTGTACGGCAAACCCGTGGTAGCCGCGTGCGGTTTTTCGCTCGGTTCGGGCTAGAGCGTATTCCTCGTGCGTGTCGGGGTGCAAAAACACGGGGAAGTCGCGTCCTACGGGTTGATAACCCTGTGCCACCAAGGCCTCTGGCGTCCCGCCCACCACCACCCAGTCGCGGTCAGACCCTGCGTGGCCCATGAGGGCATCGCGTACGGCACCGCCGACGAGGTAGGTCTTCATCATGATGCCGTGAACAAACGTTTGATGGATTTGGGTTCAGAGATGCCCAAGGCACGCAGGCCTTGTACTTTGCCAGTCGCGATGTTGTGTACTTTCATTGAGTCCAAGTTGTCGCGGCTCATCAGCGTTTTGCCCGGCGCCCATTCCATCAACAGTGCTTGCAGCCAACCGATGGCATAGGGCAGCGAGATGACGGGGCGTGGCTTGCCCACCCAAAGACCGGCGAGCTGCACCAGCTCGGTCAGCGTCAAGATGTCGGGGCCGCACAGCTCAAACACTTGGCCTTCGGTACTGAATGTGTTCACACAATGCACGATGGCTTGTGCCACATCGTGTACCCACACGGGTTGAAAACGCGTGTTTGCACCGGCCAAAGGCATGACGGGGAATACCTTTTGCAGGCTGGCAAACAGGTTGATGAATTGGTCGTCTTTCCCAAAAATCACGCTGGGGCGCAGCAAGGTCAAACCTAACGGCGCCTTTTGTGACGCAGAAAGCAGGGCCAATTCGCCGCGCGCTTTGCTGCGTTGGTACATGGATGGGCCATGGACATCAGCACCTAAGGCGCTGATGTGAATCAGGCGTGTGACGTTTTCGGCATGACAGGCACGCGCTAGGTTTGCGGGCAAGGTGACGTGTGCATGGTTGAACTCTTCTTCTGTGCCGTGCAGGATGGCAATCAGGTTGATCACCACATCGTGGCCGTGTACCAAGGCTTGCAGCTGTTTGGGGTCATGCACATTGGCTTGCACCACAGACACGCCAGGCATCATTTGGATGTGCCGCGCGGGTAAACGTCTCGTGGGTACGGTGATGTGGTGGTGTTGCAGGCTCAAACGCGAGCACACATGGCGCCCTACAAAGCCGCTGCCGCCGAGCACCAGAATTTTCTTGACTGTGGTTTGTTGCATGGTTGAACTGTAGTGCGAATGAAAAATCCGAGTGGTTAGAATTTTTGCATGAAGACATCCGCACGCCTTGGCCTTGTATTGCTTTTCGCTGTGGCGTTGTGCGATGCCAGTTTGCGCTGGCAAACTGCCCCCAGTGCCTTGCCTGTGGCGGTGGTGCCTGATGTCGCCACCGACGCCCTGCCTTGCACCGACTACCGCGTGGTGCAGGAAGGACTCATGCCGATGCCTGAGGGCGTGCCTGCCGCACATGCCAGCAGTTTGGTGGCGTTGCCAGAGGCGCACCCGCTGCATGCACACAAAGCCTTGGTGGCTTTTTGGTTTGCAGGCACACGCGAGAGTGCGGCGGATGTGCAGATTGCCTCCGCCACTTTTGACCGTGAACGCAAAGCATGGGATGCGCCGCAGTGGGTGGTGAACCGCCACACCGTGGGCAAAGACCTGGGTATTCAAATTCGCCGCATTGGCAATCCCGTGGCGTGGGCGGATGCACGAGGCCGCTTGCATTTGTTTGTGGTGGCCACAGGCTTAGGGGGATG
>CANCCJ010000263.1 GCA_947374535.1 Comamonadaceae bacterium | reverse complement strand
GTGGCATAGCCGGTGTTGGCATCAAAGCGCATGCCTGCGGCCAACAGCTCGGCCTCACGCGCGTGTAGCTGGGCTTGCGCAGCTTCTTGTTTGGAGCGGCTTAACTGCAAACGCACGGCAGGAATGATGCCTTCGTCAAACATGGCTTGATCACGCTGGGCAGCGGCAGAGGCGTTTTTGTAATCTAACGAAGCTTCATTCAGCAAGCGACGCGCATCACCCAGCATAGGGCTGGTGAAATGCGCCAAGGCGGCTCCAGCTTTGACCGAGTCCCCCACGCCCACCAGCAAGCGTGACACTTGCCCTGCATACGGCGCTGACACCGTGAATTCTTTGCCAGGCGGCATGACCACCGTGGCACTGGCTAACAACTGGCCGCCTGTAGACGCCTGGACGGCCGCCACTTGCACGCCTAGGCTGGCTTGTTGTTTGGCGTTGAGGGCGAGCAGCAAAGGTGCAGCAGAAACATGGGCAGACACAGGGCCTTGCGCAAACGCAGCCCAAGCCAAACTGGACAGCGCTAAAACGGAGACGCTACGAATCAAAAAATTAAAACGAGTGAACATCTTCAACTCCAAACATCAAACCACCGAAACCCCATGCACAGCGGTGGGCATGGGCCATCGAAAAATCAAATGTTGAAAGTTGGGGGCGCGTGCGCAGGCGGCAGAAAGCCGAATGCGTAGGTACTGGATGGCAGCCAAGTGTCCAGGGGTTTACGCCGCAAAACAACAACGCCGTATCCAAAAGCAGCAAACAGCACCAACACCATGGCGACAAAATCAGGCGACACATCGTCATCGCTGTCTTGCACGGTTTGACGGGCATACGATGTCGTGACCCCGACCGCAGCCGACTCTTCTTCTGTGCCTTGGCTGAAGCTGGCTAAGTCAAAGTGATGGGCTGCATCCGTCGCTTGAACAATGCCATCCACATGAAACCCCAGCATGCGTGAACTGCCATAGTGGGCATGCAAAAACGGGCCCAATGCCAACAAGACCATAAGAATGGCCATGAAAGGCAGGCACAGTCGTTGAATGAAGGAGGATTTCGTTGACACGCGGCCATCTTAAACGCCTTTGGTGGCAGCTTGAAACACCGTGGTGGTCGCACTCACCATCAACATTGCGTCTGGACTTTTCTAAAGTTCACGCAATTTTTTGACGCAACAACCCCATCAATCTGACGTGAAGATGCCGCTGACGTTATGCAACTGATCGAGTGCAAGACCGCAGCCACGCGCCACACAAGTTAATGGGTCTTCAGCCACCAAGACGGGCAACCCTGTTTCTTCGGAAATCAAACGGTCCAAATCACGCAACAAAGCGCCTCCGCCCGTGAGCATGATGCCGCGCTCGGCAATGTCAGAGCTCAACTCCGGCGGCGTCCGCTCCAATGCCATCTTGACCGTCGACACCAAGTGGTTGAGTGTGTCGGTCAAGGCCTCCAGAATTTCATTTGAGCTGATGGTGAAACTTTGCGGAATGCCTTGGCTCAAGTGACGCCCCGTAATTTCCATCTCCATGATCTCACCCGTTGGAAACGCGGTTGCAATTTCTTTTTTGATGCGCTCAGCCGTTTGCTCACCAATCAACATACCAAAGTTACGGCGGATGTATTGAACGATGGCTTCATCAAATTTATCGCCGCCAATGCGCGCGCTATTCTTGTAAACCATCCCCCCGAGAGAAACGATGGCCACTTCGGTGGTGCCGCCCCCGATATCCACCACCATCGAACCGCAAGGTTCGGTCACAGGCAAGCCGGCCCCGATGGCAGCAGCCATCGGCTCTTCTATCAAATACACCTCAGAAGCCCCCGCCCCCAAGGCTGACTCGCGAATGGCACGACGTTCGACTTGGGTGGAACCACAAGGCACACAAATCACAATGCGTGGGCTGGGTTTGAACAACATCTGTGGATGCGCTAACTTGATGAAGTGTTTGAGCATCACCTCTGTCACGGTGAAGTCCGCAATCACACCGTCTTTCATGGGACGAATGGCTTCGATACCTGCTGGCACACGGCCCAACATGGCCTTGGCTTCGTTACCGACCGCCAAAACAGCGGTTTTACCGAAAACTTTGCCGTCTTTTTTGATCACGACCACCGAAGGTTCATCCAGCACGATACCGTGTTCTTTGGTGTAAATCAGAGTATTGGCAGTGCCTAAATCGATGGCAATATCTGTAGAAAAAAACTTCGTGAATTTAGAAAGCAAAATAACCTCGCGTTGAGCAGTCATCACGCGAAATTATCGATTTCCTAGTGAACGCCGTCCATATGCTTGTAGGTGTATAAACCCTTGCATTTAAATAAATTTAATAAATTAGGGTTCAATAAAAAAGGCGCCCTGAGGGCGCCTTTGAAAAATAGAAACTCATCAAGCTTTCACAGCCCTGAAACCGGAGTACATCCGTGAAGCGGGACGGCTGCGCTGCTCAGCCTCTTGCGCAAGCTGCGCACGGATGCGATCGAAGGTGGCTTTGATACCGGTCTTCTCTGAACACACGATTTTGAAGCGGCGCTCCACGGCCATTTCTGGCGATTCGATCTGAACAACTGATTTATCCAATTTAGGCTCCTGAGAACTTAGTGAAGAATCAACGCGTCAGACTTTGATTTGGTGTACACAATTATTCAAAAAAACCTATCTAAATCAGGCGATAACTCTAAGTTGTTGATTTATATAAATAATTTATTTTAAAAAGATATAAAAAAACCACCCGAAGGTGGTTTTCAAAGGTTTTTAGCCTTGCAGCACATCAACGCACCACGGCAATTTGGTCGCGTTTTCCAGCCTTGAAGGTATACAAGGTCAAGGCTCCGTTCTTGATGTCGCCTTTTGCATCAAACGAAATCGTGCCCGTCACACCTTTGTAGCCTGTGGTTTTCGCCAACTCTGGCAAGTATTTGGCAGGTTCGCTGGATTTGGCGCGTTGCATGGCATCGACCATCACATTCACCGCGTCGTAGACATAAGGTGAATACAACTTCACATCATCGTTGAAACGCTTCTTAAATTTAGCACTGAAGTCGTCCATGCCCTTTTTCAAAGCGCCATCCACACCGCCCGCTTCGGCACACACCACTTGGCCATCAGCCATAGCGTCGCCTGCCAGCTTGATCATCTCGTTGGTGCAAATGCCGTCGCCGCCCATGAACTTGGCCTTGATCCCCAGTGACTTCATTTGCTTCATCATCGGGCCGCCCACGGCGTCCATGCCGCCAAAGAAGATGATGTCCGGCTTTTTGCCTTTCAAGGTGGTCAAGATGGGCATGAAGTCGGTGGCTTTGTCGGTGGTGAACTCGTGGGCCACCAAATT
>CANCCJ010000262.1 GCA_947374535.1 Comamonadaceae bacterium | reverse complement strand
AAAGACAAAGAAGTCACCGCCGCCGATGTGGCCCGTGTGGTGGAAACCGCCAAAGCCATCAATATTTCGACCGACCAACGCTTATTGCTGGTGCAGCCACAAGAGTTTGTGATTGACGGCCAAGATGTGCGCGAGCCGATTGGCATGAGTGGCATTCGTTTGGAAGCCAAAGTGCATATCGTCACTGGCGCACAAAGTGCGGCAGAAAACATCATCAAGTGCGTGCGTCGCTGCGGCTTGGATGTGGATCGCCTGATGCTCAATCCCTTGGCCTCCAGCATGTCGGTGTTGACCGACGATGAGCGCGAACTGGGCGTAGCCTTAGTCGACATTGGTGCCGGCACCACCGATGTCGCTATCTTTACCAACGGTGCGATTCGCCATACCGCGGTTATTCCGATTGCGGGCGACTTGATCACCAGTGACATTGCGATGGCGTTGCGCACACCGACCAAAGACGCAGAAGAAATCAAAATTGAATCAGGCTATGCCAAGCAACTGCTGGCCGACCCCGACGTGCAAGTGGAAGTACCAGGCTTGGGTGATCGCACACCGCGCATGTTGAGTCGTCAAGCTTTAGCAGGTGTGATCGAGCCGCGTGTGGAAGAAATTTTCTCACTCGTGCAGCAAGTCATTCGCGACTCGGGCTACGAAGAAGTGTTGTCATCCGGCATTGTGCTGACAGGTGGCAGCGCGGTCATGCCAGGCATGGTGGAGCTGGGTGAAGACATTTTCTTGAAGCCTGTGCGCCGTGGTGTACCTCAGTACAACAGTGCGTTGGCTGACATGGTGTCGCAGCCAAGGGCTGCCACGGTGATGGGCTTGCTGGCGGAGGCGGGCGTAGATCGTCAACGGGGCTTCAAAGTTTCACAAAAGAGTGGGTCGGTCAATTCGTTGATGGACCGTCTCAAAGACTGGTTTGTGGGGAACTTTTAAACATGGTTCCTCAAACCTTGCTTTACCTCGCACGCGGCAGCCCGCCGCAGCGACCGCGCTGGGGGCCACGATGGCGACCCTGCGCAGCCAACGCGCCACCCTCGTAGAAGGAGCGCGATGAAACACAAGCAAACAATGAATTCAAGGCAACTGTAAATTTTTAGATTGATAGGAGAAACAAAATGACCATCGAAATGATCGAAGTTGAAGCATTCAACTCAGGCACCCAAATCAAAGTGATTGGCGTGGGCGGTGGCGGCGGTAACGCTGTCGAGCACATGATCAGCTCTGGCGTTCAAGGCGTGGAATTCGTTTGTGCGAATACTGACGCACAAGCCCTGCGCGTGAGTAATGCGCACAAAGTGATCCAACTCGGCTCTACCGGCCTTGGTGCTGGCAGCAAGCCAGAGCGCGGCCGCGAAGCAGCTGAAGCAGCGATTGACGACATCCGTTTGGCGCTGGAAGGCACCAACATGTTGTTTGTGACTGCTGGCATGGGCGGTGGCACAGGTACAGGTGCTGCACCTGTGGTGGCACGCGTCGCACGCGAAATGGGTATCTTGACCGTTGGCGTGGTGACCAAGCCTTTCGAATTCGAAGGCAGCCGTCGCATGAACAATGCTGAAACAGGTTTGGCTGAACTCGAAGCTAACGTGGATTCACTCATCGTGGTGTTGAACGAAAAACTGATGGACGTGTTGGGCGACGATGCCAGCCAAGACGAAGCTTTTGCATTTGCCAATGACGTGTTGAAAAACTCGGTGGGTGGCATTGCTGAGATCATCAACGTGGAAGCTTTGGTGAACGTCGACTTTGAAGACGTGCGTACCGTGATGAGTGAAACCGGCAAGGCCATGATGGGAACCGCGGTGGCCAATGGCCCTGACCGTGCACGTATCGCGGCTGAACAAGCGGTGGCTTGCCCATTGCTCGAGGGTGTGGATATGTCGGGTGCCAAGGGCGTGTTGGTGTTGATCACCGCAGCCAAGGGTGGCTTGAAGTTGTCTGAGTCGCGCGAAGCCATGAACACCATTCGCAAGTTCGCTTCCCCAGATGCGCATGTGATTTACGGTACGGCTTACGACGAAAGTTTGGGCGACCAAATTCGTGTCACCGTGGTGGCCACAGGTTTGGCTGGTAGCCGCCGCGCTGCGCCTCAATTACAAGTGTTGCGTACAGGTACGGACGGCATGGGTTTCCCCACCACACAAGCCAACAACGCGTCGCCCGCAGGTGTGTTGGCTGCGGCTTCGTCTGGTTTGGCTGGTTTGGCGGCAGGCTTGGGCGTTGGCTCGGTGGCTGCACAACCCAACTACGACGCCATGAACTCTCCCGCCGTGTGGCGTGGCAACCGTACTTCGGCCGCGGCCAAGGTCGATGCCTTGTCATCGGGTGGCATGGATGACTACGAAATTCCAGCCTTCTTGCGTAAGCAAGCAGATTGAGATTCATTAATCACCGCGATTAAGTAAGTGAATCACCTCCTCAGAGGGGATTCACTAAAATCTCACTGTGCTTAAACAAAGAACTCTTCAATCTCTCACCAAAGCGGTGGGTGTCGGTCTTCACAGCGGTCAACGTGTGGAGCTAACACTGCGCCCCGCACAACCTGACACAGGCATTGTGTTTCGTCGGGTGGATTTGCCGCAGCCGGTGGATATCCCGATTACCGCCACGGCCGTGACGGATACGCGTTTGGCGTCGACCATTTCCAATGGTGGAGCGAAGGTGTTCACGGTGGAGCATTTGATGTCTGCCTGTGCAGGTCTTGGTATCGATAACCTCTACATCGACATCACGGCAGAGGAAGTCCCTATCCTGGATGGCTCGGCTTCGTCGTTTGTGTTCTTGCTGCAAAGTGCAGGCATCGTGGAGCAAAACGCACCGAAGCATTTCATCCGTGTACTCAAGACCGTCGAAGTGCGTGAGGGTGAAGGTGCCAATGTGAAGTGGGCACGTCTAGACCCACACCATGGCTACAAGCTCAGCTTTGAGATTGACTTTCATCACCCAGCGGTGGACTCCACAGGGCAAAGTGTGGTGTTCGATATGGACACAGACGACTACACCCGTGACATTGCGCGTGCCCGTACCTTTGGGTTCACGCGTGACGTGGAGATGATGCGTGCCAATGGTCTGGCCCTGGGCGGTGGGCTAGACAACGCCATCGTCATGGATGACTACAAAGTTTTGAACAGTGATGGATTGCGTTACGACGATGAGTTTGTGAAACACAAAATTCTGGACGCGATGGGTGATTTGTATTTGCTGGGTCGTCCATTGCTTGCGTCTTATGTCGCTTTCCGCTCAGGCCACGCCATGAACAACAAGCTCTTGCGTGAATTGCTCAGTCAACCTGATGCGTATGAAGTCGTGACCTTCAACGACGTGCG
>CANCCJ010000261.1 GCA_947374535.1 Comamonadaceae bacterium | reverse complement strand
GCACCTCGGCAATTTGATCGCCCACCATCATCAAAGGGTTCAAAGCCGTCATGGGCTCTTGAAACACGAACGCAATGTCATGCCCCCGAATGCTGACCAACTGCTGCTCGGTCAGCTTGAACAAGTCATGCGTGTGAGGCGCATCGGTGGCCTCAGGGTGCACGGTGTCTTCGTCTTGTGCAGTCCACAACACACGACCAGACACGCGCGCGCCTTCGAGCAGTTTGACGAAACTCAGCGCGGTCACGCTTTTGCCAGAACCCGACTCGCCCACCAGGGCCAGTTTTTCACCCAGATCTAAATTGAAGCTAATGCCTTTGACGACATCTTCCGCGTGAAAACCAATGCGCAAATCGCGCACTTGAAGCAAAGGCAGTCTCATGTGCGTGCCTTTCGGGGATCTAGGGCATCGCGCAAAGCATCACCCATGAAGGTGAGCAGCATGAGCGTGACGACGAGCACCGCAAAGGTAGACAAAGAAATCCACCATGCATCAATGTTGTTTTTGCCTTGCGCCAACAGCTCGCCCAAGCTGGGTGTCCCAGGTGGCACGCCAAGGCCTAGAAAATCTAACGACGTCAGCGACAAAATCGCCGCACTCATGCGAAACGGTAAAAAAGTGACCACGGGCGTCAAACTGTTGGGCAACACATGACGCCACATGATTTGCGCATCCGATAAACCCAACGCGCGCGCGGCACGCACATAGTCGAGCTGGCGGTTACGCAAAAACTCGGCGCGCACGTAGTCTGACAAGCCCATCCAACCAAACAAGCCCAACAAAATCAGCAACAAAGTGATGCTAGGGTCAAACACGGCCGAGAAGATGATGAGCAAATACAGCTCGGGCATGGCACTCCAAATTTCGATGAAACGTTGCATGGCCAAATCGGTCTTGCCGCCAAAGAAGCCTTGCAATGCGCCCGTGAAGATGCCAATCACTGTGCCAAACAGGGTGAGCGCTAATGCAAACAACACCGAGATGCGAAAACCGTACAACAAGCGCGCCATGACATCACGACCACGATCGTCTGTGCCAAACCAGTTGTCCAACGAAGGGGGCGCGGGGTTAGGTACTTTGGCGAAGTAGTTGAGCGTGGTGTGGTGGTAAGGAATGAGCGGATACAAAGCCCAGTTGCCGGGTTTGTCAAACTGGGCTTGGATGAAGGGGTCGAGGTAGTCGGTCGGCGTGTCGAAGTCCCCACCGAAGGTGGTCTCAGGCTGGTTGTGCAAGATGGGCATGTAAAAACTGCCGTTGTAGCGAGCCAGCAAAGGCTTGTCATTGCACAACACTTCAGCCAGCAAGCTCAAGCCAAAGAAAAACACAAACAACACCAAGCTGTAAAAGCCAAGACGGTTATGCCTGAACCGCAGCCAAGCACGCTGGGTGGGCGACAAAGAAGCTTCAGTCGAATTTGACACGCGGGTCCACCCATACATAACAAAGGTCGCTGATGAGCTTGGTGACCAAGCCAATTAATGTAAACAAGTACAAAGTCCCCAACACTACGGGGTAGTCTCGGCGCATCACGCTTTCATAACTCAACAGACCCAAGCCATCGAGCGAGAACAAGGTCTCAATTAATAACGAGCCTGTGAAGAAGGCACCAATAAAAGCAGCGGGAAAACCTGTGACCAACGGAATCAACGCATTGCGAAACACATGGTTCCAAATCACACGTCGCTCGGACAAACCTTTGGCGCGTGCCGTCAGAACATATTGCTTGCGAATCTCTTCGAGCATGGCGTTTTTTGTGAGCAGCGTGGTCACCGCAAAAGCGCCCAGCACACTGGATGTGACGGGCAGCACGATGTGCCACAGGTAATCAGTGATACGCGCAGCCCAGGTGAGCTGCTCCCAATTGGCAGAGGTCAATCCCCTGAGCGGAAACCATTGCAACTGGCCACCAAACACCACGAGCAAAGCCACACCCAACACAAAGCCGGGAATGGCAAAACCAATCAACACCACCAAGCTAGTCAACAAGTCAAAGGTGGATCCTGCACGCACCGCCTTGGCCACGCCCAGGGGCACGGAGATGAGGTAACTCAAAAAGAAAGTCCAAAGCCCCAAGCTGATAGAGACCGGCATTTTTTCTTTGACCAACTCCCACACGGTTTTGGGGTAGAAAAAGCTTTTGCCCAAATCAAACACGGCGAATTGTTGGAGCATTTGCCAAAAGCGCTCGGTCGGTGGCTTGTCAAAGCCGTATTGCTGGCGAATTTCTTCAATGCGCGCAGCGTCGACACCCTGGCGGCCACGGTAACCGGCACCGGCCACCGCAGCGCCCTCCCCCCCGCTATCTCGGCCTTGCAGTTGCGACACCATTTGCTCGACGGGGCCACCGGGCACAAATTGAATCACAACAAACGTCATCAACAAAACCCCCAACAAGGTAGGAATCATCAGCAACAAACGTCTCGCAATATATGAACTCATGGCGCACGCTCCGCTCTCTTCGTTGCGGCCAAAGTGGCTCGGTTATCCAGGGTGGCCCACCATGTGGACGAGGCCCAAGTTTCAGGCTGGTAGTAGCGCGGCGTCACGGCGGGCAACTCGAACCGGCCATTGCGCCAAGCCACACGATGCACACCACCGTACCAATGCGGCACACTGTAATGGCCATGCCGAAGTACGCGATCTAACGCACGCACGGCAGTGATGAGCTGTGGTCTTGTCTTGGCAGAAATGACATGTTCAAGCAACGCATCGACCGCAGGGTCATGCACGCCCATGAAGTTGCCAGAGCCTTCCGTGCTGGCGGCCTTGGAGCCAAAACGCTCCATCAGTTCCGTACCTGGCGATTCGCTGCCCACATGGCGGTTGCTGATGATTTCGAAATCAAACACATCAAGCCGCTTTTGCAAAATGGCAAAGTCAATCACTTTGTAGTTCACTTGAAAACCCAGCTTCTCTAAGTTCTTGCTGTAGGGCGTGATGACACGGCCCAAGGCGCCTGAGTTATCTAAGAACTCCACCGTGAAGGGTTCTCCTTTGGCGTTGCGCAAAGCGCCATCGCGGTAAGTCCAGCCAGCCTCGGCCAACAGGGCTTTAGCGCGGCGCAAATGGTCGCGCAAAGTTTCACCTGATTTGGGGTCCAGCGAGGTGCGCGGCGGCAACGGCACGGCCTGCTCAAACACGTCTTTTGAGAGTTTGTTACGCAAGGGGGTAAGCAAGGCCAGCTCTGCAGCGTCGGGCACCCCTGTGGCTTCAAAGTCGCTGGCAACAAAGTAACCACGAACGCGCTGATAAGCGCCATAAAACAACTGGCGATTCATCCACTCGTAATCCATGGCAAGGCCGATGGCCTCGCGCACTCGCGCATCTTTGAATTTGGGCAGGCGGGTGTT
>CANCCJ010000260.1 GCA_947374535.1 Comamonadaceae bacterium | reverse complement strand
CAAGCCGTGGTGGCCAAAGCCGTGTCACTGGGCAAACTCATGGGCTTGGTCAACTGCGCGGGCGTCGCCCCTGCAGAAAAAACCGTAGGCAAAAACGGCGCGCATGCTTTGAGTAGCTTCACCCGCACCATCACCATCAACTTGGTGGGTAGCTTCAACATGATTCGCTTGGCCTCTGAAGCCATGTGCCACAACGAGCCCGAAGCCACCGGCGAGCGCGGTGTGTTGATCTCGACCGCCTCTGTGGCCGCCTACGATGGCCAAATCGGCCAAGCTGCTTACAGCGCCTCCAAAGGCGGCATCGTGGGCATGACCCTGCCCATTGCCCGCGACCTGGCCCGCAACGGCATTCGCAACATGACCATCGCCCCCGGCATCATGGGCACGCCCATGCTGTTTGGCATGCCCCAAGAAGTACAAGACGCGCTGGCCGCTGGCGTGCCCTTCCCTTCGCGCTTGGGCACCCCACAGGACTACGCCAAACTGGCCTTGCACATTTTTGAAAACGATTTGCTCAATGGCGAGGTCATCCGCTTGGACGGCGCGATTCGTTTAGCACCGAAATAAAGAACAAGCCAAGTGGGAAAGGCGGGAGTGCCTGCCTAGAATCTGTCTTCTCTCGCTTTTCCCTCACATGGCCATCCCCCAGCACTTCATCAGAGAACTCCTCGCCCGCGTTGACGTGGTCGAGGTGGTGGGTCGCTATGTGCAGCTCAAAAAGGGCGGGGCCAACTTCATGGGGTTGTGTCCCTTCCACGGCGAGAAGTCACCGTCGTTTTCGGTGAGCCCTGCCAAGCAGTTTTTTCATTGCTTTGGTTGCGGCAAAAACGGCAATGCCATTGGCTTCTTGATGGAGCATGCGGGCATGACTTTCGTCGAAGCCGTCAAAGACTTGGCACAAAACATCGGCATGCAAGTGCCCGAAGACGATGCCTCGCCGCAAGACCGCGAGCGTGCGGCGCAACAACGCCAGAAGCAAGCCACACTCACCGACGTGCTGGAAAAAGCAGGCGAATCATTCCGCAAACATTTGCGCAACTCACACAAAGCCATTGAATATTTGAAAGGCCGGGGCCTGAGCGGTGAAATTGCCAAACAGTTCGGCTTGGGCTACGCGCCCGAAGGCTGGCGCAGCTTGGCCAGCGTATTCCCCGACTACCAAGACCCGTTGTTGGCTGAAAGCGGCTTGGTCATCGTCAACCAAGAAGATGGCGAAGAAGAAAAACGCTACGACCGCTTCCGCGACCGCGTGATGTTCCCCATCCGCAACGTCAAAGGCGAGTGCATTGGTTTTGGGGGCCGCGTGCTGGGCGAAGGGACACCCAAGTACCTCAACTCCCCCGAAACACCTGTGTTCAGCAAAGGCCGTGAGTTATATGGTTTGTTTGAAGCCCGCAACGCGCTGCGTGACGCAGGCTATGTGCTGGTAACCGAGGGCTACATGGACGTGGTGGCCTTGGCACAGTTGGGCTTTCCCAATGCGGTAGCCACCTTGGGCACAGCCTGCACCACCGACCATGTGCAAAAGTTGTTTCGCTTCACCGACAACGTGGTGTTCAGCTTTGACGGTGACGGTGCAGGCCGACGCGCCGCACGCAAGGCGTTGGATGGTGCACTCCCCTACGCCACCGATGTGCGCAGCGTGAAGTTTTTGTTCTTGCCGCAAGAGCATGACCCCGACAGCTACATCCGCGAGTTTGGCAAAGAAGCCTTCGCCCACTGCGTGACCGAAGCCATGCCCTTGAGCCGCTTCCTGATTGAAGTGGCGCGCGAGGGCTGCGACTTGCACACCGCCGAAGGCCGCGCCCACATGGCCAGCAATGCCAAGCCGATGTGGATGGCCTTGCCCGATGGGGCGCTCAAGCGCCAGTTGCTCAGCGAAATTGCTGAACTAGCTGACCTCGGCAACCACGAGCTGCAAGACCTGTGGTTACCAGCGCCCCCCGCTGTTATTGCCGCACGCACGGGTGAGTTTAAAAAATCATCCAAATTCAAATCGCGTGAAACATACGCGCCAAAAAATTGGAAACGTGGCACACGCCTTATTCCCCAAGGTCGCGCAGATCATGCAGCACGCGTGCTGCTGTCGCACATGGAGATTTGGGAAGACCTGTCCACCGAAGACCACAACCTCTTGTGCGAGCTGGCACCGCCCCATGGCCCATTATTCGTGTGGCTAGACCACCAACACCACGAACACGGCAACCAAACTTGGGGGGCACTGCGTGAAGGCCTGCGCGAACACGAGTCAGAGGACTTGGCTCTGCGTGTCATGTCCACCGCCTTCACGCCTTTACTGGACGACGAAGGCAAGCCCATGCCCGAAAGCCTCTCACCCGAAGTGCAAAAGCGCGAAGCAGGCTTAGAGCTGCGCGGCATCTTGAACAAAATTTTGTTTGAAAGCCTAGACGCGCAAATGAAAGAAGCCATTGCCGAGGCCGCCGCAGATCCCACAGCCATGCAGCGCTACAAAGCCCTGTTTGAGCGGCGCAAACAGCTGGGGCTCATCCCACAAAAACTGGTCGAAAGCCAAGACTGACGCGCTGGCGGCGCAATCAGAGCTGCCATTTTGGGTATAATCCACACTTAGCAAGTGCGACAGCAGCACCTCCGGACCCGGCTAACCGTGACACAAGCGCACGACTCGCCACCTCACCGCAAGGACTGCATTCCAAATGTTCGCCCAATCCGCTTGCTTCTAGAGGTTTTTTTACTTCACCCCCTTTTCTTTTCCCGCGCCGGGTTTTTGTGGCGTTGTGTATTTGTTTCTTTGATGTCTAGGAGTTTTCATGCCTGTTGACCGCAAGTCCAAGAAGCCTGCCAAGCCTGTGGCCAAGAAGGTGGTTGCCAAACCTACCGTCAAAGCTACGACCAAAGCAGTAACGAAGCCAGTCGCAAAACCCGTTGCAAAAAAGGCTGCCAAATCGGCAGTCAAAACCGCTGCTAAGTCAGTAGCCAAGCCCGCAACGAAAGCCAAGTCAGTGCCCGCATCGAAAACAAAAGCTGCCGCAAAGCCAGCCACCAAAACCGTCGTCAAATCAATCCCAAAAGTTGAGGACACCAAGAAAAAAGCATCGGCTGTAGAAGCCCATGCACCCAAAGCTGCTGCAAAAAAAGCCCCAGCCAAAAAAGCAACCAAAGCAAAAGGTAAGAAAGTCAGCGCTGACGACGAAGACCTGAGCGACATTGAAGCCGATCTGGTAGGCGAAGAGCCCGTGGTCGAAGCCGGTGCAGAAAAGGTCAAGCCCCTGCGCATGAAAATCAGCAAGGCCAAAGAACGCGCCTTGATGAAAGAATTCGGTTTGGACGAAACCGTGCTGTCTGAAGAAGACATGCAAAAGCGTCGCCAACG
>CANCCJ010000259.1 GCA_947374535.1 Comamonadaceae bacterium | reverse complement strand
CATCATGGGGGTGTGCCCAGACAAATCACGCATCGCAGTGCCTGCCAGAGTGTGTTGACTTACAGTGGTGCGTCTGGCGCTTGGCGTGACAGACTCAAAGTCTTGGCTGCGGTGCTGGCGGCGCGCTTGTCTTCGGCACCTGCAAACTTGGAGTACTTTTGCGTGATGGGCACCAGCTGTGCATAGATGCGGGGGGAGGCTGCCAAGCACTCTTCGTGCTCAAGATAGGGGCCTTCGCCTGTAAAGTTGCTCACCAAGCCACCGGCTTCGGTAATGAGCAATGCGCCTGCAGCCATGTCCCAAGGCTTTAAGCCGAGTTCAAAGAAACCATCGCTGAAGCCTGCGGCCACATAGGCCAAGTCGAGCGCGGCTGCACCTGGGCGGCGCAGGCCAGCCGTGCGTTGCATCACATCGCCCATCAAGCTGAGGTATTTGTTGAAGTCGTCACCGGGACGGAAGGGAAATCCCGTGGCCAGCAAGCACTCTTCCAAGCGGGTGCGCTTGCTCACGCGGATGCGGCGGTCGTTCATGAACGCGCCACGACCTTTGGTGGCGGTGAACAAGTCGTTGCGGGTGGGGTCGTAAATGACGGCTTGCTCTAAGCGGCCTTGCACTTGCAGGGCGATGCTCACGCAGTAGTAGGGGAAGCCGTGGATGAAGTTGGTCGTGCCGTCCAATGGATCAATGATCCAGATGTGGTCGGCGTTCGGGTTGCCGTGCATGCTGCCTGACTCTTCGGCCAAGATGCCATGGTCGGGGTAGGCGGTGAGCAGGGTTTCGATGATGATGCGTTCGCTGTTTTGGTCAACTTCAGTCACAAAGTCGTTCACTTGCTTCTGTGAAATACGCACAGCTTCCACGTCGAGCGCGGCGCGGTTGATGATGGCGCCTGCGGCGCGTGCAGCCTTGACGGCCACATTGAGCATGGGATGTACAGAAGAAGAGGACGACATAGATTGTGTGAAGAGCTGGCCTTGGCAGACCGAAGATGAACGCTCGGCGATGCGGGCGGCGACAATGGGACGGATTTTACGCGCTAAGACGGACCCTACCCCCATGAAAACTCGCTTCATCCTAATAAACACCAGCCACGCCGGCAATGTGGGCGCGACGGCCCGTGCCATGAAAGTGATGGGATTCACCGATTTGGTGCTGGTTGCGCCCCGTTGGGACAATGTGCTGCGCCGCGAAGAAACCATCCAGCGTGCCAGCGGCGCACTAGACGTGCTGGCCAACGCTCGCGTGGTGGCGACTTTGGATGAAGCGATCGACGGCCTGCACCACCTGTGCGCCACCGCCATGACGCCCCGCGACTTTGGCCCACCCACGCTGGAGCCCCGCCCGCACTTTGCGGCGCTTGCCGCCGAACACCAACAGAACGCCGACTTTGGTGTGGGCTTTTTGTTTGGCTCTGAGCGCTTTGGCATGCGCAACGAAGATGTCTACCGCTGTCATACCTGTCTGAGCATTCCGACGGACCCGAAGTTTGGGTCTTTGAACTTAGGCGCAGCGGTGCAGGTGTTGGCGTATGACTGGCGGGAAGCTTTGGGTGGACTCGCCACGATGTTGCCGCCAGTGGAGAGCGCTGAAACTGCACAAGTTGCACCATCGTCAGTGCCAACGCCGTTGGCCGATGCCCAACAACTCGCAGGCTTGCTCGACCATTGGCAACAGTCCCTGACCGACATTGGCTTTTTAGACCCAGAAGCCCCGAAGAAGCTCATGCCGCGCCTGAACCAGTTGTTCAACCGCGCTCAAGTAACGCAAGAGGAAATTCACATCTTGCGCGGCATTGCCAAGGCCATGTCTCAGCTTGCTAAAAAGTAGCCTATGAGGCAACGATAATCAAGCCACTATGTTTTCACGCCTACGCTCTGACGTTCAATGCATTTTGGACCGCGACCCCGCCGCTCGAAGCCGTTGGGAAGTGCTGACTTGCTATCCCGGCTTGCACGCGGTGCTGCTGCACCGCTTGGCGCACGGTTGCTGGAATTTGGGTCTCAAATGGTTGGGCCGCTTTATTTCGCACATCTCCCGCTGGTTCACCGGCATTGAAATTCACCCCGCCGCCAAGATTGGCGAGCGCGTTTTTTTCGACCACGCCATGGGCGTGGTGGTGGGCGAGACCGCAGAGATTGGCGACGGTTGCACGATTTACCAAGGCGTGACCTTGGGTGGCACTTCGCTCTACAAAGGTGAAAAGCGCCACCCTACGCTGGGCAAAGATGTGGTGATTGGCGCGGGTGCCAAAGTGCTGGGTGGTTTCACCGTGGGCGACGGCGCCAAGGTCGGCAGCAACGCGGTGGTGACCAAGCCTGTGCCAGCGGGTGCCACAGCGGTGGGCAATCCCGCACGCATCATCCAAGCCGAAACGGATGCCAAGCGCGAAGAAGCCGCCTCGAAGATGGGCTTTTCAGCTTATGGCGTCACACAAAATGACGACCCTGTGAGCCAAGCCATGCGTGGTTTGATCGACAACGCCACCTCGCAAGAACACCAAATTGCCTTGTTGTGGAAAGCGATTGAACAGCTGTCCGCGGGGCACGCTAAACCCGATTGCGTGCCCACCGATGCCGCGCGTCAAGAACATTTTGAAGCGGCACGTATTAACCAACTGTTGGATTGATGATGCGATTTTTGAAGGTGTACCCCAAACGTATTTGGGCTTCTCTCAATCCTGCGGGCGCGTTTGAGGGGAAGTTCACGTTTGACTTAGAGCAGTACGGTTTGATGAACAGTGACATCGTGAGCGATGTCACCATTTCAGAAGACCCTGTCATGGTTGGTGCGTGGAAGATCGACATGAAACCTCTGCTCGAGGTGGAGATGCCGCATTTCGACAAGTTTGTGGATACGCTCAATCACTATGTGTTTGATGTCTTGCAATACATGCCCAATCGCATCGCATCCGGCAAAGACTTACCCATGGTGAAGCTGTTTTTTGATGGCATTTACTTTGACATGTCAGGTGCAAAACCGGTCGTGCAGAAAATTGTCGATACATCGGTGGTAAACAAATAAAAAAGCCCGCTTCTCAAGCGGGCTTTTTTACGGCTTGTGGGTTTACACGCGCTTGGACTTCAGCGCTGTTTTAGGCCGCCAGCCTTTACAAAACGCATCACGCGTTTCCATGTAGGGTCCGCCTATCAAATCGATGCAATAGGGTACGGCGGCAAACACGCCGTCTACCACTTGTTGGCCTTCTGCATTTTTCAATCCACCTAAGGTTTCTTGAATGGATTTGGGCTGACCTGGCAAATTGATGATGAGGCATTCATCCCGAATCACCGCCACTTGGCGCGACAGGATGGCGGTGGGCACAAACTTCAAACTCACTTGGCGCATTTGTTCGCCAAAGCCGGGCATTTCTTTGTGGGCCACGGCCAAGGTGGCTTCGGGTGT
>CANCCJ010000258.1 GCA_947374535.1 Comamonadaceae bacterium | reverse complement strand
GGGCAAAGCCAAACGCGGTGTTACTTGGTTTTCCACACCGGCCAAATGCGTTTTCTTCAGTTGATGCCAAATGCTGGCAGCCACTTCACCACTGACCACACCTTGGTGCAGCATGGGGATGCTGGCACAACCAATCATCACATCGAGTTTGTTGCGCACCATGAACTCAGCCAAAGCACCCCACAAGGCCATGATCACGCCCCCATGACGGTGCTCTGGATGCACACAGCTACGACCCAACTCGACCATGCGCTCACGGTATTGGCGCAAACGTGTGAGATCAAACTCCAAGTCTGAATATGTGCTGCCAATCCGCTTGGCTTGCGCAGGCGTCAAGACACGGTAGGTACCGATCACTTGTTCGGTGATGTCATCACGGATGATGAGGTGTTCACAAAAATCGTCGAACAAATCAATGTCGTGGCCGGGAATGCTGTCTTTCAAACGAGCACCCATTTCAGTGGCAAATACGTCATAGCGCAAACGTTGAGCTTCACGCACCTCATCTTGGTGCTTGGCCCATTCAACAATCAGACTCGGGCGGGTTTCAGTTTTTTGGTTCGAGACAGAAACTTTTTGAGCGTCATGATCGTTTCGATGAAGTGACCCCCGTGGCACATCGATGAACGACAGCGGCATGGTTGGGTTGGGTAATTCTTTCATGGTGGCTCCTTGGTAAATCAATGCAAAGATTCTTAACAGCCCATGTGAATTAACGGCGAAGATTGCGTGAAATATTCATGACAAATGGTTTCAAACCTTCACCAATTTGTCATATACCGGACCTATGCTTATCAGCCAATCATGCTGATCAAATACCTACGACTCGTACACGCTTTTGGCCGTGCATTTTGGATTTTGTGGATCAAATTTCCTAAATTAAGCAAGGCGCACAAGCTTCAAGAAATTAAGAATTGGTCACAAAGCACACTGGCCATCATCGGCATCCAAGTGGCACATGCCACGCATTACACGCCGAGTGAAAACACGGAAACACCACTTTTGCTGGTCGCTAACCATGTGTCATGGGTAGATGCGTTGATCATTCAAACTATTCAACCTAGCATCTTTGTTGCCAAATCAGAAGTGAAACGTTGGCCTATCGTGGGAAATATTGCGACCGCATGCGGTGTTGTGTTCGTTGACCGAGGCTCGCCTAGCTCCGCCAGACGCATGGTCGATGATGTGTCTAGCGCACTGCACCACGGCTATTGCGTGGCTGGATTTCCTGAAGGCACCAGCAGCGAGGGAAATACCGTCAGCCTATTTCATGCCAACTTGTTTGAAGCGGCTGTCAACCACCACATTCAAGTGCAACCTTTGGCAATTCGTTACACCAACCCACAAACGGGTGCGCTATGTGTGAAAGCTGCTTTTGTCGGTGACATTGGCTTTGTTCAGTCGCTCCATCAAGTAATGGCATCGTCTGGAATTCAAGCCAACGTTCATGTCGGCGAGATGCTTTCTCCTGAAGGGCACTCGCGCAGAACCTTGGCCCACTTGTCACACCGCAGCGTCAGCAGCCAGCTTGAACTGCTCAACGGGTAAACGACATTACCCAACTGGGTAACCCGGTGGCAAGCAACGGTAGCCAAGAAATCAGCAACGTGCCCACAAAGATAGCTAACAACGCAGGGGCCACCGAGGCGGCGACCGTGCGAAGGGGTTGCTTGAACACGGCGGAGGCAAAGTAAATGTTCATACCAGCCGGGGGACATAAAAAGCCCATTTCCATGTTGGCCAAAAAGATGATGCCAAAGTGCACCGGATCAATGCCGTAGCTGATGGCCAAGGGCAACAGCAAAGGCACCAACACCACGATGGCAGCGTAAATTTCCATCAACGCACCTGCGGCAAACAAAAACACGTTCAAGGCCAACAGAAACACCCACTTGTTTTGCGTGATGCTTTGCACCCAATCGGTGGCCAGATCTGGAATGCCCGCGTCCACCAAATAGTTGGTCAAGCCCAAAGCCATGCCCAAAATCAACATCACACCACCAATGATTTGGGTGCATTGCGACAAGGATTCACCTAACTTCTTGGCGTCCAATTCACGGTGGGCCCATGCTTGCGTGAATACCGCATAGAGAGCGGTCAGTGCTGCGCTTTCTGTAGGGGTGGCAAAGCCACTGCCCAACGAACCAATGGCCACCACAGGGGCCAACAATTCCCATTTGGCATGCCATGCGACATCGCGCAAAGCATGCGGGTTAAAAACAGGTTTGACGGAAGGCTCGCTGCGAATGGCATCTTGACGCAGATAACCACCAAAAATCAGCAAGCACGCCACCATGACCACGGCAGGAATTACGCCCGCTAAGAACATGGTGTTAATGGGTACGCGTGCAATGATCGCGTACATGATCAAGGGCACGGACGGTGCCAACAAAACGCCCAAGGCACTGGCACTGGTGACCAAACTGATGCCCTTTCGGTCTGGGTAGCCCACGCCCTGAAGCAAAGGCAACAACAAGCCACCGAGGGCCAAAATGGTCACGCCACTGCCACCCGTGAATGCGGTGAAGCACGAACACAACACGGTAGCCGCAATCACGGTGCCAGTCTTACCACCGCCAAACAACGCGACAAACACAGCCCCCAACCTTTGTGCCGCACCTGTGCCTGCAAAGATCAATCCTGCTAAGGTAAAGAGCGGTAACTCCGGTAATGAGGGGTTCACCGTGATTTGGTAATGCGACAAAGCAATCGAAGCCAGGGGCAAGCCGTCTTGCCAAAACAATGCAAGTGCCAAGCCTCCCAACACCGCAAAGATGGGCGCACCAAACGACAACATCAACGCCAAACCGCCCACCCAAGGCCACAATGGCAAGGCCTCACCATCCCAGCGAAATGCGACACACGCACCCAGCAACGGGGCAAATAACGCACACATGAACTTCACACCTAAGTGCGGGCTACATCGCGCGCCCAATTTCAATGCTAAAAGTGCAAAGCCCAAAGGCATGGATGCTTGGAACCACCACACTGGCACGCCATAGGCCAGTACCTGTTCGGCGGACATTTCACTCCATACCAGTTGACCGCTAGCCCATGCCAAGATGCCGCAAATGGCTGCAGCACCAAACTGCCCCACCCCGTACAAACGAGGCACCATCACACCCAAACTAGTGAGGTGCCCAAATCGTTCTGCCGCAATGGCACCAGCCATCGCCATCAGCAGGCCTAGATGCTGAACCACCACGGGGGCGTTATCAATACCTTTGCCCATCAGGGGGCGAGACAAAATCTCAATCAGAGGTATCAGGGCCATCAAGGCCAGCGCCAAGGCAGCCAGCCATGCATCGGCCTGCATCAGGCCGCGCAACCAACGCCCCATCATTTGCCTTTACCTGCGCGATAAGCCTTCAAATGACGGAACACTTCGTCAAAAGTATCGGCAGGCACCAAGGTGCCCCGAATG
>CANCCJ010000257.1 GCA_947374535.1 Comamonadaceae bacterium | reverse complement strand
GGTGTGGGCCAGCTGCGCCACTGCACGCCGTAGACGGGGCCAAGGTCGCCATCTTCACGGGCCCATTCGTCCCAAATGGTCACGCCGCGTTCTTTGAGCCAGTTGTTGTCACTAGAACCTGTCAAAAACCAGAGGAGTTCTTGAATGATAGAGCGTAGGTGAACCTTCTTGGTGGTGACCAGCGGGAACCCTTCGTTCAGGTCAAAACGCATTTGGTAGCCAAACACGCTTTTTGTGCCCGTGCCGGTGCGATCGGTCTTGGCAACACCGTGGGTGTTGACGTGTTGCATGAAGTCTTCGTACTGGCGGCGTATAGGGCGCATAGGAGCTAAGTTGTTTAAAAACGCTTTAGAGTTTAAATGCTGAGACTGATAATTTAGTTAAGCTTAAAGTTATATGTCGCCAAGTGTATTGACGATCAGGAAATGCACTGACAGAGTACATTCTGAATTTTTAGATAAGTTGTGATAAACCTGTCAAATATGACATCTAACGATCCTTTCCAGCACAAGCGTAGTTTGTACAACATCTGTGATCCTCACTACCTTCGGAAAATGCGCGAAGCTGCGGGCATGGATTTGGTCGTGCTCGCGCGCATCGCGTGTCTGTCTGTGGCGCAAGTTCAAGCGCTGGAGCGTGACGGTGACGAGAACTTTTTTTACTCTGACGCCATCAAACGTCAAGCCTACAAACGTGTGCTGATGGTTTTAGGGGCGGAGCCCCCAACTGTAGAAATGCCAGAAGCATTACACGATGTCGACAAAGTCGCCGAGCCGCATCGGAGCGCGCTGGCCCAAATTGTGGCCATGAGCGAACAACCCGCGATGGGTCGATCTAACTTTGAGTGGGTACACGCTAGTTTGTCTAGCCTCCAAGCGCACAAACAACTTTTAACTGCATTGCTGTTGCTGACTATTGCGATCGTTTGGTTTGTTTTGCGCAGCCCCCAAATTTCGGTTCAGGCAGTGCCTTCGCCTCAAAGCGTTTTACCGTCTGCTGTGCCCGCACCCGCACCCGCACCCGCACCCGCACCTGCACCTGCACCTCAGGTGCCTGTTGTGGTGTCGGCGGGTGCTTGCGCTTATTCCAATGAGCCCATGTCGGAGTTGACCTCATTCGTCGCCCGCAAAGAAGGGCGTTATGTCTATTTGGTGAGCGCCACTGATACAGAAGTTTGTGTTGTGGATGGCAACAAGGAAGCGACGCGTTTGCAACTCAAAGCGGGTGAAGATCGCAGCGTCCATGGCATTCCACCCTGGCAAGTGTCTGGTTCGAATTTACAGAAAATTCAAATTTACTTTCAAGGTGGTCGTGTGTCCTTACCGGATAACGCCAGTCGCGTGAAATTAGTGGAAGTCCCTGTCGCACGATAACGATAGATACGCGTCAGAACCAAGCCTCAACGAACGACACGGCCAGGATTCAGCAAGCCCTGTGGGTCCAATGCATGTTTGATGCGCTGCATCAGCGCCAAAGCCACAGGGTCTTTGTAGTGCGGCAGGCTGTCCACTTTCATGCTGCCCACGCCGTGTTCGGCAGAAATAGACCCTTTGAAGCGCTTGACCGATTGATAAACCAGCGCATTCACACGGTCTTCGTGGTCACGTAAAAACGCTTGGGTATCGCAGCCTTCAGGGGCTTGCACGTTGTAATGCAAATTGCCGTCG
Source organism: Comamonadaceae bacterium (assembly GCA_947374535.1). The sequence continues at coordinate 1,762 of CANCCJ010000257.1, read as the reverse complement.
CCCAAGTGCCCAAAGTTCACCAAACGCACGCCTGAAATTTCACGCGTCAACAAAGCATCTGTTTCCTCGACGAAGCGTGGGATGGATGAGATGGGCACCGAAATGTCATGCTTGATATTCAAGCCTTCTTCGGCTTGTGCCAGCGTGATGCTTTCTCGGATGTGCCAAAGGTTGCGTGCTTGGCTCAAGTTTTCTGCCACGACAGCATCGCTGACGCAACCATCTTCCAAGGCGAGTTCCAGCAGGTGTTCAAACCGTTGGCGAGCGTGAGCTTCCGATTCGGAGTCTGAGTTCTCTAGTAGCACGCAGTAGGGGGTGTCTTGCCATAGAGGCACGCGCAGTTGTGGGTAGTGTTTGTCGACCAAGCGCAAGGCGAATTGGCCCATCATTTCAAAACCGGTCACCCCTGCGCCTAGGTGTTGGTGTGCCAAGCCCAATAACTTGACGGCATGCGCCACCGAGGGCACCGCGGCCCAAGCGGTCAGGCGGGCTGCAGGCATGGGGTAGAGCTTCATGGTGGCGGCGGTGATGATGCCTAGGGTGCCCTCACTGCCAATCATGAGGTGACGCAAGTCATAGCCAGTGTTGTCTTTGCGCAGGCCGCTGAGGCTGTGCATGACATCACCCTGCGCTGTGACCACTTCGAGCCCTAAACACAGCTCACGCGCGTTGCCATAACGTACGACCTGTGTGCCGCCCGCGTTGGTGGCCAAGTTGCCACCGAGGGTGCAACTGCCCTCTGCCCCCAAGCTCAAGGGGAATAGAAAACCGGACTGCTCGGCGGCTTGTTGTACGTTTTGCAAGACACAGCCGGCCTCTGCGGTGAGGGCAAGGTTGTCAGCATCGATGGCGCGTATCGTGTTCATGCGTTGCAAACTCAATAGCACTTGTGCCCCTGTGTTGTCGGGGATGCCGCCCACCACCAAACCGGTGTTGCCGCCTTGCGGCACGATGCTGACATTGGCTTGGGCGCAGGCTTTGACCACGTCCGCCACTTGTTGTGTGCTGCTAGGACGCACGACGGCCAAAGCCTGACCGCGTGTGCGTTTTCGCCAGTCTTGTTCATACGCGGACAAATCGCCTGAGGTCAAGACATGGGCTTCGCCCAGTAGCTCGCGCAATGCGATTAATAAATCAAGCGATGCGGGTTGGAGCATGGTGGTCTTTAAGCGGTAGGTGGATCGTGGGGTGGATTTTCTTTGGCATGTTTCAAGCGCAGTCGCACATGCAAGGCGCAGGCGACGAAGAGCACCACACACAAAACCACTTCAGCCAATGCAAAGTAGTTGCTCGGTGCGGTGTCGCCCCAAGCGCGAACCACCCCTTCTGTGAAATACAGCCAAATCAACAAACTGAGCCAGCGGTAGGTGTACATCCGGTTTTTCAGCAAACCTGTGAGCGGAAAGCACAGGGGCAACACCTTGAGGGCCAACAACGTGCCGCCCGGGCGCAGAGGGGCAAGCCACAGCTCCCAAGCCAAGCCAAGCACGATGAGGCCCATCAAGCTGCTCACGGCTAGCATGCGGGTGAGCGTCACATGACGGGGCGAATTTTCTTGAGGAGCGAGGGTGGCGTTGTGCATAGAAAGTGGGATGATTCAGCCCATGATTGTCCCGCAACTCCAAGATTTTTTTGAACGACTCGCCCGATTCCCTTGGCGCAACACAGCGCGTACTTTGCGCCAACGTTTCCGCGAGGACCGATTAGGGCAAACCGCAGGTAGTTTGACCTTTACCACCACCATCGCCTTGGTGCCCATGGT
>CANCCJ010000256.1 GCA_947374535.1 Comamonadaceae bacterium | reverse complement strand
GATGAGGCATTCATCCCGAATCACCGCCACTTGGCGCGACAGGATGGCGGTGGGCACAAACTTCAAACTCACTTGGCGCATTTGTTCGCCAAAGCCGGGCATTTCTTTGTGGGCCACGGCCAAGGTGGCTTCGGGTGTCACATCACGTTTGGCTGGACCCGTGCCGCCCGTGGTGAGCACCAAGTGGCAACCTGCATCGACCAACGCAATCAGGGTTTGGCTGATGGTGGTTTGCTCGTCAGGGATGAGGCGCTCAACGTAATCAATCGGGTTGTACAACGCTTGGCCCAGCCAATCGCGCAGGGCGGGCAGACCTTTGTCTTCGTAGGTGCCGCTCGACGCACGGTCGCTGATAGACACGATGCCGACCTTGATGGTGTCGCAACGGGCATCGGGGGTGGGCAAGGTGGTGTCGGTCATGGCTTGAATCACGGCTTGTAAGAATCTTCGTCTTCTTCGGGGGTGTGCTGTGCGTCTTCCGCGAGGTTGAGTTGCTCTTTGATGAGCTGAAAAATCTCGCGGTACGCACGACTTTGGCGCGGCAGCAAACCTTTGGCAATGTCGGCCTTGGTGGTGGCGTCGTCTTTGCGGGCTTGGCGCACCAAGGCTCGCAGCTGTTGGCTGTCTGTGATGGGGTATTCGTTCATCCACGCTTGCAGCGCTGGGTCTTCGGCCAACAGGCGGTCACGCCAGCTCTCAGCCAAGTGCAGGGCCAAGGTGTCTTTGGTGCTGCCCATGCGTTGCTCGTTGAGCGCGTCTTTGACGGCTTCCACCGATTCCTCGCTGAGCTTGCGCATGAGTTTGCCAACGTACTGCATTTGACGGCGTTTGCCTTCAAAGTTGGTGATGCGGCGCGCTTCGGCCAGTGCTTCGCGCAGTTGGTCGGTGATGTGACCTTGGGTGCTCAGGCGGTCCATCAACTCGGTGCGCAGGGTCAGCAGCTCGACGCCGAGGTCTTGGCGGTCGTCGCTGTCTTTTTTGCGGTCGGTGCGGCTCAGACCCTCGGTGCCTTTGAGTTCGGCTTTGAGTTCGAGGTCGAGTTCGCTGCCTTCGGCCACGAATTGGCCTCGGACAAAGTAACCTTTTTTGGGTTTACGTGACATAAATTGGGGGCTTTAAATAGGTCGGTTTGCCCTTCAACACAAAGGGTAAACGCGCTGACAAGTATCATAGCCGCCGATATGACCCAAGCCTCCAAAAACCAAGCCTCTTCCCACACGCCTGCCCAAGGTTTCAGCTACAGCCGCGAACACTTCGCCTCGTTGGTCGATGCAGCCCTGAAGCACGCCAAAAAGCTAGGGGCCACTGATGCGGGGGCTGATGCGTCTGAGGGCTGCGGTTTGAGCGTTTCGGTGCGCAAAGGCGAGCTAGAGAACGTGGAGCGCAACCGCGATAAATCGCTGGGTGTGACGGTGTACTTGGGCCACCGCCGCGGCAATGCCAGCACGTCCGACTTCTCGCAAGCAGCAATTGAGCGCACCGTGCAAGCGGCCTACGACATTGCCCGCTTCACCGCGGAAGACCCCGTGGCTGGTTTGCCTGACGAAAAAGACATCGCCAAGTACCACCCCGATTTGGATTTGTTCCACCCTTGGAATATCACTAGCGCAGACGCCGCAACCCTTGCACTGCGTTGCGAAGCTGCGGCCATGCAAACCGACAAGCGCATTACCAACAGTGAAGGTGCGGCGGTGTCGGCGCAGCAAAGCCATTTTTTCAGCGCGCACACCCACGGTTTTCGGGGTGGCTACGCCAGTTCGCGCCACACCATTTCTGTGGCACCCATCGCCGGCAAGGGCGACGGTATGCAGCGCGACGCGTGGTACAGCTCCATGCGCAGCGCCGATGAACTGGCCTCGCCCGAGGCTGTGGGTCGCTACGCTGCTGAACGTGCCCTGAGCCGTTTGAAGTCGCGCAAGATTGCCACGGTGGAATGTCCGGTGTTGTTTGAAGCGCCTGTGGCTGCAGGCTTGTTGGGCGGATTTGTGCAGTCCGTGAGCGGCGGCGCGTTGTACCGCAAGAGCACGTTTTTGCTCGACTCCTTGGGCAAGAAAGTGTTCCCTAAACACATCGACATTTCTGAAGACCCGTTTGTCATGCGCGGCAAAGGCAGTTCACCGTTTGACGACGAAGGGGTGACCACCCGCGCACGCCGCGTGGTGGATGCAGGACGTGTAGAAGGCTATTTCCTGAGCAGTTACACCGCCCGCAAACTGGGCATGCCGACCACGGGTAACTCTGGCGGTTCGCACAACTTGGTGATGTCCTCGCGCCTCACACAAAGCACCGATGACTTAGACGCTATGCTGCAAAAGCTAGGGACGGGTTTGTTCGTGATTGAGTTGATGGGCCAAGGTGTGAACTATGTGACGGGCGACTATTCGCGTGGCGCCAGTGGCTTTTGGGTCGAGAACGGGCGCATTGCGTATCCCGTGCAAGAGATCACCATCGCTGGCAATATGAAAGACATGTTCCAAGGCATTGAAGCCATCGGTGCGGATGCTTACACGATGGGGGCCAAGACGATTGGTTCTGTGCTCATCAACCGCATGAAGGTGGCTGGTAGCTAATTTGCTGCTTTTGCGGTTCGTTGCGTTTTTGGTTTTGTAGTTTTCGGGCGGCGCGAATGCGGTGTGGCTTGACTGCCCTAGGCTCCTCTTCGCTGCGCTCAGAATGTCGCTACGGGCAGTCAAGCCACACCGCATTCGCTTTGGGCGCTCTACAGAGGGCTTTATCGCTGCGCTTAAAGCCGTTACTTTGACCGTGCATTGCTGGCTGAAAGAGGGTCGCAAACACAAACGTTGTTGACGGGGCTAGGCCCCGCAATCCGTAGCGACATTCTGAGCGCAGCGAAGAGGAGTCTAGGGTTGTGGGGCCTAGCCCCGTCAACAGTCAAAGAAGGGGAGTTATGCCCTATCTACGACAGCAACCAGATTAGGGTCGCTAAACCTTAGCCCGCCAACGCCGCCTTAACAGCAGCAGACACCAGACCCATATCAGCCTTGCCAGCCAACTGAGTTTTCACAGCGCCCATCACTTTGCCCATATCGCCAGGACCAGCAGCACCCACTTCAGCCACGATGGCCTTCACAGCGGCGGTGATTTCTTCAGCGCTCAAACGCTGAGGCAAATACACCTCCAGCACTTTCATCTCGGCGCTTTCGATGTCAGCCAAATCTTGGCGTTGGGCAGTGAGGTAAGCGGCCACGGAGTCTTTGCGCTGCTTGATCAGCTTGTCCACGATGGCAATCACCATGGCGTCGTCCAGCTCCACGCGTTCGTCGACTTCTTTTTGCTTCATCGCGGCTTGCAGCAAGCGGATGGTGCCCAAGCGCACGCTGTCTTTGGCGCGCATGGCGGTTTTCATGTCTTCGGTGATTTGTGCTTTGAGGCTCATGGTGTGTTCCTTAGGAGAAAAGTTGTTCGAAAAAAAAGCCCGCTGAGGCGTCCCTAGCGAGCTTTT
>CANCCJ010000255.1 GCA_947374535.1 Comamonadaceae bacterium | reverse complement strand
CTAAAGAAACATCCGAAGAAGGCGACAAACTGTATGAACGTGATGGCAGCCCCCCAGACAGCAATTGAATTTGTTGGTGTTGACAAGCGATTTGGCAAGCCCGGCTCGCCCTCAGAAGTACTGGCCGCCACCAATGTGACGTTTTCCATTGCGACAGGCGAGGTCGTCTCCATCATTGGTCCATCAGGCTGCGGTAAAAGCACGTTACTCAACATGGGATCGGGTTTGGCCAAACCCAGCGCCGGCATCGTGAAAGTTGCCAATGAAGTGGTCAATGGGCCGAACAAACATGTGGCCTTCATGCTTCAAAAAGATTTGTTGATGCCTTGGCGCACGGTCGCGCAAAACATCGAATTTGGTTTGGAGCTGCGTGGCACGCCACCAGCACAACGCCATGAAATTTCGGCTCGCCTATTGGCGCAGTGCCATCTCACAGGCTTTGGTGAACACTACCCACATCAACTCTCAGGCGGCATGCGTCAACGCGCCGCCATGGCACGCACCCTTGCGGTAGACCCGCTCGTGCTGTTGATGGACGAGCCCTTTTCTGCGCTGGATGCACAAACCAAAATGATCTTGCAACAAGACTTGGCACGCACCGTCTCAGAGCAAGGCAAAACCGTGCTTTTCATCACCCACGATTTGGCCGAAGCCGTAGCGTTGTCTGACCGTATTTTGGTCATGAGCGAGCGCCCAGGCACCATCGTCAAACAAATCACTGTAGACATTCCTGACCGCGACAACCCCATGCAACGCCGCAAGCATGCAGAGGTGGGGGGTTATGTGGCCATGCTGATGGATTTGCTCAAGCTAGATGCCAACACAGAAGTCCATTGAATTTAAAACTCGCCATCGTTTTCGTTTGTTCAACCAACCCTAGGGGATTCACCATGCGTCGTTCCACTCTCTCACACATCAGCCGTCGCTTGGCGGTCGCTACGCTCGTTTGTGCCTCAGTCACATTGCCCATGATGGCCAAAGCGCAAAACTTGCAAGAGATCACCTACCTACTGCCAGCACCGGGCACCCTGCCTGCATTTGGCCCATGGATGATTGCGCAAGCGAAAGGCTATTACAAAGCAGAAGGCTTGGATGTGAAGTTTGTGACCGCTCGAGGGGGCGTCGATGTGGCCAAACAAGTAGGCGCAGGCAACGCCGTCATTGGTGGTGCGATTGGCGACACGCCCATCATCGCGCGAGCACAAGGCATTCCAGTGAAAGCTGTCGCCGTCTTGGGCGCTGGGTCTTTGACGCAACTGGTGACACACAAAGACGAACACATCGAGAGTCCGCGGGAACTCAAAGGCAAAACCGTCACCGTGCTGGCCTACACAGACACCACTTACTACGCCTTACTGGGTATGCTGAGCAAAGTGGGCTTGACCAAAGACGATGTCAACATCCAAGCCGCAGGCCCTGCTGGCGTGTGGCAGCAATTTGCATCCAAAAAAGCGGTAGGCATGGCCGGTGTGCCTGACTGGACCGTGAGCTCGATGGATGCCGGCGCACAAGTGGACATCTTGCCTGCCGATGTGTACTTCAAGAGCATGGCGCAAGCGATTTTGGCCTCAGACGACACGATTGAAAAAAATCCTCAGTTGATTCAAAAGCTGGTGCGTGCCACGCTCAAAGGCATGAAAGACATCATGGCAGACCCCAAAGCAGCCACCAAGGTCTATGTCGAGCATGTGCCAGCACACAAGGGCAAAGAAGCCTCTATCTTGAAAGCCTTTGAGATGTACAACCAATATGTCTACGCCGCACAAAAAGTGCCAGGGCAAATGGATGAAGTCCGTTTGGCTGAACTGCAAAAGTTTTATGTCACCAACGGTGTGGTGCCCAAAGAAGTCCCCGTCAAAGACCTGTACACCAACAAATTTGTAATGGGCAAGTAATCAGACCATGAACCAAGATCGCATCGTCACGACAGGATGGAGCCTAGCGGTTCTGGTCCTGTTTCTCGCAGCCTGGGAGTGGGGCCCCGCCTTATTGGGAATTCCCGACTTTGTGCTACCGAACTTCACCGCTGTGTGCGCAGAAGCGGTGCGAATTTGGGGGGTCGAAAAACTACTTTGGCATGCGGGCATCACCGCAGCCGAAGTGGTCATTGGCTTTGTTCTGGGCTCCCTGCTGGGTGCCTTGATTGGCTATGCCCTGGGCATTTCACCGCGCATCGAAGCGGTGTTGTCACCCTACCTCTTGGCCTTGCAAATTGCACCCAAAGTGGCCTTTGCCCCTTTGTTTGTGATGTGGCTGGGTTACACCATGTACCCCAAAATTCTGGTCGCTGTCCTGATTGTGTTTTTCCCTGTGCTGATCAACGTGTTGTCTGCCATGCGCACGATGGACCACGACATGATCAATTTGGCACGTTCGTTCTCGGCGACGCGCCTACAAGTGTTTCGCATGATCGAATACCCCACCACCCTTCCCGCTTTGTTTTCAGGCTTGCGCATTGCCAGCACTTTGGCTGTGATTGGTGTGGTCGTGGGCGAACTGGTGGGCGGCAACATGGGCTTGGGCTTTTTGTTGGTGTTCTTTGAAGGCCAAGGCAACACGGCGGGTGTGTTTGTTGTGATTGGGGCGCTCACCGTGATTGGCATCTTTGCTTACTACGCGGTGGTGCTGGCTGAACGTCGCGTGCTGCACTACTTGCCTAGCGCAGAACGACGGGTGGCATGAGATGAGTGCATCAGAAATCAACCTGCATGACCGTCGCGTGTTGGTCACAGGCGGTGCGCGCGGGTTAGGCGAAGCCTTTGCACGCGCCTTGGTTCAGTCAGGTGCGCGTGTGGTGATCAGCGATGTGCTGCATGAACGTGGCCAAGCGTTGGCTGCAGAACTCGGCCCTTGCGTGCATTACCTGCCAATGGACATGTGTGACCCCCAAGCCGTGCAAACCGGTGTGGATGCGGCCGCACACCACTGGGGCGGCTTAGATGGGCTGGTGAATAACGCGGCCATCACCAATTCTGGTGGCAAGGACATGCACGAGATCAGTGTGGACACCTGGGACCAAGTGATGGCCGTGAATGTGCGCGGTCCTTGGCTCGCCTCGGTCGCCGCTCAAAAGCATTTGGCGGCTTCTGGCAGCGGTCGCATTGTGAATGTGGCCTCTGACACCGCCCTGTGGGGCGCCCCTCGCCTGATGGCCTATGTGGCCAGCAAAGGGGCCGTGATGTCGATGACCCGTTCCATGGCGCGCGAACTCGGTCCCCAAGGCATCACCGTCAATGCCATTGCCCCCGGATTGACCTTGGTGGAAGCCACGGCCTATGTGCCAGAAGCGCGCCACCAGTATTACCAACAAGGACGTGCCATTTCACGCGCGCAAGTGCCTGACGATGTGACCGCCACCGTGTTGTTTTTGTTGTCGCGTGGCAGTGGCTACGTGACAGGACAAGTGTTGCCCGTCAATGGCGGGTTTGTGATGAATTGATTGTTGAGGAAAAAACCATGACTTCTACCCCT
>CANCCJ010000254.1 GCA_947374535.1 Comamonadaceae bacterium | reverse complement strand
GCTGCGAGCCGACCACGAACTGAGCACCCACAAAGGCCAGCTGGCGGTGGACGTGCATGGCCTGATCGGCGTCAACGTGGACCAGTTCTTTGGCATCGAGATTGAAGAGTTTCCGGCACAGATTGCCCAAGTGGCCCTGTGGCTGGTGGACCACCAAATGAACCTGCGCGTGAGCGTGGAGTTTGGTTTGTACTTTGCACGCATCCCACTCAAAAGCACACCGCACATCCAACACGGCAACGCCCTGCGCGTGGACTGGAACGATGTGCTGCCTGCGCAGCGGTGCAGCTATGTGTTGGGTAATCCGCCGTTCCTTGGCAAGCAATATCAAACACCAGACCAAAAAGCCGACGTTGCACCAATTTATCAAGCGCTCGACGGCGGTGGCGTGTTGGATTTCGTTGCAGCTTGGTACATCAAGGCGGCCAACTATGCCAAGGCGAACCCAACGCTCAGCGTGGGTTTTGTATCCACCAACAGCATCGTGCAAGGAGAGCAAGTTGGCGTGCTCTGGGGCTGGCTGATCGCACAAGGGATAAAGATCAATTTTGCGCACCGCACATTCAAATGGAGCAACGAAGCGTCCGGCAATGCCGCTGTGCATTGCGTCATCGTGGGCTTCTCTCACGCCGATTCATCATTAAAGACCATTTACGAATATGAAATGGTCAATGGTGAGCCTATGGCGGTGACTGCGAAAAACATCAACCCCTACTTGGTTGATGCGCCGGATGTGGTGCTGCCCTCTCGTCGCTCGCCCATTTGCAATGTTGCCCCAATCGTCTTTGGCTCCATGGCCAACGACGGAGGCAACTTTTTCCTCACAGATCCAGAAAAAGAACAGCTGCTCAGCGAGTGCCCCGATGCTGCGCCTTGGATACGACCTTTCCTTGGCGCTGATGAATTCATCAACAAAATTCCGCGATGGTGTATCTGGATCAAAGATTGCCCACCTGCAATGTTGCGCAAGATGCCACCAGTGATGGAGCGCGTACAAAAAATAAAAACATTGCGTGCAGCCAGCACAAGAAAAGCAACCCAAGACCTGGCTGACACCCCGACATTGTTTGGAGAGATTCGGCAGCCTGAATTTGGCAGCTATCTATTGATACCCCGCGTGTCATCCGAGAAAAGATCCTATATACCAATCGGATTTATTGACCATTCCACCATAGCCAGCGATGCGACCTTGATTATTCCGTCTGCATCACTGTTTCACTTCGGCGTAATGACCAGCGCAATGCACAACGCTTTCATGCGCTTCACATGCGGGCGACTGAAAAGCGATTTCCGTTACTCCAACACCATCGTCTACAACAACTACCCTTGGCCCGGCTTCGCAGCCGAGGCACTCAGCGACAAACACCGCAGCGCCATCGAACAAGCCGCACAATGCGTGCTCGACGCACGCGCCCAATTTACAGGCGCGTCCTTGGCCGACCTATACGACCCGCTCACCATGCCGCCCGTCCTGCTCAAAGCCCACCAAAAACTAGACGCCGCCGTAGACGCAGCCTACCAACCCAGCGGCAGCAAAAAGTCCTACGCCTCCGACGCCGAACGCGTAGCCTTTCTCTTCGAGCTGTACCAACGCATCACCAGCTTGCTGCCTGCGCCATCAGCGAAGCAAACAAGAAAACCATCACCACACAAATAAATTAGGTTATCAATCATGAGTCAAAAAAGCACTGAAGAACTACTTCGTCGAACAGAGATAACGTGCGGTGCCCGCTACACCGCTGCGCGACGGATGGAACTGCAAGGTTGGGCTGCGCAATGGACGCTTGCGCTTTTGTCGATAGGACAGATCATCATCACTCTAATTCCAACATTAAAACTTCGATCAAATTTTGGAGAAGCTTACGTAGGGTTCGCCTCGGTGCTGTTTGCCGTCTTGGTACTCGCTTATTCACTCTTACTCGGTATGGCCAACTATTCGGCAAGAGCCGTAAAAATGCATGGCTGCGGGCTTGAGCTAGGGCGTCTTGCTCGCAAACTGGTCTTTCTGATCAACCGAGGTAATACCAGCGCACATGAGTATCAGGAATGCGCCAAGTGCTACTACGATATCCTAGACAAGCACGAAAACCATATGCATCTCGACTATCTGATATCTCACTACCAGCACTACGAGGCAAAAGCGTCAAAGTTGGACTTCTCCAATAAAGGCTATTGGAGAGCCCGATTTTCTCTCGCATTGGTGAAGGTGAATATCTGGGCTCTCAATTCCATCCAGTTCTCGCACGTCGTAATCAGTCTCGGCCTGATGTATAGCTGGATCTATTTCATGGTGAAGCCTTGATACAAAGGCCAATCAAGAGCAGCCAGTAAAAGTAAAACTTAATCCATCCCTCAATCGGAAGACGAGGTACCCGTCACCGTATCGGGGAAAACAACCCAAGCCGTTCAAGACGGAGTCGCGTGGCCTCTTCACAGCGAAGAGGTCATCACGGATTCAAGTCTGTTTGGCCATGTCATGCGCTGTCCGGTCGCCCCATGCGTTTGACATACGCCAACAACTTCACAAAAAACGGATGGCTACAAAGCGTGGAAAAGTCTCCGACCAGCGACAACTTTATACAGCCGTCAAAGGCTCCATGCGCACCACGGCACTGGAAAAACGTTGGACAGTTCGCATAGATGGCGTGCCCCTGCCACTTTCGATGCGTGCCACCACGCTTTAGGTTGTGCCCATGAGTGCGGCTATATCGCCTTGCGTCAGGCCCGCTTGCGTGCGGGCTGCTATCAGCTCACGAGCCAGCTCAAACTCGGGCGCTTGTGCGTCATAGGCTTGGCGAACGGCAGGGTTGGCCAGCGGTTCGGTACCCCCCCACTCCCTTCACATAAGCCAACATCTCCACAAAAAACGGATGCCTGCAAAGCGTGGAAGAATCGCCCACCAGCAGCAACTTGCGCCGTGCGCGGGTCATACCCACGTTCATGCGGCGGATGTCAGACAAAAAGCCGATCTCGCCTTGGGGGTTGCTGCGCGTCAAGGTGATGGCAATGATGTCGCGCTCTTGGCCCTGAAACGAATCGACAGTGCCCACGCTGAGCCTGCGTTGCAGCAGCAAACCGTTCAGCACTTCGCTGTCTTCGATGGCGTCTTTCAAATAGTTGATTTGGGCGCGGTACGGTGCAATGACGCCGATGCTAAGCGGGGTGTGTTGGTGTTCGTCGTGTTCGGCTGCGTCGTAGGGCGCCAGCAGCTGCGCCAGGCGCTCGAGCAGCAAATGGGCTTCTTCGGGGTTGGCGGTTGAACGGCTTTCGGGAATGGCCACTTCTTGATAACCGCAGCCCGCCGTGTCGATGAATTCCACTGGCAGATCGGGTGCAAAGCGCAGGTCATAAGCCTCCAGGCCCGCGTGGCGCACGCTGGCGTGCGGCACCAGTTGGCCGCCATAAAACTTATCTGAGCTGAAGCCCATGATGTGCGCGTGCATGCGGTATTGCGTGGTGAGCATGCGGGCCGTGTTGGGTTGGCGCTGGATGCACTTTTCAAACAGGGTTTCGCGCAG
>CANCCJ010000253.1 GCA_947374535.1 Comamonadaceae bacterium | reverse complement strand
TTCTACCTGTCCAATATGAGTCGGGTTGTGTTTCATGGATCTACAGCGCCGTTGGCGAACCATTGGATGAAGACAAGTCGTTCAGGAACCCAGCTAGCTTGCGGAAATCAGGCAAAAAAAACGTCCCTGTTCCTTCCCAGGTTTCGTTGCCTTGCTGCTCCCCTCCCGCCGTCGACGGTGCTGCCGCGTCTTCGTCAAAATAGAGATCTATTCGCGTTGATTCAGTTTTCTTGGGTTCATCGCGCAATCGCCAGCGACCGAATTGCCCGCCTATTACTGCGTGACGCCGACCATAGACGGACATTTTCCCTCCCGTTTCCTGTGTGGCCATGACTCTTACGACGTTGGTTTCATTTGAAAGACCGTAAGAACAATTGCCGACTTCATCAAAGTAAAGGGCGACAACATGTGAATTCGCGCCACGTCTTAGCGAGGTAACTATCCGTTCGTTAATGTGGCTGTCACCAAAAGAGTAGCCGCACGTAATCAGGACGGCATCGTCTTGCTGAAGGAACGTGCAAAGTCGATCAATCAGGCCAACGTAGGGCTGTTTTTTCGACGAGTTGTACTTGAGGTGAGAGGGGTAAATCAGAGTGTTGGCAGCATCGGTGTCTTGACTATGCTGACGAATGACCGCTTGATCACCTTTGCGAAATGACCATCCCAATGATCCGTGCATTTTCCAGAGCTTCACAAGATGTGCGTAAGCATCAACGTCTTCTACAGCTTCTGGGCAAAAGAATGGCTCAAAACCGCCTGAAAACCCGTCGAAGTAAGGTATACCCGAACCCTCCAATGCGATTTCAAAGAGGTAGTCGTAGTTAGTCGTAAAAATTTCAGCAGGAAACCTGCGCCGAGCTTTCTGAATCCAGTTGGAAAACTGGGAGTGCGAGAGTTTTTTACGGTCTGCTACGTTGTCGAGTTGGTCATGAATTGAGACGAGTTTGACTACTTGTTCTTTTACAAACTTGGCCAATGCCGAAAAACCTTTGGAGTCGAGGCCGTTGAGGGTGCCCGAGCCAATGACAGCGCGTTTTGATTCAATGCTTGATAGAAGAGATTCAATGTTGAAGGCAATTCCTGCAACATTTAACTCAGCCTCGATGTCCCCAATCGCAAGAGCATGAGCTGGGGAGTGTGTGGCAACCTGTTGGACGATCTCACTCGTCATTTTTTCGATGGCGGGGACAAAAATCTCATTTAGTCCTGTTGCGAATGATGTACCTGCGCCAAACAAAAATCCTACGCGTTTCTTGTCAGAGGTTAGGATTTGGTGGAGACCTCGAACTTGCTCCCGCGGATCATGATTTTTCATAGTTTCCCAGTCATGTGAATATCTGAATTTCCGTTTTGCTGGTTCCTAGCTTGCCCCTGCACCAGCAGATCAAACACAATCCGCGCAAAGTTGGCGGCTTTGCTTGGGTCTGCCAGTAGCTGCATCATCTGGTTCTGGTGGGCTTCGCTGCTGTCGAGGATGGCGTCGTCAATGGCCTTCGAGAAGTCACCCAGCAGGGCCTGCTCGGCCGAGTTGTTTTCGATCTGCTTCATCACCTTGATGTTCTCGCCCACCTTGTCGCAGATCGTGTAAGCGTAGTTCACCATGTCCTTGTCGGTGAGCTGGTCAGTGACGAACACCTCGTTCAGGCGGTTGATGATCTGCGACAAAAACTCTTCTTGTTTGTCCTTTGGCTTGGCCGTTCCCAGGCCTTCGCCCGGCTCCAGCTTGTACTCACCAGTATTTTCTTTGAGCAGCAAATCCTGCTGGCGCATCTTGGCCACTCGGTAGTGGCTGAGCACCACGTTCCCCAGGTCGATGTCGTCATCATCGAGCAAGGTTTCGCGCAACATGGGCCGCAGGTTGCGGGCGTATAGGCTGAGCTTTTCCAGGTCGGTGTCGTCGTAATCCACGATCTGCGACATGAACTCGTAAAAGCGCACAAAGGTGCCCAGGTCTTTCTTGAAGATTTCCAGCGCGTCTTTTTCTTTCTGGCATTCCTTCAGGCTTTTCTCAGCGTTCGCAATCAGTACCGCATCGCCTGTCTTCTGCGTGCGCTCAAACATCTCCTTGGCAATCTTGAAAGCCTCCACCGCCGATTTGTAGCGCAGCTGCCAGCGTTGCACCGCCGGCTTGCAGATGTTGGCAATTGCCGCATTGCTCTTGTTCTTCACATAAAACGCGGCGCAGAACTGCTCCACTTCCTGCCAAGTAAAAATGCCACCGGCACGCAGTTTGTCCTGCAGCGCAAAGATCAGGTTTGGGTCGGACACATCCAGCAGCTCAGCCGTCTGGAAATACGGCTGAAACGCCTCCAGAATCTCATCTGGCTCGTTGAAGAAGTCCAGCACGAAGGTACCCGTCTCGGCCTTGTTCGGGTAGGTGCGGTTCAGGCGCGACAACGTTTGCACGCACTCCACACCGGCCAGCTTCTTGTCCACATACATGGCGCACAGCTTGGGCTGGTCAAAGCCGGTTTGGAACTTGTTGGCGACGATCATCACCTGGTAGTCGTCCGAATCAAAAGCCTTGCGCATATCGCGGCCCTTGAGGTTCGGGTTCATATTGCTTTCAGTGAACTTCTCGCCGATCAGGCCCGACGTGCTCTGGCCCACCATAGCCGGGTCTTTGTCGGTGAACTCCACCTCCCCCGAAAACGCCACCATGGCGTGAATCTTCTGGTAGCCCTTGTCCGCGATGTACTTGTCAAAGCACTGCTTGTAGCGCACTGCCTCCTTGCGCGAGCTGGTGACCACCATGGCCTTGGCCTGCCCACCCAGCAAGAACATCACGTTGTCCTTGAAGTGCTCCACGATCACCATCACCTTCTGGGCAATGTTGTGGTCGTGCAGGCGCACCCATTGGTTCAGCTTGACCTTCGCCCGCTTGCTTTCCACTTCCGTGTCGGCATCTTGCACCTTCAGGGCCAGCTTGTACGCCACCTTGTAGTTGGTGTAGTTCTTCAGCACATCGAGGATGAAGCCCTCCTCAATCGCCTGGCGCATGCTGTACACATGAAACGCCGCTGGCTTGTTGGTGCTTGACGCCACTTCGTCCGGGCGCGGCACGCGGCCAAACATTTCCAGCGTCTTGGGCTTGGGCGTGGCGGTAAAGGCAAAGTAGCTCAGGTTGCCCGATACGCGGCGCGCATCCACCGTGGCGGCGATGATGTCGTCGCTGTCCAGCTCCTCGGAGTCGTCCCCTGCTTCCTTCATCAGCACCTCTTTGAGCTGCCGCGCCGTCGAGCCGCTTTGCGACGAATGCGCCTCGTCGGCAATGATGGCGTAGCAGCGCTCTTTCAGGCTCACACTGTTTTCAATCGCTTTCAACACATGGGGAAAGGTCTGGATGGTGACGATGATGATGGGTTGAGCAGACTCCAAGGCTCCGGCCAGCTTCTCGGACTTGGAGCCATCGCCTTCCTTGTTGTTGATGCGCCCCACCACGCCATCGGTGTGTTCAAACTGGTAGATCGTGTCTTGCAACTGCGCGTCCAGCACGGTGCGGTCGGTCACCACAATGAC
>CANCCJ010000252.1 GCA_947374535.1 Comamonadaceae bacterium | reverse complement strand
ACCACCTTTGCCGACCGTGTGACGGGGCTCAACATGGTGCATGCGGTGATGGCTGCCGTCATTGCGCGCTACCGCACAGGTGTAGGCCAACATGTGGAAGTGCCCATGTTTGAATGCCTGTTGCAGTTTGTGCTGGGCGAGCATTTGAGTGGCGAGACATGGCAACCGCCAATAGCGCCCATGGGCTACGCGCGCATGCTGTCGGCCAATCGCAGACCGTATCAAACACAAGATGGACACATTTGTGCGCTCATGTACAACGACGCACATTGGCAAGCGTTCTTAAAGTTGGTGGATCAACCTGATTTGTTTCAAATCGATCCACGATTCGCAACGCATGCTGAGCGTCTCAAACACATTGATGCGCTCTACGCTTTTGTGGGCGAGCACATGCGCACGCGCACCAATGTCGAGTGGATGAAAGACTTCACCGCGCACGACATCCCTGTCATGCCCATGATGAAGCTCAACGACTTGTTGACCGACCCACATCTTGCGGCCACGCAAGGCTGGCTGGATGTGCCACACCCGTTTGAAGGCCTGTTGCGTCAGCTGCGTCCTCCTGTGCGCATGAGTGACACACCTACTGGCGTATGGCGTCCTGCCCCGCGTTTGGGCGAGCACACGGAAGAAGTGTTGAGCAGCCTCAAACCATAGCGATATCGCCTGTGCTACAACTATTGCGACACCGCCATAGCAAATGGAAAAACATATGCACACCAGGACTCGACCACACGGCGCCCAAGCGGTCTCAGCCGCAGACTTGCGGCTTACCCTGAATCCCCAGGAACTGGGCTTTGCCGACACCTCCGAATTGGTGACGCAAGCTTTGCCCTGGATTGGCCAAGAACGCGCCGAAACAGCGGCACGCTTTGGGTTGGAAATGACACAAGCCAACTACAACTTGTTTGTGTTGGGTGAAATCGGCAGCGGTCGCTCTACGCTGCTTCAGCAAATGATGCGCAGCGTGGCCACCACGCGCCCAGTGCCACCCGACCTGTGCTACTTGCACAACTTCGACACACCCGAGCACCCACATGCTGTTCACATCTCTGCAGGCGAAGGTCGCAAGTTGCGCTTGCACATGGCGCAGCTCACCAAAACACTGTTGGCCGAGATTCCAAAACGCTTGACCGCCCAAGACTTCAAAGTCGAGAGCGAACACATCGAGAAAACCTACAAACAAGAAGAAGACCGCGCCTATGCCGTGCTGGATGCCTTTGCAGAAGCCCGCAGCTTCTCACTTTTCAGAGAAGGCGGCCATTTGGTGTTCACCCTGCGCGATGACAAAGGCATGCCCCTCACCGAAGCCGAAGCCTTGGCACTTCCTAAAGAACGCCGCACAGCCATCGACCAAGCTGAGAATGAACTGCGCGCTGAGATTGCTAACTTTCTAGACAAAACACGGCCCATCGACCGCGTCAAAAACGAAGGCCTCGCCTCCCTGCGTCGCCAAACTATCAAGCCGTTACTCGAACAAGAGTTGTTGCATATTCAACAAGCCTTGGCCAAACCCACACAAGACAACCCAAAGCTCGTCCACTACTTTTCCAAAGTCATGGCCGATGTGCTCACTCACATTGAGTTGTTCGAACCCCACGACGATGCTGAAGATGAAGAAGACACACGCCTCGAAGCCCTTAACACCTTGTTGATGCGCTACCGCATCAACGTCGCAGTGGACAACCATGACGCCCTAGGCGCCCCCGTGGTGGTGGAAGATAACCCCGTGTTTCGCACCTTGTTTGGCAGCGTGGAATACCAAACCGAAGACGATGTGTTGATGACCGATTTCTCACGCATCCGTGCCGGCAGTTTGCTCAAAGCACATGGCGGCTTTTTGATGCTGCATGTGTGCGACCTGCTCACCGATCCCTTGGTATGGGAAAAACTCTCGCGCTTTTTGCGCAGCGGGCGTTTGCAGATTGAAGAATCTGGCTTGCACCTCTCGCCTATCGCCGCGGTGGCACTCGAACCTGAAACCGTAGAGATCGACGTGAAGATTGTGCTGATTGGTACGGTGGAAGAGTATTACGTGCTCCAAGAAGGTGCGCCCGAATTTTTCCGACGCTTCATGTGTAAAGTAGAGTTTGCTGAGAGCTTCGCAGCCAGTGCAGACACACACCGGGCCTCTGCCGTTTTTGTTGCGCATAGCTGCCAGCGCCTAGGCTTGCCACACTTCAGTGCCGATGCTGTGGCCCGATTGATTGAGTGCACACACCGTGAGGTGGATGATCAAACCCGCCAAAGCGCCTTGTTCTCACACACCGAATCGCTCATCATTGAAAGCGCCAGTCACGCACGCCAACTTAGCGCAGGCAAGGTGCAAGCCGCCCATGTCGATGCAGCCATCGCTGCACGAGAATTCAGAAACGGGTATATCGAACAACGCTTACAAGAGTCCATCACCGATGGCGAACGGCTCATTTCTTTGCAAGGCGAAAAGGTCGGCCAACTCAATGGCCTCACCGTGATCGAACTGGGAGACCACGCCTTTGGCTTTCCCGTGCGCGTCACCGCACGCACCTATGCAGGCAACCAAGGCTTGGTCAACATTGAGCGAGAAGTTAAATTGTCTGGGCCTATCCACGACAAAGGGGTGCTCATCCTGCACAGTTATTTGTCGGCCTTGTTTTCACACATTGCACCCTTGGCCTTCAATGCGTCCGTGGTTTTTGAGCAAGAGTACAGTGGCGTTGAGGGCGACTCGGCCTCCTGCGCAGAGTTGTATGCGCTCCTGTCATCGCTCTCAGGTTTGCCACTCCAACAAAATATTGCCGTCACGGGTGCAGTCAACCAAAACGGAGAAATTTTGCCCGTAGGCGGGGTGAATGAAAAAATTGAAGGCTTCTTTCGCACCTGCCAAAACCAAGGCTTGAATGGCACACAAGGCGTGTTAATTCCTCGTCGAAACTGCCACAACCTCATGCTCAGCCATCAAGTGGTCGATGCGGTGACTCAAGGCAAATTTCACATCTACAGCGCAGACCACGCCAGCGAGGGCGCAGCCTTGCTCATGAACACACCTTTTGAAACCGTGCTGGCTTTGTCGGAAAACGTTTTACAAACGTATCGCCAGCTGTGCAAAGCCACCTTGGTCCACACGCCATGATCCAAACCGTGCGCGCGCACAAAGCACTACCTTCAATCAAGATCCTAAACAACGGTCTTGGTCGGCACTAAGGGATCTGGCGCACAACGTTGTGCACTGAGCATGCAGGGGTTCCAATTTCGCTATGCTCTTCACCGTACCCAAATACACGAACCTGGGTAAGGGCGCACTTGTGAATTATCTGTACGCATCGTACGGATTAGATAAAAAGAAAGATGAAAAAAACCCGCTTGTGTAAGCGGGTTTTTCTGAAAAAGATCGCTGTTAACGGAACTTGCTTTGCGGTACGGTTTTCAAATCGCCTTGCTGTGCGGCCATGTAGTTGGCCAGCTCTTTGAGCTCAGCATTGCTGAACTGCTTGGCCACCCCACCCATCACACCGTTGCTGCGCCCCCAAGTGGCAGCGCCTTCAA
>CANCCJ010000251.1 GCA_947374535.1 Comamonadaceae bacterium | reverse complement strand
GCGGACTTGGTCATTGGCTGCGACCCCATCGTGGTGGCAGGCAAAGAAACGCTGCAACGCATGCGTGCGGGCCGCACCCATGTGGCGCTCAACGCGCACAGCGCACCCACGGCAGCCTTTGTCCGTAACGCCAACTGGCAAAACCCGGGCGAGGCATGTCTCGCCGAAATTGTCGAGACCGTGGGTGCCGACGGCGTGCGCGTGTTTGATGCGGACCGCGTGGCCACCCAAGTGCTGGGTGACAGCATTTTTGTGAATCCCATGGTCTTGGGCTTTGCATGGCAAAACGGCTGGGTGCCTCTGGGCTTAGAAGCTCTGATGCGTGCCATGGAGCTCAACGACATGGCCGTGGCACAAAACAAAGCCGCGTTTGAATGGGGCCGTCATTGCGCCGTTCATTGGGATGCCGTGCAGGCCCTGCTCGCGTCCGAACAAGTGGTGCAGTTCCACAAGCCTGAAGGTGTGGATGCGCTCATTGCCAAACGTGTCACCTTTCTCACCGATTATCAAAACGTGGCGTATGCCAATCGTTACCGTGCCGTGGTGGAGCGTGTGCGCGAGGCGGAGGCACCGCTGCACACCACCAAGCTGACCGAAGCCGTAGCGCGTAACCTGTTCAAACTCATGGCCTACAAGGATGAGTACGAAGTGGCACGCTTGCACACCGATGCCACTTTCTTGCAAAAGATAGAGGGCATGTTCGAAGGCCACTACACACTCAACTACCACTTGGCGCCACCGCTCATTGCCAAGGCCAATGACAAAGGCGAGTTGCAAAAGCAAAAGTTTGGGCCGCTCATGCTCACGGGCTTCAAGGTGCTCAAACACTTCAAGTGGCTCAGAGGCGGCGCTTTGGATGTGTTTGGCTACACCGAAGAACGCCGTACCGAACGTGCCCTCATCCAGCAATACCTTGCGAGTGTGGACGTGCTGGTGAGCCAGCTCAACGCCAGTAACCATGCGTTGGCGGTCGAGATCGCTCGAATTCCTGAACAAATCAAGGGATTTGGTCACGTCAAAGCCCGTCACTTGGCGGCTGCCCGTGAGAAGTGGAACAGCTTGAAAGCCCAGTGGTCGGCTCAGAACTGAGAAACGAAGCCAGCCGCATACAATCCGCGGTTGGCCTGCTAGGGCGTTTTGCACCCTGGCAGCAGTCCCTAAATTTGGAGTTTGACCGTGTTGATTTCTTCTGCTTTTGCCCAAACCGCTCCTGCCGCTGCTGCAGGCAACGACATCATGTCTTCACTCCAAGGCATGTTGCCTTTGGTGTTGATGTTTGTGGTGTTGTACTTCGTGATGATTCGCCCACAAATGAAGCGTCAAAAAGAACACAAAGCCATGATTGAGGCACTCGCCAAAGGCGACGAAATCGCAACGGCTGGTGGCCTGCTTGGTAAGGTGACCAAGTTAGCTGATGCCACTGTGACCATCGAAATCGCTGCTGGCGTAGAAGTGCAATTGCAACGCCAAGCCGTGGTGCAAGTGTTGCCAAAAGGCTCTATCTAATACTGCACGCAGTAAATCGTAACCACGAGACGACGAAGCGATCATGAACCGTTACCCCCTTTGGAAGTACGCGATCATCGTGATCGCTTTGTTGATTGGCAGCATCTACACGCTGCCAAACTTTTTTGGTGAAGCGCCTGCGGTGCAGGTGTCTCCCGCTAAGTCGTCTGTCAAGGTGGACTTGGCTGTGCAAGAGCGTGTGCAAGCTGCCTTGGCCGCAGCCAGCCTCACCCCCGATGTGGTGACCTTGGACAACGGCTCGCTCAAAGTGCGCTTTGACAGCACCGACAAACAAATCAAAGCCAAGGATGCGATACAGCTAGCCTTGGTGCCTGACGCCAACGACGCCTCGTATGTTGTGGCGCTCAATTTGTTGGCCCGCTCACCCGCGTGGCTAACTTCGCTGAATGCCTCTCCTATGTATTTGGGTTTGGATTTGCGCGGTGGCGTGCACTTCATGTTGCAAGTGGACATGCCTGCGGCGTTGACCAAAAAAGCCGAGTCTTTGGCGGGCGACATTCGTACCGGCTTGCGTGAAAAGAACGTACGCCACAGCGGTATCAGCCGCAACAGCCAAACCATCGAGATTCGTTTCCGCGACATGGCCACGCTCGAGGCCGCACAACGCGTGATTCAAGACCAGTTCTTGGACTTGCAAACCACCGCTGCAACGGATGGGGCCGACGTCAAGCTCACCGCGGTCATCAACCCCGTGGCTGCCAAGCGCGTGCAAGAGCAAGCCATCAAGCAAAACATCACCACCTTGCACAACCGCATCAACGAGTTGGGCGTAGCCGAGCCTGTGATTCAACAGCAAGGTACCGACCGCATCGTGGTGCAACTGCCAGGCGTGCAAGACACGGCCAAGGCTAAAGACATTTTGGGTCGTACCGCCACGCTGGAAATCCGCATGGTCGATGACAGTGCCGAAGCGCGCAATGCCGAGCTCAATAATGGCCCTGTGCCATTCGGCACCGAGCGTTTCTTAGAGCGCAGCGGCCAAGCGGTGATTGTGAAAAAACAAGTCATCTTGACGGGTGAGAACCTCACCGACGCACAACCCGGCTTTGACACGCAAAACCAAGAAGCCGCCGTACACCTGACGCTCGATGCCAAAGGCGCTCGCATCTTCAAAGACGTGACGCGTGAAAGCGTGGGCAAGCGCATGGCCATTTTGTTGTTTGAAAAAGGCAAGGGCGAAGTCGTCACCGCGCCTGTGATTCGCAGCGAAATTGGCGGTGGCCGCGTGCAAATTTCGGGCCGCATGAGCACCGTCGAAGCCAACGACACGGCCTTGCTATTGCGCGCGGGTTCACTTGCTGCGCCCATGGAAATCATCGAAGAACGCACCATTGGCCCTAGCCTCGGCGCCGAAAACATTGCCAAAGGTTTTGACTCCGTCACTTGGGGCTTTGTGGCTGTGACCGCCTTCATGTGTATGTATTACATGTTGTTTGGCGTGTTCTCCAGCGTGGCTTTGGCGGTGAACTTGTTGCTCTTGGTGGCGGTGTTGTCCATGTTGCAAGCAACACTCACCTTGCCCGGCATGGCCGCGATGGCCTTGGTGCTCGGTATGGCGATTGACGCCAACGTGCTCATCAACGAACGCGTGCGCGAAGAGTTGCGCAACGGCGCGTCACCTCAGTCAGCTATTCATGCCGGTTACGACCGCGCTTGGGCCACCATCCTCGACTCCAACGTCACCACCCTGATTGCAGGCTTGGCCTTGTTGGCTTTTGGCTCTGGCCCTGTGCGCGGCTTTGCCGTGGTTCACTGCCTCGGCATTTTGACCAGCATGTTCTCTGCGGTGTTCTTCTCGCGTGGCTTGGTCAACGTTTGGTATGGCCGCCAAAAGAAATTGCAAAGCGTGTCTATTGGCACCGTGTGGCGCGCCTGATCGCTGAGCGACAAGAAAGAGATTTGAGTCATGGAATTTTTCAAAATCCGTAAAGACATCCCGTTCATGAAGCATGCGGTGGCGTTCAACGCCATCTCGTTCATCACGTTCTTGGCGGCCGTGTTCTTCTTGTT
>CANCCJ010000250.1 GCA_947374535.1 Comamonadaceae bacterium | reverse complement strand
GATGTACAAGCAGCCCGCTGACAAAGCTGCAGCCGCTGAAGCTGTCAAGTTCTTCGATTGGGCATTCACGAACGGCAAGAAAATGGCGCAAGACCTCGATTACGTGGCTTTGCCAGACAGCTTGACGACTCAAATTCGCGCCAAGGTGTGGACACAAATTCAAAAGTAATTTGAATTGAGCTAATAAATTCCGTCGGCCTTTTTGTAAGTGCCGACGGAATTTTAGTTTTTTAGAAGTAGGGTGTTTTTATGAGTCTAGGGTCTGTCATGAGCGCACAAAATTTAATGCAAGAAGAGTCTGGTCAAGCGGTCAGCGCTGATATGGTGGCGGTTGCTAAGAAGCAACGCACCCAAGATTTCTTCTTTCATCGCATCACGCAAGCCTTTTCTTTGTTGGTCTTGGCCGCGTTGTCAGGCATCATCATTTCCTTGTTTGTTAATGCATGGCCAACGTTTCAAAAATTTGGTTTTAACTTCTTGTGGCGTGTCGAATGGGACATCGTGAACGCAGAGTTCGGTGCCGCCATTGCGATTGTGGGCACGATGGCTAGTGCGGGCATTGCACTCTTGTTGGCCGTGCCCTTGGCGTTTGGCGTAGCGGTCTTTTTGACGGAAACCTGCCCTGTGTGGTTGCGCCGCCCCTTGGGTACATCGATTGAGTTGTTGGCAGCTGTGCCGTCCATCATCTACGGCATGTTTGGTTTGTTTGTATTTGCGCCTTTGTTCGCCGATCACTTGCAAGTGCCGCTCCAAAGCCTCTTGGGCGGTATGCCCTTGGTGGGCTTCTTGTTTGGTGGGGCCACCAACGGCATGGGCATCTTGGCTGCAGGCATTGTGTTGGCCTTCATGGTTTTGCCATTTGTCGCTGCGGTGATGCGTGATGTGTTTGAAATCACGCCGCCAATTCTGCGTGAGTCTGCATATGGTTTGGGTTGCACCACCTGGGAGGTGGTGCGCCAAGTGGTGTTGCCCTACACACAAAAGGGTGTGATTGGTGGCATCATGCTGGGCCTCGGTCGTGCTTTGGGTGAAACCATGGCGGTGACCTTTGTGATTGGCAACGCCAATCGCATGCCCACGTCTTTGTTTTCGCCTGGTACCTCTATTGCGTCTGTGCTGGCCAATGAATTTGGTGAAGCCGCAGATCTACATTTCTCCACGTTGTTTGCGCTGGGATTTTTGTTGTTCGTCATCACCTTTGTGGTTTTGGCAATGGCCAAGATGATGATCATGCGCGCTGAAAAAGCCAAAGGCAACTAAGAGGTTTTTATGAAAATGAACAATCAACTTTATACCAAGCGTCGCATCGCCAGCTCACTAGGCTTGGCGTTTTCGATGGCCGCCATGGCTGTCGGTTTGGCGGTTTTGCTTTGGATTCTTTACGTGTTGTTTGCCAACGGTTTGTCAGCCTTGGACGGCAATTTGTTGACCAGTGACACCCCTGCACCCGGTACGGAGGGCGGTGGCTTGCGCAACGCCATCGTAGGTAGCTTGATGATTGTGGGCTTGACGGTTTTGGTGTCTACCCCTGTGGGTATCTTGGCAGGAGTCTATCTCACCGAGTATGGCGACGAAAGTAGAACGGCTGAGCTGACACGCTTTGTGACTGACATCATGTTGTCTGCGCCATCCATTGTGTTGGGCTTATTTGTTTACGCCATTGCCGTGGCGACTGTGGGTAATTTTTCGGGCTACGCGGGTAGCTTGGCTTTGTCGCTCATCGCGGTGCCTGTGATCATGCGCACCACTGAAAACATGCTGCGCTTGGTTCCCGGAAGCTTGCGTGAAGCCGCTTTTGCTTTGGGTGCGCCACGTTGGAAAGTCTCCACCTTCATCACCTTGCGTGCCGCCAAAAGCGGTGTGATGACGGGTTTGTTGCTCGCGGTGGCCCGCATCAGCGGTGAGACAGCACCTTTGCTTTTCACGGCTTTGAACAACCAATTCTTCAGCACCAACATGGGTGCGCCCATGGCCAACTTACCCGTGGTGATTTTCCAGTTCGCCATGAGCCCTTACGACAACTGGGTGCGTTTGGCATGGGCGGGTGCGCTCCTCATCACTTTGACCGTGTTGGTACTCAATGTGTTAGCGCGTGTCTTCTTTCGCGACAAAGTCAGCTCCTAATTTCAATTGGATTTAAAAATGTCTGAAATACAAACAGAAATCAAAAACGCCATCGAAGTTCGTGACCTGAACTTCTTCTACGGTAAGTTTCAAGGCCTTCGCAATGTCACCATGGACATCGCGGAGCGCAAAGTTACCGCCTTCATCGGCCCATCGGGCTGTGGCAAGTCCACCTTGTTGCGCACCTTGAACCGCATGTACAGCCTTTACCCAGGCCAGCGTGCGGAAGGTGAAATCAATTTCTATGGTCAAAACATTCTGGATGCAGGCCAAGACTTGAACCTTTTGCGCGCCCGCATTGGCATGGTGTTCCAAAAACCAACCCCGTTCCCAATGACGATTTACGACAACATCGCTTTTGGCGTGCGTTTGTATGAAAACCTCAGCAAAACTGAGATGGACGAGCGTGTCGAATGGGCGCTGACCAAAGCTGCGCTTTGGACAGAAGTCAAAGACAAGCTGGGTCAAAACGGTTTGTCCCTCTCGGGTGGCCAGCAGCAGCGTCTGTGCATTGCACGCAGTGTGGCGGTTAAACCTTCCGTGTTGTTGTTGGACGAACCTACGTCAGCCCTTGATCCGATTTCAACAGGCAAGGTGGAAGAGTTAGTGCACGAGCTCAAAGCCGACTACACCATCGCCATCGTGACCCACAACATGCAGCAAGCGGCGCGTTGCAGCGACTACACCGCTTACATGTATTTGGGCGAGTTGGTTGAGTTTGGTGAGACAGAACAAATCTTCTTCAAACCCAACAAAACCGCCACAGAAGACTACATCACTGGCCGCTTCGGCTAATAGGAGAGATCACCATGCCAGAAAAACACCTGTCCTCACAGTTCGACACCGACCTCAACAACATCTCCTCACATGTGATGGAGTTGGGTGGTTTGGTGGAGTCTCAAATTCGTCAAGCGGTTTACGCTTTGTCCCAATTCAGTCCAGAAGCGGCTGACGATGTGCTGGTGACTGAAAACAAAGTCAACAGCTTGGAAGTGGAAATTGACCGTGAAATCGCCTCTGTCATTGGCCGTCGCCAACCGACAGCTCGCGATTTGCGTTTGCTCATGGCCATGTCTAAAACTACAGCTAACCTTGAGCGCGTGGGTGACGAAGCGGCCAAGATTGCGCGCATGGTCAAGTCCATCATCGAGGGCTCTGCACCACGTTCTTTGCCATCGAGTGATTTGCGTTTGTCGGCTGATTTGGCCTCGGGTTTGCTGCGCAAAGCCTTGGATGCATTTGCCCGTTTGGATGTGCCCATGGCGGTTAGCATCTTGCGTGAAGACAACGAAATCGACAAAGAATTCGATGGCTTTGTGCGCAAACTCATCACCTACATGATGGAAGACCCACGCACCATCTCGGCCAGCCTTGATTTGCTATTCATCGCCAAAGCGATCGAGCGCATTGGCGACCA
>CANCCJ010000249.1 GCA_947374535.1 Comamonadaceae bacterium | reverse complement strand
ATTGCGCCAGTTGTCAACGTTTTGAGCCATAGCAGCAGTTGCCAAAGCAGCGGTAGCAACGAAAGCTGCCAAGTTCTTCAAGTTTTTCATGATTCACCTCTGAGGGATTTATAAGCCGCAGACCACTCTGCGAATTCAGGCAGTCTAGGCATTCAAACCTACGACGCTTAGAAATATTGTGCCATAACCAAAACAAGCTACTTCTACTCATAACAAGGTAAGCCCAAAGCTGTTGCATGGCTGCCACAAGGGGCAGCCAACTATTCAGCCTAAAATGTTTGATTTCCCGCTTTACGGCCTCTTTCATGACCCAGTTCGCCAAAGAAACATTGCCCATCAGCCTCGAAGAGGAGATGCGTCGCAGCTACCTAGATTACGCCATGAGCGTGATTGTGGGCCGCGCCCTCCCCGATGCGCGTGACGGCTTAAAGCCTGTGCACCGCCGCGTTTTGTTCGCGATGCACGAGCTCAATAACGACTGGAACCGTCCTTATAAGAAGTCAGCCCGTATCGTGGGTGATGTGATTGGTAAATACCATCCACACGGCGACAGCGCGGTGTATGACACCATCGTGCGCATGGCGCAAGACTTTTCGTTGCGTCACATGCTGGTAGACGGTCAAGGTAACTTCGGCTCGGTCGACGGCGACAACGCGGCGGCCATGCGTTACACGGAAATCCGCTTGTCGAAGATCGCGCACGAAATGTTGAGCGACATCGACAAAGAAACCGTCGATTTCGGCCCTAACTATGACGGCTCCGAAAAAGAACCGCTGGTCTTGCCAAGCCGTATTCCTAACTTGCTGGTCAACGGCTCCTCCGGCATTGCCGTGGGTATGGCCACGAATATCCCGCCTCACAACTTGAACGAAGTGGTGGACGCGTGCTTGCACATGCTGCGCAACCCAGAAGCCACCATCGACGAGTTGATGGAAATCATCCCTGCCCCTGACTTCCCGACCGCCGGAATTATTTATGGCATCAGCGGCGTGAAAGACGGCTACCGCACGGGCCGCGGCCGCGTCGTGATGCGCGCCAAGTGCCACTTTGAAGACATCGACAAAGGCCAGCGCCAATCCATCATCGTGGACGAGCTGCCCTACCAAGTGAACAAAAAGACCCTGCAAGAGCGCATGGCCGAGTTGGTTCACGAGAAAAAGATCGAAGACATCAGCCACATCCAAGACGAATCCGACAAATCGGGCATGCGCTTGGTG
Organism: Comamonadaceae bacterium; assembly: GCA_947374535.1. The sequence goes on along the minus strand of CANCCJ010000249.1, from coordinate 2,356 downwards.
ATTGAACTCAAGCGCGGTGCCGTGCCTGAGGTGGTGCTGAACAACCTCTACAAACAAACCCAGCTGCAAGACACCTTCGGTATCAACATGGTGGCCTTGATTGACGGCCAACCCAAGCTGTGCAATTTGCGCGACTTGATTGCTGTGTTCTTGGGTCACCGCCGCGAAGTGGTGACACGTCGCACCATCTTTACCCTGCGCAAAGCCCGCGAACGCGGCCATGTGCTGGAAGGCTTGGCGGTTGCACTCGCCAACATCGACGAGTTCATCCGCATCATCCGCAACGCGCCGACGCCCCCCGTGGCCAAGGCCGAGTTGATGACCAAGTCGTGGGACAGCCAACTGGTGCGTGAAATGCTCACGCGCAGCCGCGCTGATGGTGGCGTGATCAACGCCGATGACTACCGCCCAGATGGCCTAGAGAAAGAATTCGGCATGGGCAGCGATGGCCTCTACCGCTTGAGCGACACCCAAGCCCAAGAGATTTTGCAAATGCGTCTGCAACGCTTGACGGGCTTGGAACAAGACAAAATCGTCAACGAATACAAAGACGTCATGGCCGAGATCGACGACTTGCTCGACATCTTGGCCAAACCAGAGCGCGTGTCCACCATCATTGGTGACGAACTGACTTTGGTGAAAAACGAATTCGGCCAAAGCAAACTCGGCGCACGCCGCAGTGTGATTGAGCACAACGCTCAAGACTTGGGCACCGAAGACCTCATCACGCCCACCGACATGGTGGTCACGCTCAGCCACAGCGGCTACATCAAGAGCCAACCTTTGTCTGAGTACCGCGCTCAAAAACGCGGCGGTCGCGGCAAACAAGCCACGGCCACCAAAGAAGACGATTGGGTGGACCAACTCTTCATCGCTAACACGCACGACTATTTGCTGTGCTTCTCCAACCGTGGCCGCTTGTACTGGCTCAAGGTATGGGAAGTGCCAGCGGGCTCACGCGGTTCACGCGGCCGCCCCATCGTCAACATGTTCCCGCTGCAAGAAGGCGAAAAAATCAACGTGGTCTTGGCCCTCACCGGCGAAGCCCGCACCTTCCCAGAAGACCAATTTGTGTTCATGGCCACGTCCATGGGTACCGTCAAAAAGACCTCACTCGACGAGTTCAACAACCCACGCAAGGGCGGCATCATTGCCGTCAATTTGGACGAAGGCGATTTCTTGATTGGCGCGGCACTCACCGACGGCAAGCACGACGTCATGTTGTTCAGCGATGGTGGCAAAGCCGTGCGCTTTGACGAAAACGATGTGCGTCCTTTGGGCCGCAGTGCCCGCGGCGTGCGCGGCATGATGATCGAAGAAACGCAAAGCGTCATCGCCATGTTGGTCTCTGAGCAAGAAGATCCTAATGCTGTCGCCGACGACAGCACCCCACGCGCCAGCGTTTTGACCGCCACCGAAAATGGCTACGGCAAACGCACCAGCATCACCGAATACACCCGCCACGGCCGTGGTACCAAGGGCATGATTGCCATTCAGCAATCCGAGCGCAATGGCAAAGTCGTGGCCGCCACCTTGGTGCAAGCCGAAGACGAAATCATGCTCATCACCGACACAGGCGTCTTGGTGCGCACCCGCGTGTCTGAAATTCGTGAAATGGGCCGCGCCACGCAAGGCGTGACCTTGATTGGTTTGGACGAAGGCGCCAAGCTCAGCGGCTTGCAGCGCATTGTCGAAAACGATGCCAACGCAAACGACAGCGAAGGCGCTGAAGACGGCGAAGCCGGTGTGACAGGCGACGAGGCTTGATTCACAGATGACGCGTCCGTTTAACTTTTCTGCAGGTCCAGCGGCCATGCCGCTGGAGGTGTTGCAGCAAGCTGCCGCCGAGATGACCAACTGGCACGATGCACAGGGCCGTCCCTCGGGCATGAGCGTGATGGAAATGAGCCATCGCGGCAAAGAGTTCATCAGCATTTACGAACAAGCCGAAGCTGACGTGCGCGAGCTATTGGCCGTGCCCGCCCACTTCAAAATCTTGTTCATGCAAGGAGGTGGTTTGGCCGAAAACGCCATCGTGCCTCTGAACCTCTCGCGCGGCGAAACTGTCGATGTGGTGGTCACCGGCAGCTGGAGCGAGAAATCGTACAAAGAAGCTAGCAAATACTGCACGCCACATTTGGCTGCCACCGGTGCTGACACCCACTTCACTACCCTGCCCGCGACCGCGCAATGGCAGCTCAGCAAGAGTGCGCAATATGTGCACATTTGCACCAACGAAACCATCCATGGCGTGGAATTCCACAGCCTGCCCGACCTCCAAGCCTTGGGCTGTGATGCACCGCTGGTGATCGATTTTTCCTCGCATGTGCTCTCGCGCAGCGTCGACTGGTCCAAA
>CANCCJ010000248.1 GCA_947374535.1 Comamonadaceae bacterium | reverse complement strand
AGCACCTTGAGGGCTTCGCGCATGGGGGTGCGACTGATGCCGTATTCCTCGGCCAAGCGCATCTCGTCAATCCAGCTACCAGGCGCTAACTCGGCCGCAAAAATACGCTGACGCAGCAGTTCAGCTACTTCTTCGTAGAGCGCGCGAGGGGTGAGGGTGACGGCAGCCATGGTGTCGAATTGTAAGCTCAGATAATATTTTGAATCAATAATTATGAATGATATGATTCTTAAAAATCATCAAAACCCTGGGGTAACCTAGGGACTTATCGACCGCAAAAGCCCTTTTTCACGAGTGATTTGCCATGAGCCAAAAGCCAACCGAATTCAATGCCGCCAATTTAGATGCGTGGGCCAAAGCCGCCGCCAAGTCAGCGCCCGGTGGCGATATCAACGCCTTGAACTGGAAGACCTTGGACGGCATCAGCGTCAAGCCGCTGTACACCGCCGAAGATACCCAAAACCTCCCTTACGCCAACACTTTGCCCGGCTTTGAGCCCTATGTGCGCGGCCCACAAGCCACCATGTATTCGGTGCGTCCATGGACGATTCGCCAATACGCCGGCTTCTCCACCGCTGAAGAGTCCAACGCGTTTTACCGCAAGGCATTGGCCGCAGGTGGTCAAGGTGTGTCGGTGGCGTTTGACTTGGCCACCCACCGTGGCTACGACTCTGACCATCCCCGTGTGACGGGCGACGTGGGCAAGGCCGGTGTGGCGATTGACTCGGTGGAAGACATGAAGATTTTGTTCAACGAAATTCCGTTGGACAAAGTGTCGGTCTCTATGACGATGAACGGCGCTGTGTTGCCTGTGTTGGCGGGCTACGTGGTGGCGGCTGAAGAGCAGGGCGTGAGCCAAGAGTTGCTGTCTGGAACGATTCAGAACGACATTCTCAAAGAGTTCATGGTGCGCAACACCTACATCTACCCGCCAGAGCCTTCGATGAAGATCATTGGCGACATCATTGGCTACACCGCCAAGCACATGCCCAAGTTCAACTCGATCTCGATTTCGGGCTACCACATGCAAGAAGCCGGTGCGAACCAAGCACTGGAATTGGCGTTCACCTTGGCCGACGGCAAAGAGTATGTGAAGACCGCCATTGCTTCTGGTTTGGATGTGGATGCCTTTGCAGGCCGCTTGTCGTTCTTCTGGGCGGTGGGCATGAACTTCTATTTGGAAATCGCCAAAATGCGTGCGGCCCGTTTGCTGTGGTGCCGCATCATGAAGGGCTTTGACGCCAAGAACCCCAAGAGCTTGATGCTGCGCACGCACAGCCAAACCTCGGGCTGGTCGCTCACCGAGCAAGATCCCTACAACAACGTGGTGCGCACCACCATCGAAGCGATGGCGGCGGTGTTTGGCGGCACTCAGTCGCTGCACACCAACTCGTTTGACGAAGCGATTGCCTTGCCCACCGAGTTCTCGGCACGCATTGCCCGCAATACGCAGCTCATCATTCAAGAAGAGACCCACATCACCAACGTGATCGACCCATGGGCCGGTTCTTACATGATGGAGTCGTTGACTCAAGAAATGGCCGACAAAGCCTGGGCCATCATCGAAGAAGTGGAAGCCATGGGCGGCATGACCAAGGCCGTGGACAGCGGCTGGGCCAAGCTCAAAATCGAAGCGGCGGCGGCTGAAAAGCAAGCCCGCATCGACTCTGGCAAAGACGTCATCGTGGGCGTGAACAAATACAAACTCGCCAAAGAAGACCCCATCGAAACCTTGTCCATCGACAACGTGCGCGTGCGCGATGGTCAGATTGAACGCTTGAAGCACATCAAAGCCACACGCGACACAGCCAAAGTGCAAGCGGCGTTGGATGCACTGACAGCTTCTGCTGAGTCTGGCGACGGCAACTTGCTCGACTTGTCCATCAAGGCCATTCGCCTGCGCGCCACCGTGGGCGAGGTCAGCGATGCGCTCGAAAAAGTATTTGGCCGCCACCGCGCCGACACGCAAAAGGTCACAGGCGTTTACGCTGCGGCCTATGACGACGGTGAAAACGTGGGAGACACCATGGAATATTGGAACGCCCTCAAGGCAGATATTGCTGAGTTCGCCGAAAGCCACGGCCGCCGTCCTCGCGTGATGATTTCTAAGTTGGGTCAAGACGGGCACGACCGTGGCGCCAAAGTGGTGGCCACCGCGTTTGCCGACCTCGGCTACGACGTGGACATGGGCCCCTTGTTCCAAACGCCGGAAGAGTGCGCACGTCAAGCGATTGAAAACGACGTGCACGCCGTGGGCGTGTCCACCCTCGCCGCAGGCCACAAAACGCTGGTGCCCGCCATCATTGCCGAGCTGAAGAAGCAAGGTGCGGACGACATCATCGTGTTCGTGGGCGGCGTGATTCCGCGCCAAGACTACGACTTTTTGTATGAAGCGGGCGTGAAGGGCATTTACGGCCCAGGCACTCCCATCCCCGTCAGCGCCAAAGACGTGTTGGAGCAAATCAAAAAGGCCATCGGGTGACACCTGTGCAGTTGCTCGACGGCTTGCTGCGCGGCAACGCTGCCGTGCAGCGGCGTGCCATGGCCAAGGCCATCACGCTGTTGGAGTCGACGCGCATCGACCACCGGGCCTTGGCCGACGAGCTGCTCACAGCCATGCTGCCGCACACGGGCAAGTCGTTTCGCTTGGGTATCAGTGGTGTGCCGGGGGTGGGCAAGTCCACGTTCATTGAGGCGCTGGGCCTTTACCTGATCAGCCAAGGCCATCGTGTGGCGGTGCTGACCATTGACCCGTCTTCTACTGTGTCTGGCGGCTCCATCTTGGGTGACAAAACCCGCATGGAGTTTTTGAGTGTGCACGACCAAGCCTACATTCGCCCCAGTCCATCGAGTGGCACCTTGGGTGGTGTGGCCGAAAAAACCCGTGAGTCCATGCTGGTCTGCGAAGCCGCAGGCTATGACGTGGTGATCGTCGAAACCGTGGGCGTGGGCCAAAGCGAAACCGCCGTGGCCAACATGACCGACATGTTTGTGCTGCTGCAATTGCCCAATGCGGGTGACGACTTGCAGGCCATCAAAAAAGGCGTGATGGAGATTGCCGATTTGGTGGTCATCAACAAAGCCGACATCGACGCCACTGCCGCGACGCGCGCACAGCTACAAATCACCAGTGCCTTGCAGTTGCTGGGCATGCACGGTGGCTCGGGCCATGCGCACCGCAACACGGAGGTGTGGCATCCCAAAGTGGTGCAGCTCAGCGCCTTGTTGAACCAAGGGGTGGATGCGTTTTGGGCTGCCGTAGACGAGTTCAAAACAATTCAACAACACAACGGCCGCTTTCTTGCGCGCCGTCAACACCAAGCCTTGTCGTGGATGTGGGAGCGCATCGATGCTGGCTTGAAACAAAATTTTCGAACGCAGCCGCGTGTGCAAACACTGCTGCCCCAACTCAGTCAACACGTCGCAGCAGGCCAGCTGGCCGCGTCGACGGCTGCCCGTCAACTGCTCGGCGCTTATGAATCGAAAAGTTCAAGCGCAGAGTTAATTTGAAAATCTTCCTGGAGTAAAGAAAGAGCAACCATGCAAGACATCATCGAACAACTGGAACAAAAGCGCGCT
>CANCCJ010000247.1 GCA_947374535.1 Comamonadaceae bacterium | reverse complement strand
TTTCATTCTCTGGCGTCGTTTAGATGAGGCCCACCGCTTGCGTACAGGCAAGGCTGGCGGTTTTAAAATACTCGCGCCGCTCACCATTCAAATGCTGGTGTCAGCCCGCCATGTGGCGGACACCTTGCATGTACGCCTTCGCCGTTGATTCGATGGTCATCCATTCCATATGAACACCTCTTCTTTATCTGTCGCTTTGGTTTCGTTGTTTGCAGCCTTGATTGCTGTTTTCGGCCTGATTCCTAAAATTGATTTGCCTTTGGGCGTGCCGATTACTTTGCAAACCCTGGGCGTGATGCTCGCGGGTTGCTTGCTTGGCCCTAAACGGGCGTTGCAAGCCTTGCTACTTTTTTTAGCCGCGGTGGCGTTGGGTTTGCCTTTGCTTTCTGGCGGGCGGGGCGGTTTGGGAGTGTTCTTTTCTCCAGCGAGTGGCTACCTCATGGGTTGGCCTGTAGGCGCTTTCGTGACCGGCTGGGTCATGACCTTGTTGCCAACACATGCACCACGCAACGCAGCCATCAGTGCCTTTGTTGCGTCTGCATTCGGTGGCTTGTTAGTGGTGCATGTGTTTGGCGTGGTGGGCTTGGTCAACATCGCCAACCTGTCTTGGGAACAAGCCATCATGGGGACCTTGGTATTTGTGCCAGGTGATTTGATCAAGTGCGCTTTGTGCGCGACCGTGGTTCACACCGTGGCGCGTGGCTTGCCAGATTGGCGCTTGGGTGGCTGACACCTTGGTGCATGCCCCTCTGGCGCGCTGGGCTCAAACCCGCGCACAGGTGGTGGCAATAGACGATGGTCAGACGGCACTGACTTTTGCGCAGCTCTATGCGCAAGTTCAGCACCAAGCGGATGAACTCAAGTGCAAACAAGCACCTGAGACGGTGTTTGTTGATGATCAGCTCAGCACCATGGCACAAATGGTGTCATTCCTAGCCATCATCATCAGCGGCCGATGTGCGGCGGTCAGTGACCCAGATTGGCCAAGTGCGGTGCGCCAAAGCGTGCAAAGTAACTTCTCCACGGCGGGATCGACGCCACCAGAGCCCACCCCTACAAGCCCTTTCTATATTGGCTTCACCTCTGGCAGCACTGGCACTCCTAAAGGCTTTCGCCGTCACCACCGCTCATGGACCGAAAGCTTGCGCGTTTGCATCGAAACATTTGGTCACGATGCGGCCAGTGCTGTGTTGGCGCCAGGACGGTTTTCACACTCGTTGTTTTTGTTCGGCATGGTGCTTGGCATATGGAGTGGCGCTGGCGTGGTGGTGCAAGAGCGCTTTTCAGCATCACGCATGATGGAGACCTTAAAGCAAGGTCGTACGCCCTGCTTGGTGGCTGTGCCCAGCCAATTGCTGCTCATGCTCGATCTCGCAGCACGCCGCAACATGCCACCGATCGAAGGCGTGCGCCTCGTTTTAATCAGTGGCGCGCGTTGGATGCGTGACCGCACAGCAGAGCTTCAAGCGCTCCTTCCCAACGCACGGATTGTTGAGTTTTATGGGGCCTCTGAAACCAGCTTCATGGCGTGGATGGATGCAGATGCATCTGCCCCGCCTCATGCCGTTGGCAAACCCTTTTCGAACGTCGAGATCGACATCCGCCATCCACAAGAACCGCTGGGTACTGGGCAAATTTTTGTTCGCAGCCCCATGTTGTTCATGGACTACGTGGGCTCACAAACTGACCCAACAGCGGCCGTGCGAGACGGTGACTGGCTGTCTGTGCGCGACATGGGCTACTTTGATGCACATGGGTTTTTATGCCTTGTCGGTCGAGAAAATCGCATGATCGTCACGCAGGGCAAAAACTTATTTCCAGAAGAGCTTGAAGCAGCACTGATGGCTTGCCCTGGCATTGCGCAAGCGTCTGTGCATGGAATTGCTGATCCCATTCGTGGTCAGCAAGTGGTGGCGGTGATACAGATGAACACCACCGAACCTTGGATCACAGCGCAACAGCTCTCAGCGGTGTGTCGCACGCAATTAGAAAGCTACAAAGTACCGAAACGATTTTTTGTGTGTACCGATTGGCCACTGACCGTCAGCGGTAAAACGGACCATACCGCACTTGCAAAGGCATTGCCATGTCTACCACCGCTCCTTTAATTGCAGCATGGGCTCGCAGTGCCGTCGTGGCGCGTGATGGCGCATTCAAAGCCTTGTACGCACACGACATTGGCGCTCCCGTGATGCAAGCCTTATTGGAACGTTCAGGCATGGCAGCCTCGCATGTCGATGCGGTTGTCGTGGGTAACGCTTTAGGCGCCGGTGGTAACCCTGCACGCATGTTGGCATTGCATGCCGGGCTACCAGAGGTGTGCGCTGCACTGACGGTCGATACCCAATGTTGTGCAGGTTTAGATGCAGTTTCTGTCGGCGTTGCCCTGATTGCCTCGGGCCAAGCAGAGGTTGTCATTGCCGGCGGCGTGGAGGCGTGGAGCCGTTCACCCATTCGCAAACATAGACCGAGTCATAAAAACGAAGTTGCCATGCCTTATGAGCGACCGGCTTTTGCCCCCACGCCAGACAAAGACCCAGACATGCTGCTGTCTGCTGCTCGCTACGCGGCACAAAACGGCTACACGCGTGCGCAGCAAGAGGCCTACGCCATACAAAGCCATGCGCATGCCGTGGCTCATGCCGCTCGCATGGCCAAAGAAATTGTGCCTGTGGCGGGCGTGACACACGACACATATCCCAGACACATCGACAGCCATCGTGCGGCGCGTATGCCTGTTGTGGCACGCTCAGATATACCCACCCCTGACAGCAGCGAAGCATGTGCCTTGAGCGCCCTCACGATTGCAGCGCAAGCCGATGGCGCCGCATTTGTGTTACTGCTCAGTCCAAATGCGGCAAGTCGGTTGAACGTCCTCAGTCAGGCCACTTGGGTATCGAATGCCTCGGTGGGAGGGGCACCTGAATTTCCACTGCTGGCGGCAGAGCTTGCGGCGCGTGAGGCCTTGAAACGGGCCGACATCGCCCACGCCCATCAAATGCAATTTGTTGAATTACACGATGCCTTTGCCGTGCAAGGCTTGAGTTTTGCTGAGCGCTTAGGTCTTGCGCCTGAATGCTTGAATCCACTGGGCGGGGGGCTGGCCAGAGGCCACCCCATCGGCGCATCTGCCGCCATTGCCTTGGTGCGCTTATTGGCCAACTTAGACCACCACAACACCTCAGGCGCGCATGGCTTGGCTGCAGTGGCAGGCGCGGGAGGCCTTGGAGCAGCAGCGGTTGTGCGCTGGCTGTGAGTCGTGCGCGTCGATCAGCCCATCACTTTGAAATAGTCATCCAATTCGCAGCGCGTGGTTTGCGTTTGGTTCACCGGGGCTTCTGGGTCCGCATAACCCAAGGCCACGCCACACACAATGTGTGATGCAGCATCTAGCCCCAAGTGCTGACGAATCAAACTGGGGTAAGACGCCAGAGCGCCAATAGCGCATGTTGCCAACCCTTTGGCTTGCGCGGCCAACATCAAGCCATACAGCGCCATACCAAGGTCCATGTAACCCCCGCTGCCAAACCCGTGCGTCATGGTCACCACCAGTGCCACAGGTGCATCAAAGAAACGGAAATT
>CANCCJ010000246.1 GCA_947374535.1 Comamonadaceae bacterium | reverse complement strand
ATCCTCCTGCACCGCATCCACCCCCTGTGAACGCAAAAAACCCGTCAAATAGGCCGTAGACGGGTAAGGCGTATTGAGCTGCGTCATCGGAGGGATGAGGCTCAAAACGCGAAAGGATGGGGCTGGCAAATGGGATTCAAACATGATGTACGCCCATTATCGGTGCCCCGTGTGGGGCAAATAGGCACAACACGGACAACATCGAATATCTGTAAAAATCAAGAAATCTACAAAACCACTCAAGGTTATAGATTTGATGCCGAACTCGAAAGGCGAACTCTTTTTTCAACGCTAACAAGGATACCCCCGTGAGCCACATGACCCCTACTTGCGCCTGCTGCGGCCCGCTTCAATTGGCCGGCAATCCCTCACGCCGAGGCTTTTTAGCCGCCGGTGTTGCCACGGTGGCTGGCGGTTTAATGGGCACGATGCCCTTCCAAGCCCAAGCAGCAAGCGGTAACTACGAAGCCATGCTGGTCAACTGCATTGACCCACGCTTCACCACGCTGAGCTGGCAGTACATGGGCCTACTGCAAGGCATCAGCCGTGAAAAACTGACTGACAACTACAGCCAGTTCGTCATCGCAGGAGGTCCCATTGGGGCTGTGCACCCCAAGTTCTCGGCTTGGCACAAAGCGTATTGGGACAATTTGGACATCACCGTCTCCTTGCATCACATCAAGCGCGTGGTGGGCATCACCCACCGCGATTGCGGTGCAGCTAAATTAGCGTTCGGTGACGACAAGGTCGCCGACAAGCACGATGAGACCGAAGCCCATGCAGAAGCATTGAACGAGTTCCGCCGCCAAGTTCAAAAACGTCACCCCAAGCTGAGCGTCATCACCGGCGTGATGAGTTTAGATGGCCGCGTCGATTTGATTGGCTAACGCGCTAAAGCCTTGGCACCTTGGACCGATATAAAAAGTTCAAGGTTGCTATGGTTTATGACCGCTCTCGCCACCAGCCCGAATTTTTAGGGCGCGCATGGACTCCAATTCATCGCCGAGAGCGGTCCCCTTTTATTTGCAAGCCACCTCATGCATGCGGTAGTGCTTGATGTCATCAAAGTGAATCGGCGTTTTAATGAACTGCCTGGCAAACTCTGAATTACTACCTTGGATGAATGCATCTTTCACGGTATGCGTGATGAAGGGCATCTTTCCTGCCCCATCGCGGTAAAAAATACGTTCCGTCAGTTGAATCGTTTGTTCTTGGCAATTCAGTTCATAGCTCGATTGCTCAGATGAATAGTTATACAAGGTGACTTTCACCACGGCTTTCGGCGTGTGATTTGGCACTTTGGCGTCGATCGGTAACTGCGTGAATGTACGCAAGATTTTTACCTTACCTTTGTTCTCCACTGGCGCGTAGTAATACTCGTTCGAGGCGTGGTTATTGTTTGTGAAATACACCCAACCGGCCCAAGCCGAGGGTTGCCAAGCAACAACAAAAAGTACAAGTAAATATTTAGACATAACGTGCTGTGATTTTATTTGCAAATGCTTAGCAGTCCGTGAGACCGAACAGAGGCGTAAATCGTGGAAAATGAGCCGCATGACTGACGCTACAACTCAACGCCCCGACTTGCCCGACCATCTGTCGGTTGATCCACGCAGCCCGCATTACGCACCCGCTGTGTTTGAACATGACATTGGTATTCGCTTCAATGGCAAAGAACGCTCCGATGTTGAAGAATATTGTCTGTCTGAGGGCTGGGTCAAAGTTCCGGCCAACAAAACTTTAGACCGCAAGGGCAAGCCGCTGCTCATCAAGATCAAAGGCAAGGTCGAAGCCTTCTACAAATGAAAAAGTCCCTGGTGGACGAGGTCGCATCATGAGTCTGTCGCGAATTCAAAAAATTGCGATTGCCTTCTTCATTGCCAGTCTGCTGCCAGCTTACCTGATTGCACACTGGCGTTACGACGCAAACATGAGTTCAATCCAAGATAAGTTCGAACGAGAGCACAACCTCCACCTCAGCACAGACAAACTGCTGATCAACTGCGAGCGTAACGAGAAGAAAGAAAATACGGCCTACGATGCCAATCACCAAATTTGCGACCAAGGTCAACAAACACATGAACTCACCTCACATGCCATGAGCGCACTGGCGCAACAGAAAGCACGCAATAGCGTCTGGTGGTATTTCAATTTCTTTGTTTCTGTTTCGGTGTTCAATCTTTTGGGATTTGCAATTTACAAAGGTAATATTTTTTTAAAGCGCGAAGAGGCTTGAGCCGCGAACGGGCGCACTCAGTCTTTCGTATGCCAAGCCGCCACGCCGGTACCCAAAGCTGGTGGTGCCAGTTCTGAAGCCATGCGCTGGCCATCCATCAGCATCGGATGCGCAATCATGGGTGGCATGGCTGGATCGGCCGAGGTGAGTTTCATCCCACGAGCCAGCACATGCGGGTGATTCATCACCTGCTCCACCTCCAAAATGGGCGAGCACGGGACACTGGCGTGATCGAGTAACTGCCCCCACTCTGCCGTATCCCGCTGCATCGTCCACGACGTGAGCATCGGCACCAAGGTCTGGCGGTTTTGCACGCGCGCTGGATTCGTTTGGTAAGCCGGATCACTTGACACTTCAGGGTGCCCAGCGGCAAGACAAAAACGTTCAAATTGACCATCGTTACCAACAGCCAGCACCATGTGCCCATCTCGCGTTGGAAAGACTTGATAAGGCACGATGTTGGGATGCGCATTGCCCATGCGCGTGGGATGCGTGTGCCCCACCAGCTCATTGCTTGCTTGATTGGCCAGCATGGCCACCTGCACATCGAACAGGGATGCGTCAATGTAACGTCCCAAGCCCGTACTGTTGCGTTCATACAGCGCAGCAAGAATTGCAGTGGTCGCATAGACGCCGGTCATCAGGTCGGTCACAGCCACCCCAACCTTCTGAGGTTCGCCGCCTTTTTCGCCCGTGATGCTCATCAAGCCCGCTTCGGCCTGAATGGCAAAGTCGTAACCGGCTTTGTGTGACAGTGGCCCCTGCTGGCCATACCCGGTGATCGAGCAATAAATCAAGCGTGGATTCAAGGTTTGCAAACTGAGCGCATCCAAGCCGTATTTCGCCAGTTGCCCCACTTTGTAGTTCTCGATCAGCACATCTGCATCCGCCACCAACTGTTTGATCTGCGAGATGCCTTCAGCGCTGGCGATGTCTATCGCCACCGAGCGCTTACCGCGGTTGGCACATAAAAAATAAGCGGCCACCCGCTGATCACCCTCGCCCCACCAAGGCGGCCCCCATGTACGGGTGTCATCGCCCACGCCCGGACGCTCGACTTTGATCACTTCAGCGCCATAGTCGGCCAACATCTGACCCGCCCAAGGTCCGGCCAACACACGAGACAAATCAAGCACTCGCACGCCTGCCAGCGGCTTAGGGATCGATGCATGAGAAGCAGCAGTCATGGCGTGGTGCCCTAAGGTCAGTTTGAGAACGCGGCGATGCCGGTGATGGCTCGCCCCAAAATCAAAGCATGCACATCGTGCGTGCCTTCGTAGGTGTTCACCACCTCCAAATTCACCAAATGACGCGCCACACCAAACTCATCGCTGATGCCGTTGCCGCCCATCATGTCACGCGCCATGCGCGCAATGTC
>CANCCJ010000245.1 GCA_947374535.1 Comamonadaceae bacterium | reverse complement strand
CCCCAAAAAAAAGGAGCGCTGAGCGCTCCTTTTTTTATGCCTTCACGCAATCTGCGTAATAGCATTTCACGCCATCGTCACCCACCACCTCGACCAAGCCGTGAATGTCGGTTTCAAAGCCGGGGCACTGCAAGTTGAATTCGCGGGCGAACTTGAGGTAATCCACGATCTTCTTGTTGAACACTTCACCTGGAATGAGCAACGGAATACCGGGTGGGTATGGCGTGACCAAGCTGGTGGTGATGCGGCCAAGTAAGTCGTCCACAGGCACACGCTCGGTGTTGCGGTGCGCGATTTGTGCGTACGCGTCGCTTGGCTTCATAGCCGGCGTCAAATCACTCAAGTACATCTCGGTGGTTAAACGGGCAATGTCGTACTTAGCGTAGAGCGCGTGAACGTGCTGGCACAAGTCGCGCAAGCCCATGCGCTCATAGGCGCGGTGCTTTTGGCAGAACTCGGGCAGGATGCGCCACATGGGTTGGTTGCGGTCGTAGTCGTCTTTGAACTGCTGCAAAGCTGTCAACAACGAATTCCAACGGCCCTTGGTGATACCGATGGTGAACATGATGAAGAAGCTGTACAAACCTGTCTTCTCCACAATCACGCCATGCTCAGCCAAGAACTTGGTCACGATGCTGGCGGGAATACCTGTTTTGTCGAACTTGCCGTTCAAATCTAAACCGGGCGTGACGATGGTGGCCTTGATGGGGTCCAACATGTTGAAACCATCAGCCAAATTGCCAAAGCCATGCCACTTGGATGACTTACCCTTGCCTTTGATGATCCAGCTCTCTGCACGTCCAATGCCGTCGTCGACCAGTTCGTCAGGGCCCCAGACCTTGAACCACCAGTCTTTGCCGTACTCGTCGTCCACCTTGCGCATGGCGCGGCGGAAGTCCAACGCTTCGGCAATACTTTCTTCCACTAAAGCGGTGCCACCGGGCGGCTCCATCATGGCGGCCGCCACGTCACAGCTGGCAATGATGCTGTACTGTGGGCTGGTGCTGGTGTGCATCAAATACGCCTCGTTGAACAGGTGACGGTCCAGCTTGGTTTTTTGCGAGTCTTGTACCAATACATGGCTGGCTTGGCTGATACCAGCCAACAGCTTGTGAATCGACTGCGTGGCGTACACCACCGAGTGCATGGGGCGTTCGCGCTTTTTACCCATCGCGTGGTAAGTACCGTAGAACGGGTTGAACGCGGCGTGTGGCAACCATGCTTCATCAAAGTGCAAATTGGCGACATAGCCATCGAGCATTTTCTTGATAGTTTCGGTGTTGTACAGCACGCCGTCGTAAGTGGACTGAGTAAGGGTCAGCACGCGAGGCTTGACCTTCTTCGCATCCACCCCTTTGAGCAAGGGGTTGGCCTTGATCTTGGCTTGAATCGTGGCAGGCTCAAACTCGCTTTGTGGAATCGGCCCAATGATGCCGTAGTGGTTGCGTGTGGGCTTCAAAAACACAGGCACAGCACCCGTCATGATGATGGCGTGCAACACCGACTTGTGGCAGTTGCGGTCCACCACCACCACATCATCAGGGGCCACCGTGTGATGCCAAACGATTTTGTTGGAGGTGCTGGTGCCGTTGGTCACGAAGAAGCAATGATCGGCGTTGAAGATGCGGGCCGCATTGCGCTCGCTCTCGCCAATGGCACCGTTGTGGTCCAACAGTTGGCCCAGCTCTTCCACCGCATTACACACGTCTGCGCGCAGCATGTTTTCACCGTAAAACTGGTGGTACATCTGCCCAACAGGGCTCTTCAAAAATGCCACGCCACCTGAATGCCCAGGGCAATGCCATGAGTACGAGCCGTCTTCGGCGTAATCGAGCAAGGCTTTGAAGAATGGCGGCTGCACGCTTTCCAAGTAACTCTTGGCTTCACGGATGATGTGACGCGCCACGAACTCAGGCGTGTCCTCAAACATGTGAATAAAACCATGCAACTCACGCAAGATGTCATTGGGCAAGTGACGCGAGGTTTTGGTTTCGCCGTACACATAAATCGGCACGTCTGCGTTCTTGCGGCGCACTTCTTCGATAAAGTTACGCAGATTCAACACGGCAGGGTCTAAGTCGGGACCAGGTGTAAATTCTTCGTCATCAATCGACAAGATGAACGCGCTGGCGCGTGACTGCTGCTGCGCAAATTGGCTCAGATCACCGTAGCTGGTCGCCCCCATGACCTCATAGCCCTCGCCTTCAATCGCGTCGGCCAACGCACGGATGCCCAGGCCTGAGGTATTTTCAGAACGAAAATCCTCGTCAATGATGACAATGGGGAAGCGAAATTTCATGCGGGACTCCGAGCGTTTCAAGCTTGAAAAAAACAATAGCGCCGAAGTGTACCCGCCCGCTGTTACAATCTATGGCTTCGGAGCGATGGATGAGTGGTTTAAGTCGCACGCCTGGAAAGCGTGTGTGGGTTAATAGCCCACCGAGGGTTCGAATCCCTCTTGCTCCGCCACCACAAAAGTAAAAAAGCGCCTTTCACGGCGCTTTTTTCATAGCGGCTTTGCCCTTCTGCGAATGTCTTAGCTGCTGCTCTCTTGTGCTTTTTTGATCACGTTTTTAGCATCTGCATTGCTGTTTGCCGCGGCAGAACTGATGGGATTTTGAATCACCAAACCGAGCAGGCGTGCGCCGTGCTCGACGGCAATCGAACCATAAGAAATATCGCCCTGAACGATGGAATCTTTGTGGAACTCCACACGTTCGGCTGCATAAATATTACCTTCCACCTTACCCGCCACCATCACGCGGTGCGCAGTAATGTCCCCAGAGACTTCACCCGTTTTACCGATCGCCACGGTGACTTTGTTGTCTTTGGTCGTTTCGATGTTACCGACCACTTTGCCATCGATACGGACACTGTCCAACAGTACCAAACGGCCATAAATCTGGGTCGTGCGGCCAATGATGGTGTCAAAGCGCTCTTGCGAAGGTGACAACGATTTGTCTTTGAGTTTTTCAAACATGGCAGACCTTTTTGAGGATCAGTTCACTCACTGAGCGCTGGTAACAGTTGCGGTTTGCAACAACATTTGTGTAGGGTTTAACACACGGTCATTGCGCATCACTTCGTAATGCAGGTGCGGCCCAGTAGAACGCCCGGTGCTGCCCAGTTGTGCAATGGTTTCACCACGCTGCACTTTTTGGCCTACCTCGACCATGCGCTTGTTCAAATGCGCATAGCGGGTTGTAAAACCTTCAATGTGACTGACCTCCACCACATTGCCATAGGAAGCGTCCCACGCTGAACGTGTCACTGTGCCCGCAGCGGTCGCCACGATGGGTGAACCAACCTCAGACACAAAGTCCAAGCCTTCGTGCATGGCCAACTGACCCGTGAACGGATCATTACGAATACCAAACCCACTGGTCACGCGAAAGTCTTTGCCTATCGGAATGCCTGTGGGCAGGGCGTGCAGCCAGCTGAGTTGAGCTGACCAGTTTTGGGTCAAGTTCTTCACCGCGACTTGGGTTTGACTAAACTCATCCATCGCAGATGCAAAATCTTGACTCAAATCGCGCGACGGCGTGCTTTGAAAACGAGGTGCGACCCAAGGCCCGCCCTTTGCATCGTCTTTTTTGTTGTATTTATCGCGCAAATTGGTGGGTGTGGCCACTTCCATG
>CANCCJ010000244.1 GCA_947374535.1 Comamonadaceae bacterium | reverse complement strand
CTGAAGGCTATGCACAAATGATTGCCAATACCACGCAGCTCAACACCCCAGGCACAGAACTGTCGGCACTCGAAGGCGTGCATGCCATGACAGATGTGACAGGCTTTGGCTTGGCGGGTCATGCGCTCGAAATGGCGCGTGGCAGCAAGCACGCCGTGCAATTGCACATGAACCAAGTGCCTTTGTTGCCAGGTGTACGTGAACTGGCCGAACAAGGCATGCTGACGGGCGCATCGGGACGCAACTGGTCGGCCTATGGCCAAGAAATTGAGCTCGCCCCCTCACTCAAGGCGATTGACCAAGCTTTGCTTAGCGACCCCCAAACCAGCGGCGGCTTGTTGGTGGCCTGCACCCCCGAGACAGTGAACGATGTTTTGGCTGTGTTTCACAAACATGGTTTTTCAGCTGCCGCAGAGGTGGGTGAAATCACGGCAGCATCAGCCAACGGCATCAAGTTGCACGTTCGCTAACTAGATACCTAAAATTTAGACGACCCACTTTTGAAAGAAAACAAAGAGATGTCCACGATTCCAGCCTGCCCCCAGTGCGCCCAAGAAAACACCTACCAAGACGGGGACAACTATGTCTGCGCCGATTGCGCACATGAGTGGCCCATGGTGGCAGCCGCCAGCACGGACGACGACGACGAAGCCGTGGTGAAAGACGCTAATGGCACAGTGCTGAAAGATGGCGATGCGGTGGTGCTGATCAAAGACCTCAAGGTCAAAGGCTCATCCACCACGCTCAAGATGGGCACCAAGGTGAAAAGCATTCGCTTGGTGGGCGGCGACCATGAAGTCGATTGCAAAATGGATGTGGGCAACTACATGCTCAAAGCTTGCTTCTTGCGCAAAGCCTAAGCACACGCGGCGCTCAAAGCACCCGGCCTCGGTTTGACTTGATCGCCGAGGTCTTTTTTTTGCTATCTAAGCGACGCAACTTAGAGGCATAGGTGGGTTGGGTTGCTTTGCGTTTTTTGGGTGGTTTGGCCACGCTTTGTACCAACTCCAACAAACGCGCAAAGGCTTCAATGCGGTTCATGTCTTGGCTGCGGTGCTCTTGCGCTTTGATGACCACCACGCCATCGTTGGTAATGCGGTGATCTGGCAATGCCAGCAAACGCGCTTTCACATCGTCTGGCAAGGAAGACGCCATGACATCAAAGCGCAAATGAATCGCACTCGAAACCTTGTTGACGTTTTGCCCGCCCGCGCCTTGCGCGCGAACCGCGGTCACCTCAACTTCGGATTCTTTGATGTGCATGGTGCGCTCAGACGTGCCAGCCCGGCAATTCACCCATGGCCCACAAAATAAGGCTCAAAGTGAAGAAAGACGCAACCGTGGTCACCAATAATGCAGCCGCACAAAACCCTTCTTGCCCGTGACGCTGAGCCAGCAAGGGATAAATGCCCAGCATGGGCATTCCCGCCAACAACACCGCAGAAATTTTGAGGCTAGGCGCAATCGGCCCCACCAGCATGAGCATCAAGCCCACCGACAAGGGATGTACCACCAGTTTGCCCAAAGCAATCCAGCGCACCTCGTGAATCAAACCCATCACGCGCATGCCAACCAACGAGCCGCCGTTCACAAACAGCGCAATCGCAGCTGTCGAGGCCGCAAATAAGCTGACCGTCTTTGACAGCACTTCAGGCAGTTGCAAGCCCAACATAGAGCACACAAAACCCAACACAATCGCTTGCATCATGGGGATCTTGGTCATGCGTTTCAAACTTTCGAGCACGGTGCGCTGCCAAGACAGATGCGCCGACTCAGCGCTGTCGGCCATCGCCAGTGCCAACGGAATCGTGACCAAGTTTTCAATCAACACGGTCAGTGCCAAACCCAAACCGGCCGCAGGACCTAAGAACTGCAACAAAATCGGATAACCCACGTAGCCACTGTTGGACGTGCTCACGCCCATCGCCACCATGCTGCTTTCTACCCATGACTTTTTGCGCAACAACCGCCACACCCCAAAGCCAATGGCAAACGACAGCATGGAGCCTGCGCCATAAGCCAGTAGGAAGCGCGGGTTCATCACCTCGGCAAAGTTGCGTTGCGAGAGCGCGTTGAACAGCATGGCTGGTAAAGCAAAATTCAACACGAATCGACCCAAGACCTGCCCATCGACTTTGCTGAAAAAACCACGACGTGTGGCGGCAAACCCCAACGCAATGGACAAATAAATAGGACCTGTGATCGTGAGAATGTTGAGCATCAAAGGCGCGGGTTTATTGCTTTTGAATGCCCGCGCGCTGAATCACATCACCCCAGCGCTTGATTTCCGTTTCCAGCCAGTCGTGCGCTTGCACCACCGTGCTGGGGTGCGGCTCCACATTCAAGTCCAACAGTTTTTGACGCACCGCTGGGTTTTGCAAAGCGACGTTGATTTCTTTGTTCAAACGGTCCACCACAGCTTTGGGTGTTTTGGCGGGGGCGCCCAAACCGTTCCAAGAAGAAGACACCAAATTAGGCACACCAGCCTCTTTGGCCGTTGGGACTTGGGGCAAAGCCATGTTGCGCTTTTGTCCCGTCACAGCCAAAGCACGCAGCGCGCCGCCCTTGATTTGCGGCAGAACGGGGCTCAAGACTTCGACCGCCACGTCAATTTGTCCGCCGCGTAAGGCGGTCATCACTGCGGGGGTGCCATTGAACGGCACCACTTGGGCATCTAGCCCAGCCGCAGATTTGAACAACTCCGCCGTCAAATGCTGGGTGCTACCGATGTTGATACTGCCAATGTTGAGCTTGCCTGGATTCGCTTTGGCCCAAGCCAACAGCTCGGACAGTGACTGAAAACGTGACTCAGCGCTGGTAACGATGGCCAAATCAAACGTGCCCATCAAAGACACGGAGGTGAAATCTTTGATCGGGTCAAACGGCAATGACTTGAACAAGCCCGCACTCACAGCGTTGGCGTTTGACATGAGCAACAAGGTGTAACCATCGGGTTCAGACTTGGCCACCATCTCGGCAGCCACAATGCCGCCCGCGCCGGGACGGTTGTCGATGACGACCGACTGGCCCAAGCCCTCGGACATCTTTTGCGCCACGGTGCGTGCCGTGAGGTCTGCCACACCACCTGCGCCAAAAGGCACGACGATGCGCAATGGCTTGGCAGGGTACGACTGGGCATGAGCAGTCAGCGCAGCCAGACCACAAAGGCCGGTCGCGGCAACGGCAAGACAACAGGACAACCAAAAACGGCGAACTTGCATGACATAGCTCCAAAACAGGTAATGAATGGGCCGATTGTCCTGGAAATACGTCGTATTCGTTCTCACACACGTTCAAGAATGAGCGCAATCCCCTGCCCTACACCAATGCACATGGTGCAAAGCGCGTAGCGACCGCCCGTCGCTTGCAAACGATTCACCGCCGTGGTCGCCAAACGTGCGCCCGAGGCGCCCAAAGGATGGCCCAAAGCAATCGCACCGCCCCATGCGTTCACACGCGGGTCATCGTCGCGCAAACCGAGTGCGCGCATGACTGCCAAGCCTTGCGCTGCAAACGCTTCGTTCAGCTCAATCACATCCATCTGCGCCATCGTCAAGCCCGTTTGGGCCAACACCTTTTGCGTGGCTGGCAAAGGCCCCATCCCCATGATGCGCGGGGCCACACCCGCAGTGGCCATGCCCA
>CANCCJ010000243.1 GCA_947374535.1 Comamonadaceae bacterium | reverse complement strand
TTATTTGAGGATACTGGTTTGAAAAATGAAAGGTGACCGATGAACTCATCACAGCACGCTGTTTACAACGACTCAGTTGTACGACAGTTTTCCATCATGGCGGTGGTTTGGGGCGTGGTTGGCATGTTGGTAGGCGTGATCATCGCCTCTCAACTCGCTTGGCCAGAACTGAACTTTGGTATTCCTTGGTTGACTTACGGCCGTCTGCGTCCGTTGCACACCAATGCGGTGATTTTTGCGTTCGGCGGTTGCGCTTTGTTCGCCACCAGCTACTACGTGGTGCAACGCACCTGCCACACAGCTTTGTTCTTGCCTAAGCTGGCCGCTTTCACCTTTTGGGGTTGGCAGTTGGTCATCTTGGCTGCGGCAGTAAGCTTGCCATTGGGTTTCACCCAAGGTAAGGAATACGCTGAACTCGAGTGGCCCATCGACATCTTGATCGCGGTGGTTTGGGTTGCCTACGCCGTGGTGTTCTTCGGTACCGTTGGTACGCGTAAGGTTAAACACATTTACGTGGCCAACTGGTTCTACGGTGCTTTCATCATTGCGGTGGCTTTGTTGCACATTGTTAACAGCGCGGCGATCCCATCGGGCATGATGAAGTCTTACTCTGCGTACGCTGGCGCACAAGATGCGATGGTGCAGTGGTGGTATGGCCACAATGCGGTGGGCTTCTTCTTGACCGCTGGCTTCTTGGGCATGATGTATTACTTCATCCCTAAACAAGCCGGTCGCCCTGTGTACTCGTATCGCTTGTCGATTGTTCACTTCTGGGCTTTGATCTTCACTTATATGTGGGCGGGTCCTCACCACTTGCACTACACCGCCTTACCTGACTGGACTCAGTCTTTGGGTATGGTGTTCTCGTTGGTGTTGTTGGCACCTAGCTGGGGCGGCATGATCAACGGCATCATGACCTTGTCTGGCGCATGGCACAAGTTGCGTGACGACCCTATCCTGCGCTTCTTGATCGTGTCCTTGTCGTTCTACGGCATGTCCACGTTCGAAGGCCCCATGATGGCGATCAAAACTGTGAACGCTTTGAGTCACTACACAGACTGGACCGTTGGCCACGTGCACTCAGGTGCTTTGGGTTGGGTGGGCTTGGTATCCATGGGTTCGATCTACTTCCTGATTCCGAAGTTGTTCGGCCGCAAAGAAATGTTCAGTGTCAAAGCCATCGAAGTTCACTTTTGGTTGGCCACTATCGGCATCGTGTTGTACATCGCTGCGATGTGGATTGCTGGTGTGATGCAAGGTTTGATGTGGCGCGCCATTAACGCCGACGGCACATTGACTTACACCTTTGTTGAGTCTGTCAAAGCGACTTATCCGTTCTACGTGATTCGTGTGTGTGGCGGCTTGCTGTACTTGAGCGGCATGATCATCATGTTGTGGAACGTGGTGAAAACTGCCCTGGGCGGTCAAACCGTTAGCGTTGCCATTCCAGCACCTGCACACGCCTGAGGAGAAATAAATGTCTGATAACAATTCCAAAGGCTTCTCCCACGCAAGCGTGGAGACCAATAACTTTTTGATGATCGTTTTGATCTTGATCGCCGTCGCCTTCGGCGGTTTGGTGGAGATCGTGCCTTTGTTCTTCCAAAAGTCCACCACTGAGCCTGTGACGGGCGTCAAGCCCTACACAGCGCTGCAATTGGCGGGTCGTGATGTGTACATCCGCGAAGGTTGTTACAACTGCCACTCACAAATGATTCGCCCCTTCCGTGCGGAAACTCTGCGCTACGGTCACTACTCTGTGGCTGGCGAGTCTGTGTATGACCACCCCTTTCAATGGGGTAGCAAGCGCACAGGTCCAGACTTGGCTCGCGTAGGCGGCAAGTACAGCGACGAATGGCACCGTGTTCACTTGACCAACCCACGCGATGTGGTGCCAGAGTCCAACATGCCTGAATACCCATGGTTGACCAAGAACTTGGTGAATGCTGAACAAGTACCTGCCAACATGAATGCCTTGCGTAAAGTGGGCGTGCCTTACACGGATGAAGAAATCGCTAAAGCAGCAGAAGACGTGACGGGTAAAACCGAACTCGAAGCTGTGATTGCTTACCTCCAAGGCTTGGGCCTCGCGCTCAAATAAGGAGGCATGGCCATGGATGTCAATGATCTGCGAGTCATCACCACGGTGCTGTCGTTTGCTGTGTTTGTCGGCATCATGGTCTGGGCTTTTTCTCGACGTAACAAAGAAGATTTTGAGGCAGCATCAAAGTTGCCCCTCGATCAAGACTAAGGCCTATAGGCCTTTGTAAAGGAATCGAATCATGAGTGATTTCACAAGTAATTTTTGGTCGATCTTCGTGTCTGCCATTGCAATTTTGGGTATCGTTTACTGCGCGTTTTTGCTGTGGTTCTCGGCCAAAGTTAAAGTGTCTGCACACGAAGAAGACGGCACAACCGGTCACGTGTGGGATGAAGACCTGCGTGAAATGAACAATCCGCTGCCACGTTGGTGGCTGTGGCTGTTCATCATAACCATGGTCTTCGCTGCGGTGTATTGGGCGGCTTACCCAGGTTTGGGTAGTTACGGTGGCAAGTTGGGCTGGAGCTCAGCGGGTCAATACGAAGCTGAAGTAGCAAAAGCCAACCAAGAGCTCGAGCCTCTGTATGCGGCGTTCAACGCGCAAACCCCCGAGCAACTGTCGCAGGACCCCAAGGCCATGGCTGTGGGCGAGCGTTTGTTCATGAATAACTGTGCACAGTGCCACGGCTCTGATGCCCGCGGCTCTAAGGGCTTCCCCAACTTGACCGACAAGGACTGGTTGCACGGTGGTACGACTGACAAAATTAAGGAAACTTTGACCAAAGGTCGTATCGGTCAAATGCCTCCTATGGCTGCTGCCGTAGGTACGCCCGATGACGTGCGCAACGTGTCTCATTACGTGTTGAGCTTGTCTGGCAGCCCGCATGACTCTGTGCGTGCTGCATTGGGTAAAGGTAAGTTTGGTGCATGCGCTGCCTGCCACGGTCCTGATGGTGCTGGTATGCAAGCGATGGGCTCTGCCAACTTGACCGATAAAGTCTGGTTGCATGGCTGGGGCGAAGAAGCAATTACTGCCATGATCAACAAAGGCAAAGTTAACCAAATGCCTGCACAAGAAGGTCGTTTGACAGCGTCACAAATCCACGTGTTGACTGCTTATGTTTGGGGCTTCTCCAACAAACCCACTGACACGAAGTAAGTTGCCTTGAATTCTGCTGACGACACCAAGCAGCGTAAAACCATCCCCATCGTTCCAGAGTCTTCGGGCTCTGCGGACGAGGTGATGGTCTCGCTTTATGCTGCATCAAAAAAAATCTACCCTCGCTCTGTGGAGGGTATCTTTGCGTATTGGCGTTGGATTTTGGTGGTCTTGACACAGTTGGTGTTTTACGGCCTGCCTTGGTTGGAGTGGGGCACACGTCAAGCCGTGTTGTTCGACTTGGCGTCACGTCGTTTTTACATTTTTGGTTTGGTTTTGTACCCACAAGACTTCATCTACCTCACCGGCCTGTTGGTGATTTCAGCGCTGGCGCTGTTCTTGTTCACGGCGGTGGCTGGACGTTTGTGGTGTGGCTATGCCTGCCCGCAAACCGTTTACAGCGAGATTTTCTTGTGGATTGAGCGTAAGGTCGAAGGCGACCGTTCAGCCCGCATGCGCTTGGATGGTGCCGATTTC
>CANCCJ010000242.1 GCA_947374535.1 Comamonadaceae bacterium | reverse complement strand
CCCAGCTCCCAGCCTGTGGTGGGCGTGTTGTGGTCGGCGGTGGCCACGATCGAGCTGACGCGCCAGACCTTGCGCCCTGCTTGGCGAATGCCCTCAAACGCTTGTGGGCTGGTGACTTCGTGCACCAAATGGCGGTCGATGTAGAGGATGGCTGTGCCATCTTCTTCGGTGTGGACGACGTGCTCGTCCCAAATCTTGTCGTAAAGGGTGCGTCCCATGAGTCTTCCTTAGGTGGAGCCTGTGATTTTATGCGGGAGTGCTGGCTTAGTCTAAAGCGGGGTTGAACAGACGCAAAAAAGCCGCTCGAAAGCGGCTTGTAAAGGTGTCTGAACACCTACCTTGAAGAAAACAAGTCAGGTTAGAAGTCGTAGCGCATGCCCACAGAGATGCCTGTGTTTTTCTTCCCTTTGGCACCGCTGTCTAAAGTCACGCTGGCTGATCGGCCTTCGTTCCAAGAGGCAACGCTGACGCCAGAGCTATTGGTAACGGTGGCGTAGTTGGCATAAAAGCGCAGTTCTTTGCTGATGATGCGATCGATGCCGATGGCGGTCATTTTTGAGTCTGCGCTAGCTTTGTTGGCCGCACGGTCCATCACATGCGC
The DNA here is from genome assembly GCA_947374535.1 of Comamonadaceae bacterium. The sequence goes on along the minus strand of CANCCJ010000242.1, from coordinate 3,111 downwards.
GCGCAACACGGTGTGGTTAGGAATAATTTGATATTCAGCGCCATAACCCGTCACTTTGCTACCTTCGTCAACCGAGGCTGTCGTCATGTAATTTGCATTTTGATAGAAACCGACCAACTTCAAGTCAGGCATGACTTTATAGGCCAAAGCCAAACGGGTTGCATCACGTTTGCCATCTTTGGTATCTTTTTGGGTGCTTTCGTGGCCCAAGGCCGCAGCCAGGTTGCCTTTGTTGTAGCCCAGAGACATGCTGGTCAAGCCGTTTTCTGTCTCGACGCCTGTCGTGCTGTTGGTTTCAGCAACGGCGCCGCTGTGCGGTACATATGCCAAAGCAAAACGCAAACCACCCATTTCAGGTGTTTGATACTGAATGATGTTGTTGGGGCGCAAGTCAAATTTTGCGCCGGCACTGGTGATGTTGCGCATGTCACCTAATTGGTCACCAAATAGGTCAGCCGCGCTGCGTGCAACTTTCATGGGAGTGTCAAACTTACCCACTTTCACTTGACCGAAACCGCCTTCAATGCCAGCAAACGTGTCGCGTGTGGCCAACTTGTTCAGTTCGGCTTTTTCTTCTGGCGCACCTGTGGTGGCATTTTTGGCTGCGACATCGCCTGAAGTCTGGTTGACTCGAACTTCAGATTCAATTTGCCAAATACCTTTCAAGTCGCCAAAGCTTTTGTCGCCGCGAAAACCCAAACGTGACGAGTTGCTCGACAAGTTCATACGGTCATATTTGTTGCCATCATCAAGTTTGTCGAATGACAAATGCGCACGGCCATAAAACTCCCAGTTGCCGGCAGTTTTGAGGTTGTTGGATTGGGCTTGCACAGACAAGGTGGCTGCACTGATGGCCAAAGCCAAGGCTACATTTTTTTTCACGAGGGATACTCCAGTTGGTTAAGAAACCTAAGTAGTCTGAAATTTCCTCGTGACGTGGTGATGAAGATTTTTTGAAACCTTTGTGACGCAAGCGCTTTTTGAAGCGCTGAGGCCGTTCACGGAAATGAAATAAAGCCTTCCTACAATGAACGATCTGCAACATCAAGTGGTGTTGGGTGCCTTATTTTTGTTTTTATATGCCTCAGTTCTTGGTTCAACGGCTCACCGCTCTGGTGCTGTGCAGCATGGCTGCCGTGGGCGCGTGGGCGCAAACGGCTGAAACGGAAGACACCACGGCTCGTTATCAACTGACTTACAACTGGCAGCACCACAACGCGTTTCAGGCCGGCTACTCAGGGGCGAACAGCCTATCGCCGCAAAGTGAGCGCATGTACACCTTCAGTACCACGGCACATTGGGGTTTTCGTCCTTGGCAAGATGGAGAGCTGTATTTCAACCCCGAGGTGGCTTCTGGCATTCCTTTTTCGGGCAATGTGATTGGCATGGGTGGCTTCACCAATGGCGAAATCACGCGTGCGGGTGGCAGCACGCCCAAGTTGTATCGCCAGCGCCTGTTCTTGCGCCAAACATGGAACCATGGGGGCGACAAAGAGCTGGTGGAGCCTGACTTCAACCAAATGGCGGGATGGGTCGATAAAAACCGTTTTGTCCTGACCGCAGGCAACTTCTCCACGCTCGACGTGTTTGACGACAATGCCTATGCCAAAGACCCTCGCACCCAATTTATGAACTGGGGTAACTGGACTTATGCCTCTTACGACTACGCGGCGGACGCCCGTGGTTTTGGTTGGGGCTTTGCCGGCGAGTGGTACCAAGACAACTGGGTGTTGCGCTTTGGCCGCATGACTGGTCCCAAAGAGCCAAATGGCTTACCCGTGGATTTCGCCCTGGGCAAACACTATGGCGATCAAGTGGAAGTTGAACGTGGCCACATGCTGGTCGGCCAGCCAGGCAAAGTGCGCGTGCTGGCGTGGCGTAACCGTGCGCAAGTGGCGAGCTTTAACGATGCCACGCAATGGCTGCAAAACCACCCAGGCGTGCAAACTACCCCGCAAGCTTTGATGGATGTGCGCAGTGGCGAAAAAATCAAATATGGCTTGGGTGTGAACATCGAACAAGCCATCAACCCCAGCGTGGGTTTCTTCTTGCGCGCCATGAAAGCCGATGGCCGTACGGAGACCTATGCATTTACCGAAGCCGATGGTTCGTTGTCGACGGGTCTCGTGTTCAAAGGCGGTTTGTGGGGCCGTGCTGACGATGCTGTGGGCGTGGCTTTCATGCACAACACCTTGTCACCCGAGCGTCGTGGTTTCTTGGCCGCGGGCGGTATGTCTTACTTCATTGGCGATGCGGCGAGTGCCACGCAAACGCTGAGCTACAAGCCAGAACAAATTTTGGAAGCGTTTTACAGCTTTCAAATGATGCGCGGTACTTGGCTCACCACCGACTACCAACGCATCCAAAATCCCGCCTACAACGCTGACCGTGGCCCGGTGAATGTGTATGCGCTGCGGTTGCACGCCGAGTTCTAAAACCTTGATCTAGACGCAGCGCAATCGTCTGCGTGAAGACCTCTGCCCACAACTGCGGTGTACGTGGGCAGAATGCCTGCCCTTGGGTGGCGCATCACTCGATGCGAATGCCTGCCGCCTTGACCAGTTGAGCGGCAGCCAGTGTTTCAGCATCTAAGTATTTTTCAAATGCATCTTGCTGCATGGGCATGGCGGCGGCGCCCAGCTTTTCGAGACGGTCTTTGACATCGGTCATAGCTAACACGCTCATGACACCGGCATGCAGTTTTTGCACAATGGGCTTGGGTGTTTTCGCCGTGACAAACAAACCCACCCAAAAGGTATAGGCTGCATTCGCAAAGCCTGCCTCTGCGATGGAGGGCACATTGGGCAGCAATGGTGAACGCTGTGCCGTGCTGACGGCCAAGGCTTGCAAGCGACCGCTTTGAATCAACGGCAGTGCTGACACCAGGGGTGCGAAGAACCAGTCGATGCGACCCGATGCGGTTTCAGTCAATGCCTCTGGCGTGCCACGGTAGGGCACATGTTGGGCTTGGATGCCAGCGGCGACTCGGAACTTCTCGGCATTCATGTGTGTTGCAGAACCATTGCCTGCTGAGGCGTAGTTGAGCACGCCCGGCTGTGCCTTGGCTTTGGCCACCAAGTCGGCCACATCTTTGTAGCCTTTGGCGGGGGA
>CANCCJ010000241.1 GCA_947374535.1 Comamonadaceae bacterium | reverse complement strand
GAATACCAACGTGGCGGTCGTGGCTCGTCCACCGTTCGCATGAAATTGAAAAGCTTGATCGCCAACTTCGGTACCGAAGTGGTGTTCAAGGCCGACGACAAGATGGACCAAGTCATCTTGGACAAAAAAGATTGCACCTACTCTTACTTCGCTGACCCGATGTATGTCTGCATGGACGCTGACTTCAACCAATACGAAGTCGAAGCCAGCAACATGGGCGACGCCCTGAATTACCTCGAAGACGGCATGGAACTCGAAGTGGTGTTCTACGACGAAAAAGCCATCTCTGTGGAATTGCCCACCAACGTCGTGCGCGAAATCACTTGGACTGAGCCCGCTGTCAAAGGCGACACCTCAGGCAAAGTGTTGAAGCCCGCCAAATTGGCAACCGGCTTCGAAGTAGCTGTGCCATTGTTCGTAGCGCAAGGCGACAAAGTTGAAGTCGACACACGCACGGGCGAATACCGCAAGCGCGTCTAAACCTCATAGGTTTACAAAACAAAGGCTCCTTAGGGAGCCTTTTTTCATGGCCACGTCAAGCGAACCGCTAACATAGCGCCATGGATGGAATGCTTGACCCTCACGACCGAAGAATTGCTGAAGCTTGGGAAACACTGAAGGCGCAGTCGCCGACAGGTGACACCTTGTCCCCCGAGTCCAACCGACTTGCTTTTGCAGACCCTGAGTTTTTGCTACGCCGTGAAACGCGCGGCATTCGCTTCCAACTGGAAATGCTCAAACCAGACTTGGCACAACAAGCCTTGGGTATTGAACACACCGTGGTGGTGTTCGGCAGCGCACGCTTCAGAAGTGAAGAGGCTGCACACAGCTTGTTGATTAAAGCGCGCGACACCGGCAACGAGCAGGCCATCACAGAAGCCGAAACCTTGGTTCGCAACGCACGGTTTTATGAACAATCTCGTGCGCTGGCGCACCTCATCACCAAAGACTGTGAACACCGAACCAACGGCCGCAAGTTTTACATTTGCACAGGAGGTGGCCCTGGCATCATGGAGGCCGCCAACCGTGGGGCGGCTGAGGCAGGCGGCATCAGCGTGGGCTTGAACATTGCCTTGCCACATGAACAAACACCCAACCCCTACATCACCCCAGGCTTAAGTTTTAAATTCCATTACTTTGCGCTGCGCAAGATGCACTTCATGATGCGCGCCAAGGCTTTGGTGGCCTTCCCCGGTGGCTTTGGCACGTTGGATGAGCTGTTTGAAACCCTCACCTTGGTGCAATGCAAAAAAGCAAAGCCTGTCCCCATCGTTTTGTTTGGCAGCAGTTATTGGAAGCGCTTGTTCAATATCTCCGTGATGATCGAAGAAGGCGTGATTTCCGCCGCAGATGCCGAGTTATTCAAATACAGCGACAGCGTCGAAGAGTCATGGAAATTTATTCGTGCGTTTTATGAACTCTGAGCAAATACGCACTGCGTGAGCCAAACCCCACCAAGGCTGACACACACCAAAACACCCCGCTAATGCCGATGACAGTACCTGCTGCACCAAACACCATAGGCATCAGTACGCTGGATGCATTGATGCCCATCAAACGCAAACCCAAGGCCTCACCATGCCGATGCTCTGGCGTGATTTGGTGCAACGTGCTCATGACCATGGGTTGAACGCCACCCAGAGACAAGCCCAGCAGCAACGAACACCCCCCCATCAGCCAAGCGGTTTGGGTAAACGGGTAAACCGCCAACATGAATGAGGTGATCAGCATCGCACCTGTGATGACTTGCCATTCATGCAAACGTGCGGCAATGAACGGCATCATCATGCGAATGAAGGCGGCGGCCAAAGCAAACACACCCAAAATAGCACCAATCGCGGAAGCACTGAGGCCGCGTTCGTGGCCCAAAATGGGCACGACAAAAGTATGCACATCCCAACACGCGGACAAAAACCAATTGACCATCAGCAGACGGCGAAACATGGGTTCGTTCAACAAATCCCAAGCGCTGTTTTTTTCATGACCTTCAGGCTTGGTCGCTTTGGGTAACTCATGCGCTTGGCGTATCCACCACCAAGCAATCACGGGTAGCGCAGCCATGGCCGCAAACGCCCATTGAAAGCCTGCATGGTCAATCAACAAACCCGCGGTGAACGGGCCAATGAAGTTAGAGAACGCCGGCGCAATCGACAGCCAGCTGAACGCTTGTTTCATTTGTGCCACACCTTGCGCGGCACGCCCCACATGGCGTTGCAAGGCGATGATGGCTAAACCTGTGGCACCGCCTGTCATCAAAGCACTGAAACACAACACAGAAAAGATAGGCCACATCGCTGCAGCCCCCGCGCCCGTTACGCACATGAGCACGCTCCACATCACAGGGCGCTTCAAGCCGTGTAAATCAGCATAACGACCAGCGGGCAACGCCAAGAACACCTGCGTCAAGGCAAACATGGCGAGCAACACGCCTACCGCGGCTTCGCTTTGGCCGTTGCGCAAAGCCAGCAAAGGTGCAGCCATGCGCATGCCTGTCATGCATGCATGCAGACACACCTGGCCTGCAATCAGCTTAACCAGTTCGCGTTTCAAACTTTGGCGTCCGCTTTCACATCTGACTCTTCCAAGGCGTCGTCAAACTTAGGCAACAAGGCTTGTGCCTCACCTTCAGGCAAGGCTTCGACGTTCTTCAAAGCCCGACGCATTTGGCGGCTGCGCGTGTCGGCACGGTCCAAGGTGTCGGCTGCTTTTTGGACTTGCTCGCGGACCTTTTCAACCCAATCGCCATAGCGTTCAAATTCAGTTTTAACCGCACCCAACACCTTCCACACTTCAGAGGCTTGCTGTTCCAGCGCCAAGGTACGAAAGCCCATGTGCAAGCTGTTGAGCATGGCCAACAAAGTCGTGGGGCCAGCCAGCGTGACGCGGTAGTCGCGTTGCAAGCTGTCCATCAAACCTGGACGGCGCAACACCTCGGCATACAAACCTTCGGTGGGTAAAAACAAAATCGCAAAGTCGGTGGTGTGCGGCGGTGCCAAGTAGCTTTCGGCAATGCTCTTGGCTTCGGTACGAATGCGCACCTCCAAGGCCTTGGCAGCGACTTCGGCGGCTATGCCATCCGCACGGTCTTGCGCGTCGAGCAAGCGTTCGTAGTCTTCGCGGGGAAACTTGGCATCAATCGGCAACCACACGGGTTCGCCGTCCGCGCCGCCTCGGCCAGGAAAGCGAATGGCAAAGTCCACACGTTGGTTGCTGCGGGGTTTGGTTTCGACTTGCTTGGCGTATTGCTCAATCGTGAGGACTTGTTCCAGCAAGGCTTCGAGTTGCACCTCGCCAAACATGCCGCGTGTTTTGACGTTGGTCAGCACACGCTGCAAGCTGCCTACGCCATCGGCGAGCTTTTGCATTTGACCGAGGCCGTTGTGAACTTGCTCCAGTCGCTCCGCCACTTGCTTGAAGCTCTCGGACAAGCGCTTTTCCAACGTGGTTTGAAGTTTTTCATCCACAGTGCGACGCATTTCATCCAGCTTGTCAGCATTGCTTTTTTGCAATTGCTGCAACTGCTGGTTCAGCGTGTCGCCAATGCTTTTTTGCATGAGCGTGAGTTGTTGCACTTGGCTTTGCTGAAACAGCGCAAGATTTTGAGTCAGCTCTTGGCGACCGCCGCGAGAGGACTCGGCAATCTCAGTGCGTAGCTCACGCTCAATACGCTCCAACTTTTCATGCATGCTTTGCAAGCTCTGCTGTAAAGCCAA
>CANCCJ010000240.1 GCA_947374535.1 Comamonadaceae bacterium | reverse complement strand
GCCATGCAACTGGCACGCTTGCGCACACAACGCGTGGTGGCCGATATTCATGCCAGTGTGCAAGGGGCACAAGAAGTCAGCCGTCTGTTGCAGCAATTTGCTGTTGGCAATGTGCGTGCCCCCCAAGAGAACGTACTGGCGGCCTTGCGAGGCGATTAGGCTTAAGCACTCACGCGTGGGGCATGACAACTTCGAATTGAGCCGCGCACCGCCTTTTTTTGAATATAAAAATACAAAATATTGAGTCGAATGTAGATATAACTTCTACTTTTCGAAGCTATAGTTAAAGGCAACGAATACGCTCGCGCACCCATCAAGCAGGCACTGAAGGGCCAAAGGCGGCGCGACGACTTTCATGGTTTTTTACGCCTGTACACGTGTGCAGTATTCAGGGATAAGCCAATGATGTTGGATGATTTTTTGCCTACCGTGCGTTCACGTTATCCAGAAGTAGCCAGCCATTTTGGCTGATTTGTCGTCTACATCAAAGTTAGCCCACAACTCATATGTCTGAGCCCATCTTGGAACTCGATTTCAGCAACAAACTAGAAATCACCATCAACAACAAGAAGCCGGTCGTGCTAACTGACCTGACGCTTTCTCTTCTTGGCGTGGCGCAGCAGTTCGAGAAATTCGTTGAGAATGAAACGAACGAACAACATCAGATCGGGGCCGAGTTGTTCATCAAGGATGTTAGGTCCGGCTCGATCATCGTCGAGCTTGTTGCTCAAGCTGCTCCGGTTGTACCGCTTCTTTGGCAAGGTGGCTCGCTGAAAGAATGGGCAGACTATGCAAGATCAGTTGTTGAGTGGTTAGGCGGAAAAATTAGCACTCCTCCGCAAGATTTAACAAAACAAGATCTAAAACAATGGAACAACATCTTGGAGCCAGTTGCTAAGGATGGCGGTTCGCAGATGAATTTCACTGTCTCAAAAGGCGGCACCGTCATTAATCAGGTGTTCATTAACTCTGAGCAAGCCAACGCTGCACAAAACGGCATTCGTCGTCAGCTAGAGAAACTGGACGAACCCGATGATCATATTCAGCGAAAGAGAGTAATGATCTGGAGCCAAACAAAATTTACTGATGGGACTAGCACCGGAGATAGAGCCATTATCGAAAGCATCAGCTCGACTCCGATCAAAGTCATTTTTGAGAACCATGCCGTCAAGAAGGCAATGCTGGCGGGGGATGCTCGCTTCTCTAAACAATGGCACGAGTTGGCATATATCGTCGATGTGAAAGTTCAAACTGTTCGCGGCACGCCCAAGGTTTACACCATCATCAACTACTATGACGAAGACACCTTTGATCCTGATGAGGGCTAATAATTCCGTTAAGAAGGACAGTCTGCAAACTGCGGTTGCACACCCTCAAATACTCTGCGCCGCTTGGTAACTACGGCCCCCCTTTACGTCAAACTTTAGAGCGTATGAATACCGACGCATTTGAAGCAATTAGAGCCGCGCACCAGAAGGTCGTGGCGGATCACGACGCCCTTCGTTCCTCTGAACCATTCGCAGCCCAGACCAAGCGGCTTTGGCGGCTCACGGAGGGTGTCGCATTGGGCGCTCACACCATATGGACGATGTCGAGGCGGTCGTCTATCTATGACGAGTTCATGTCCTTTCGGTTCTTAGACGATGCTCTGCAATCTGTCGTGGCCGTTTGGTCTCTCGCAAAAGAAGGTCAGCTGACGGCGGCGAAGCGCGAATTGCGGTATCTGCTTGAGTCCATCTCGAAGCATGTTTACGCCGACTTAAAGCTGATGGGAAAGCCGCTGGCCGAGAAAGTCACATTCCTGGCTAACGAAATCCCCAGATCCTCAGTGTCCTTTGTGAATGATTTTCGCCTCTACAGTTTTTCAGATTCCGAGAACAAGGCATTCATGGACGAGGTTAAGGATCGATACTCGTCCTTGTGCAGGTACGTCCATCGCTCACCCGAGCAAGTGGAAGAGTCGTTGCTACTGCTCGCCCAAGGGATCTCCCCCGGGTTCGAAACGCCGAAGCAGTTGGAGTCTTTCGTCCGTGAACTTGAGCGTGTGTACGACATGCTGCTCGTTCTCATGTTCAATGCGCTCGGTCTCAGCTTGGCAGGGGATGTCTTTGTTCATGTGTTAGACGATCACCGCGCTTGGCCGTACCACAAGACACGGTTTACCAAGCTGTTTTCGAAAGAGTTCGATTACAAGGCGGAGCGGCGTGCGCCCTAACAGTTCGCTTGACGCATACACGCAGCGGCTAAGCACCGCAAGCCGAGCGCGGGAGCATACGTCTCGCGGCGCCTTGCCGGTGCGCGCCGGTCTACCCCAAAGTTAGCAGTTATGAATGCCACTACTTCATCCCCTGAGGTGATGCATATAGACGAAGAAACCTTCCTGTTGCTTGGGCTGGCCTTATATTGCGCGCAAAAATTTGAGTTCGGTCTGTATGGCATTGCATCTCATATGACTCATTTGCCAGAAGCAAAGAAAGACAAGCGATTCGCAAACTTAACGCCTAACGACTTCCTGTCATCCCATCCAGAAAAGAAAGTGCTTAGAAAAGCAACGCTTGGTCAAATTTGCACTTTGTTTGGAGAGCGGCTACTACTTTCAAGCGAAGAGCTTGAGCAGCTTGTAACTGACAGAAATTTAATTGTTCATGATTTCTGGCGCGAGCTGCGCCCAATGAGGGGTGTAGTTGGTATTCCAAATCCAAACGATTTTCTGCGGGGTTTTATTACAAATGTGGAACGACTCAACGCGGCAATCAAAGGGCTACTTTCCTACTTGATGGAAGCAGCAGCTCAAAAGGAAGATAGGTCAACAGAGATCGCTATAACCAATGCTGATCTTGAGAACCGCAAGATATTTGAATCAATTGTGGCCGCACGGTTAGCAAATCATTCAACCTGACCTGAGTGAAAAACCGCGCAGGCCGGTGGATTCGAAAGTTAAACGTCAAAAGCCCTTTATCGAAATTCCGATTCCTAGTTCACACCTTCATGCACGCCACTACCATCGCAGAACTCGCCCAATTGACCCTTGATGGCACGCTGCTTTTCCCGGAGATCCTGGGGCGACATGGCGATCAGCATGTCGAGTGGTTTCCGGGCGCGGCGCCCGCTGATGCTTGAAGCTTTCTTCAAACCAAGGCGCTATACGTTTCACAAACATTGAACCAAGGAGCATCCTGTTATGTTGGAACTCAGACCTGGCTGCGAATGCTGCGACAAGGACTTGCCACCCGATTCCACAGACGCACGCATTTGTTCGTTTGAATGCACCTTTTGCGCGTCTTGCGCAGAAACAGTGCTTGGCGGCTCATGTCCCAACTGCGGCGGCGAATTGCTGGCACGCCCTCGGCGTCCGGCCAACAAGCTCGCCAACAACCCGCCCTCAACCCAGCGCATCCACAACCCCGCTGGCTGCAAGAAAGCTGCACAGCCGTGAGCGCCGACTCAAAAAAACGTACTAGCGGCCCTGCGCGGCGATTAGATTCACAGCATGCTTTGGTAACGTTGAACCATGGCCTCTTGGGTTTCCGCAGGCTCGTCCAAGCCCGCTTGGTCTTTGATCATCTGCCCCATGGTGGGCAGCACCGAGCGTTCCACCTGGCTGCTGGTCTGCCATAACTTGGCACGCATCATGGCTTTGGCGCAGTGCAAATAAGCCTCGCGTACCGTCACCTCAACCACAGCTTTCGGCGCACGTGCTTCATGTGAAAACTTGGCCAGCAAAGCCGGTGATGTGCTGACCGTGGCGTGGCCATTGA
>CANCCJ010000239.1 GCA_947374535.1 Comamonadaceae bacterium | reverse complement strand
GGCAACACCAAACGCGGCGTGGGCATGGATGCCGGTTTGAAAATTCTTGACGAAGTGCGCCGCCAGCTGCACTTACCCATCCTCACCGATGTGCATGACGCGTCGCAAGTCAACACCGTGGCCAGCGTGGTCGATGTGTTGCAAACCCCAGCCTTCTTGTGCCGCCAAACCGATTTCATCCGTGCCGTGGCGCAATCGGGCAAGCCTGTGAACATCAAGAAGGGCCAGTTTTTGGCGCCTTGGGACATGAAAAACGTCATCGACAAAGCCCGCGACGCAGCCCGCGAAGCTGGCTTGCCCGAAGACAACTTCTTGGCCTGCGAGCGTGGCGTGAGCTTTGGCTACAACAACCTCGTGGCCGACATGACCAGCTTGGCCGAGATGCGCAAGTCGGGCGCGCCGGTGGTGTTTGACGTGACCCACTCGGTGCAAAAGCCAGGCGGCCAAGGCACAGTCAGTGGCGGAGCGCGCGAGATGGTGCCTGTGCTGGCCCGCGCAGGTGTCGCCGCTGGGGTGGCGGGTTTGTTCATGGAAACCCACCCTTGCCCCGCTGAGGCGTGGTCTGATGGCCCGAATGCCGTGCCCTTGGGCAAGATGAAAGCTTTGCTCGAGACCTTGGTCGCGCTTGATGCGGTGACCAAACAACACCCTTTCTTAGAAAACAACTTTGAGGCCTGAGTGCCACGCACACAGCCACAAACCCTTTTTAAAACTTGAAATAGGAAAACACCAATGAGCGCTATCGTCGACATCGTCGCCCGTGAAATTTTGGACAGCCGCGGCAACCCCACCGTGGAATGTGATGTGTTGCTGGAGTCCGGCACCATGGGCCGTGCCGCTGTGCCTTCAGGTGCCTCCACTGGCAGCCGCGAAGCCATTGAACTGCGTGACGGCGACAAGAGTCGCTACCTCGGCAAAGGCGTGTTGAAAGCGGTTGAGCACATCAACACTGAGATCTCTGAAGCCATTTTGGGTTTGGACGCTTCTGAACAAGCCTTCCTCGACAAGACTTTGATTGACCTCGACGGCACCGACAACAAGAGCCGCTTGGGTGCCAACGCTTTGTTGGCGGTTTCCATGGCTGTAGCCCGTGCTGCCGCTGAAGAGTCTGGCTTGCCTTTGTACCGCTACTTTGGCGGCATGAATGGCAACCAATTGCCCGTGCCCATGATGAACGTCATCAATGGCGGTGCACACGCCAACAACAACCTGGACTTGCAAGAGTTCATGATCATTCCTGTAGGCGCACCTACCTTCCGTGAAGCCGTGCGTTACGGCGCTGAAGTGTTCCACGCCCTGAAGAAAATCATCCACGACAAAGGCATGAGCATCGCTGTGGGCGACGAAGGTGGCTTTGCCCCTAACGTCACCAGCCACGAAGCCGCCATCCAAATGATCTTGGACGCGATTGCGGCTGCAGGCTACACCGCCGGTGAACAAATCGCCATCGGCTTGGACTGCGCGGCGAGCGAGTTCTACAAAGACGGCAAGTACCACTTGTCTGGCGAAGGCTTGCAATTGACGGCTCAGCAATGGACCGACATGCTCGCCAGCTGGTGCGACAAGTACCCCATCATCAGCATCGAAGACGGCATGGCCGAAAACGACTGGGACGGCTGGAAAGTGCTGACAGACCGTTTAGCCAAGAACGTGCAGATCGTGGGTGACGACTTGTTCGTGACCAACACCAAGATCTTCAAAGAAGGCATCGACAAAGGCATCGCCAACTCGATCCTGATCAAGATCAACCAAATCGGTACATTGACCGAAACCTTTGAAGCCATCGAGATGGCCAAGCGCGCGGGCTACACCGCCGTGATCAGCCACCGCTCCGGCGAGACTGAAGACAGCACCATTGCTGACATCGCAGTGGGTTTGAACGCGGGTCAAATCAAAACCGGCTCGATGAGCCGTTCTGACCGCATGGCCAAGTACAACCAACTCTTGCGCATCGAAGAAGACTTGGGCGATGTGGCGGTGTACCCAGGCCGCTCGGCTTTCTACAACCTGCGTTAATCGCTGGTGATGCTGCGTCCACTCCACCTCGTGCTGATCGCCCTGCTGCTCGTACTGCAGGGCCAGCTGTGGTTTGGTCGCGGCAGCATCCCTGACGTGATGCGTCTACGTCAGACCTTGAAAGACCAAAAGCAGCAAAACGCTGCCGCGCAGTTGGCCAATGACCGCCTTGGCGCAGAACTCCATGACCTCAAAGACGGTTTGGAAATGGTCGAAGAACGTGCGCGGGCAGAGATCGGCATGGTCAAACCCAACGAAGTCTTCGTACAAATTGCACGCTAAAACGCCATGAAAGTCGCCATTCTTGGCGCGCCCCAAACAGGCAAGACCCAACTGACGCAGGCACTATTGGGTCGACTGAGCGCTGAGGGCTTGGCTCTTGAAATCATGGACTCAGCATCAGTTGAAAGCATTTCCCCTCACGACCTGGTGCTGCTGTGTGGCTTAGACCTGGGAGAGGCAGCGCCAGAACACCACCACATTGACCAAGCCATACGAAGCGCTTTGCAACGAGCCAAGTTTAATTTTCAAGTGGTTTATGGAAATGGCTCGCAACGGTTAGAAAACGCTTTGTATTGCATCGGTCGCTATGGGGCTACTAAGCAGCTAGAACGCTCGGAGGCCACTGTGCGTTGGCGTGGCCCATGCGACAACTGTGGTGATGGTGGTTGTGAACACCGCTTATTCACCCGCTTGGGCAAAGGTTAAACAGGTTTATTGCAGTGACGAGGGGCTGGGCGGCTGCACGACTGGTGCACCAGTGAAGATGTGTGCGGCATCTACGGCGTCGTAGTGGTATTGCTGCCCACAAAAGTCACAGCCCACCTCCACATTACCGCGCTCGGCCAAAATACTTTCGACCTCTTCGGTGCCCAAGCTGCGAATCATGTTGCTCACACGTTCGCGGCTGCATGAGCACGCAAAGCTCGGCGTCAAGGGCTCGAAACGAACTAATTTCTCTTCCCAGAACAAGCGACGCAAAATGCTTTCGGCATCCAGGTTCAGCAGCTCATCAGCGGTCAAGCTGGCGGCCAAGATGGAGATGCGGTTGTAGTCTTCGTTACGACCAATTTCGTCTTCGTCCTCCATGGTCGCCTTCGCAGCCAAGTTACCTTCCCCCTTGATGGGTAAACGTTGAATCAACAAACCCGCAGCCGTGCTGTCATTGGCAGCCAAGACCAAGGTGGTGTCGAGCTGCTCGCTTTGCAGCATGTAGTGCTGCAACACATCACTGAACTTGCTCAGCTTGTTACGTTGATCGTCAAACAAAGGCACCACCCCTTGGTAGGGTTGCTGCCCCGGCATTTTGTTAAGTGGATCCAGCGTGATAGCGCAGCGGCCTTCGTTGTTCACATTGACCATCTCAGGCAAGGTGCTGGCCTCGCCTAAATTACCCACCACTTTGGCCGTGGCACGCAGGCTCAAGTTGGGATTGACTTCAACCACAGCGAGCTTCAACGGACCATCACCAAAGATTTGCATCACCAATGCACCATTGAATTTGATATTGGATTGCATTAACACCGCCGCAGCGGTCATCTCGCCCAACAAGTGGCGAACAGGCCCGGGATAGGCGCCGGTTTCAAGGTTATCGGCACGGCGCTTGAGCACCTCTTGCCACACGTCGGTGAGCTGCACCAACATGCCTCGCACGGGCAAACCATCGAATAAAAATTTATGCAATTGAGACATCAAACGATCTTCTTTAAACCCGCTTTGAAACGGTCTTTGTTATTCACATAGCGCTGCGCGCTGCGGCGC
>CANCCJ010000238.1 GCA_947374535.1 Comamonadaceae bacterium | reverse complement strand
GTGATCAAACCAATCGCGCCATTGAGCACAAACATCAACCCGAAATACACGGGGTCAATGCCAGCCTTCACAGCGATGGGCAACATCACGGGCGCAAAAATCAAAATCGTGGGCGTCAAGTCAAGTGCTGTACCAATCAACACCAGTGTCACCATCATCACCGCCATTAACACGCGAGGGCTTTCCACCAAGGGACCTAACCAACCTGTCAACACAGTTGGCAAATCAGCCAAGGTGATCATGTAACTGGCCACTTGCGCACCCGCGCACAAGAACATCACCACGGCGGTAGTTTTAGCAGCGCGTACCAACACCTCATGAATTTCTATCAGCTTCATTTCACGGTGAATCACCAACGCGACCACCAAGGCATAAAACGCTGCCACCACCGCCGCTTCAGTGGGCGTGAAGATACCCGTCTTCATGCCACCAATGATGATGAGCGGCATCAGCATGGCCCAGAAGGCTTTTCGTGTGGCGTGCAAACGCTCGATCAACGGCAACTTCTCACCGTGAGGCAAATCCATATGACGCAGCTCAAGCTTCCACGCGAAGATCAACCCAATGCCCATGATGATGCCGGGCACGATGCCAGACAAGAACAATGAGGAGATGGAGGTGTTGGTCGTCACGCCGTAAATCACAAAGGGCATCGACGGTGGAATGATCGGCGCAATGATGCCGCCCGAGGCAATCAAGCCTGCCGAGGTGTGCATGGGGTAGCCCTGACGCTTCATCATGGGCAGCAAGATGGTGGCCAGTGCCGCCGTGTCTGCCAACGCCGAACCACTCATGCTGGCCATGAGCACCGCAGCGCCAATCGCGACAAAACCCAACCCCCCCCGGATGTGTCCCACCCAAGCTTGTGCCATGTCGATGATGCGGCGGCTGATACCGCCCGAGTTCATCAACTCACCGGCCAAGATAAAGAACGGTACGGCCAGCAATGGAAAGCTGTCCACACCCGCCACCAAGTTTTGCGCGAGCAGCTGGGTATCCCAAAAATCGAGGGTCCACGCCATACCTGCACCTGTGAGAACCAAGGCAAAGGCCATGTTCAGGCCAATGCCCATGAGCAACAACATGCCCGCCGAGAAAACAATGAATGCTTGTGCTTCTGGTGTCATGCTGTTTACTCCACGTCCACGCCGTGGTCAAAGTCCATCGGTTTGTTTTGAATCAGTTCCTTGAGCGCCATCAGGCCAATTGCCAATGAGGACAACAACACAGGCAATGGCAACAGCCAGTTGGGATAGCCCAACACCACCGAGTTGCTAGAGAAGCCTACTTCGACTTGTTGCCAAGCCCCGCGACCCAACATCACACAGCTGACGATGACCAAGGCACGAATCAAGATCGTCAAAGCTTGGATGGTTTTGGGATGGTGGCGCAAACTCGCCACAAAGCTGGTGAAAGCCATGTGCTCACCCGCTGGATAAGCTGCGGTGGCGCCAATGAACACCATCCACACAAACAGCAAACGCGACAACTCTTCACTCGCGGCAATGCCGCTGCCAAAGCCGTACCGCAACACCACGTTGAAAAACACGGCCACAGCCATGACACCCAGACACGCGGCCATCAGTACTTGCGCGATGGATTGACTGCGTGAGGTGGTTTGATTTGTACTCATACACACTCCTTCGTTTGCAACCAAGCACACACTTGCGCTTGGATGGTTTCGATACTTTGTGTGGCGTCTGCGGTGAGCACACCCGATTCATCCACTGGTTTTTCTAGGGCCGCAAACTGGCTATCCACCAGCGCAGGTTGAAAGTAGTGGCCGGGACGTTGCGTCACACGGGCCATGGACTGCTCACGCGTGAGGTCTAGGTGCACAAAGCGCAGACCCGGCACGCTTTTGCGCAAACGATCACGGTAAGCTTTTTTCAACGCCGAGCAAGTCAGCACCGCATGCGGACCACGTTGAACCAACTCGCCCGCCAACACGTCCAGCCAGCCGGCACGGTCTTCATCGGTCAGCGCAATGCCTGCACGCATTTTGTTGACGTTTTCTGCGGGGTGAAACTCATCCCCTTCAATCAACTGCCAGCCCATGGCCTGCGACAAAGCCGCGGCAAAACTGGACTTGCCGCAACCGGCCACACCCATGATGACCACAGGACAATTCAATTCTGATCCATTCATTTGAAGTAAGGATAGCGCTATCCCGAATAGGTAAAAAGTAGAGAGCCTTCAGTGATAACCATCACCTCGTTAGCTCTCGGATAGCGCTATCATAAACAAACCACTTTGTATCCAACCTAGCAAAAACCCTAGCTCCTATGACGCAAAAAAACACCCGCTCCCGCGCCACAGGCCGTGTCACGCTGGCGGATGTGGCGGCCTTGGCACAAGTCAGCCCCATCACGGTGTCGCGGGCGTTACGCGGTGAGCGGGCCGTGGCCAGCGATTTGACCGAACGTGTCAAAGCCGCCGCGCTGCAACTGGGCTACACGCCAGACCCCGCCGCACGCGCGCTGGCCTCGCGCCACAGCGACCATGTGGCTGTGCTGATTCCTATGTTGTCGAACAACCTGTTTGTAGACGTGTTGGAATCCATTCAAAAAACGCTGCGCCAAGCGGGCTATCAAACCCTCATTGGCATCACCCATTACGACACACGTGAAGAAGAACAACTCTTGCTCGAGCAATTGCAGCATCGCCCAGCGGGCATCTTGGTCACAGGCCTCGACCGCAGCGAAGCTGCGCGCGCCTTGATTGAAAAAAGCGGCATTCCTTGTGTTCACATGATGGAGTTGTCTCAGTCACCTGATGTCAACAGTGTGGGGTTTTCGCAAACACACGCGGCGATGACATTGACCGAGCATTTGCTCCAAAGCGGCCGCCAACGCATTGCCTTTGCGGCGGCGCAACTTGACCCGCGTACCCTGCAGCGCTTGGACGGTTGGCGTAAAACACTCAAGGCAGCCAAGCTGTATGACAAAGCGCTGAGCTACACCAACAAGTCACCCTCATCGATGGCCTTGGGCGGTGAGATGCTTCAACACATCATGGCCAACGACCCCAGCATTGATGCCATCTTTTTCTGTAACGACGACTTGGCGCAAGGGGCTTTGCTGGCGGCACAACGCTTGAAAATCAAAGTACCGCAGCAGCTGGCTATCGCAGGTTTCAACGACCTCACAGGCAGCGATCTTGTGGGCCCGGGCCTGACCACCATTCGCACGCCACGCGCCGCCATTGGTGAGGCGGCGGCACAAATGCTCCTAAGCTTGATGCGCGAAGAAGATGTCGCCACGCCGAGTGTGGATGTAGGCTACGAGCTAATGGTGCGTGGAAGTACCTAAGTCACCTCTAAGACGGGGCATGTCTAGGCGCTTGATTACACTCGCTGCATGCAAATGAACACCCCAACTCCCACGCACCGTCTGGCGGGCAAAGTCAGTCTCATCACAGGCGCAGCCCAAGGCATTGGCTTGGCCACCGCTCTCAAATTTGCACAAGAAGGCGCCATCGTCATCGTGTGTGACGTCAAGCAAGCGGCAGTGGACCAAGCCGTCAAACAGTGCACCGCCATCGGTGCGCAGGCGCTTGGGTTTGTGGTGGATGTGACACAACGCGACATGGTGGATGCCACGGTGAAAGCTGTGCTCGACCAGTTTGGACGCATCGATGTATTGGTAAACAACGCAGGCATCACGCAAGATGCGCGCCTCCAAAAAATGACGCTGGAACAGTTTGACCGCGTGATTGACGTCAACCTGCGCGGTGTATTTCATTGCGCGCAAGCCGTGACGGAGGCCATGGTGGCGCAAGGCAGCGGCGT
>CANCCJ010000237.1 GCA_947374535.1 Comamonadaceae bacterium | reverse complement strand
CAAGCCAAAGGCTGGATTGATTTTGACGGTGGCGAAGCCCATGTGCTGGGCAAAGGCAGCAAGCGCCGCAGCGTCCCCGTGGGCGGCAAAGCGCTAGAAGCCATGCAAGCGTGGGTCGCGGTGCGTGAACAAGGCCTGACGCCAGCCACAGCCGAGCAAGCCGCCCTGTTCATTGGTCGCAACGGTACGCGCTTGACCGCACAAGCCATATGGCAGCGCCTGCGCCAGCGCAGCTTGAAAGCGGGCTTGTCTACGCCCGTTCACCCCCACATGCTGCGCCACTCATTTGCGAGTCATGTGTTGCAGTCGAGCCAAGATTTGCGCGGTGTGCAAGAGCTGCTGGGTCACGCCAACATCACCACCACGCAGGTGTACACGCGGTTGGACTTTCAGCATTTGGCGCAGGCTTATGACTCGGCGCATCCGCGGGCGCGTAAGAAATAGTTTTTGTTCATTGCTCCGGCCCAAGTCAGGGGTGGGGTAGGCGCATCGGCTCATGCGTCGCTGCGCGCCAAAATCGCCTCAACGCCTACCCCACCCCTGACTTGGGCCTTCTTGGCGAAGCAAATAAACAGCCACGCAAGACGTAAACCCCCAACGACTCAAACGACAATCGAGTCAATGAAAACAATCAAGTTAAGAGAAGGCAAAGAGCGCTCCGCGCTGCGCCGCCACCCGTGGATTTTTGACAGCGCCATTGCCAAAGGCAGTGGTGATCCAGGCGAGACCGTGCGCGTGGAAGCCAACGATGGCAAGTTCCTCGGCTGGGCCTCATTCAGCCCCGCCTCCAAAATCCGCGCACGCATTTGGAGTTTTGACGAAGGCCAACGCATTGACGCTTCGTTTTTTAAAGCCTCTATTGCCCGCGCGATTGCGGCGCGCAGCCGGTTTGACATTCAAAGCAATGGCGTGCGCCTGATTCACGGCGAGTCTGATGGCTTGCCCGGCCTCATCGTGGACCGCTATGACGACATCTTGGTGGCGTCGTTCTTGTCGTGCGGCACCGAGCGTTGGAAAAGCGTGATTGCCGACGAGTTGTTGGCGCAAACCGGTCTGACCAAACTCTACGAACGCTCCGACTCGAATGTGCGCAAGCTCGAAGGTTTGCCCGAAGTTACCGGCTGGTTGCGCGGCGAAGGTGCCACTGGCGTGGTGCTGCGCGAACACGATTGGCAGTTGTCGCTGGATGTGGCCGAAGGTCATAAAACCGGTTTTTATCTAGACCAACGCGACAGCCGCAAAAAGTTTGCAGACTATGCCAAGCGCTTGCAGTTTCAACGCGTGCTCAATTGCTATTGCTACACCGGCGGCTTTACTGTGGCCGCGTTGGCGGGCGGTGCGGCACATGTGACGTCCATCGACTCATCGGGCCCTGCGATTGAGCTGGCCAAAGCCAACGTGGCGCTGAACGGCTTTGACGCTGCGCGCACCACCATGATGGATGCGGATGTGAACGCGTCGTTGCGACAGTTCATCCAAGAAGGCCGTACGTTTGACGCCATCGTGCTCGACCCGCCTAAGTTTGCGCCCTCTGCCGCCCATGCCGACCGGGCGGCGCGGGCTTACAAAGACATCAACCGTTTGGCGTTCAAGTTGCTGGAGCCCGGTGGCGTGCTGTTTACCTATAGCTGCTCGGGTGGCATCAGCGCGGATTTGTTCCACAAAATCATCGCTTCGGCTGGCATTGACGCACCGTGCGATGGCTATATCAGCGAACGCATGCAAGGCGCACCCGACCATCCCATGACGCTGACCTTTCCCGAGGGCGAATACCTCAAGGGTTTGGTGGTCATCAAAGCAGCGGATCTGGTTGAAAATCCCAGGTCAGCCACAATATCGGGTTGATTGAAACGTACAGAAATAAGGCTTCGCTTCTATGTTGATCCCCGCCACCATCCTGACCGGCTTTTTGGGCTCGGGCAAAACCACCTTGCTCAAGCGCGTGTTAACCGAGGCCCACGGCCAAAAGATTGCCATCATCGAAAACGAGTTTGGCGAAGAAAACATCGACAACGAGATCTTGGTGTCCGACACCAACGAGCAAATCATCCAGATGAACAACGGCTGCGTGTGCTGCTCCATTCGTGAAGACTTGCGCACCACGCTCCAACTGTTGGCCGCTAAAAAACGCAAGGGCTTGCTCGACTTCGATCGCGTGGTGATTGAAACCACGGGATTGGCCGACCCCGGCCCCGTGGCGCAAACCTTTTTCATGGACGACGAAATTGCTGAGAGCTTTTTGCTCGACTCCATCTTGACTTTGGTAGACGCCAAACACGCCGCCAAGCAACTGAATGACCGCCAAGAAGCGCGCCGCCAAGTGGGCTTTGCAGACCAAATTTTCATCAGCAAGGCCGACCTCGTGACGCCTGCTGAGCTGGATGCTTTGCAGCACCGCTTGAAGCACATGAATCCACGCGCGCCACAAAAAGTGGTGCATTTCGGTGATGTGGTCTTGTCGGAAGTCTTTGATCTGCGCGGCTTCAATCTGAACGCCAAGCTCGACATCGATCCCGATTTCTTGGCTGATGACGAGCACCATCACCACGATGGTGAGCACTGCGATCATCCCTCGCACAAGCACGACCATGTCAATGATCACGGCCATGATCATGCGCATTGCGACCATGACCATGTGCATGACGAGCACTGCAACCATGGTCACCATCACCACTATGATGATGACGTGAAGAGCTTTGTCTACAAATCCAAACGCCAGTTTGATCCCGCCAAGCTGGAAGATTTCTTAGGCGCCATCGTCAACATCTATGGTCCCAAAATGCTGCGCTACAAAGGCGTGCTCAATATGAAGGGCACCGAAAAGAAGGTTATCTTTCAAGGCGTGCACCAGTTAATGGGCAGCGATTTAGGCCCTGATTGGGCAGCGGGCGAAGAGCGCATCAGCAAGATGGTGTTCATTGGTATCGATTTGCCCAAAGACATCTTGATTCAAGGTCTCGATCAATCCTTGGTTTGATGAATTTTGTTAGTTTTTACTAATTTAATGAAGCCCTGGGGTTTGTGGCTACAATCCCGCGCGCCAGACCCTGCCAACACACCCGTGCTGTCTGGGGCAGCCAGGAGACCCACAGTGAACGCTAAATTCAAGAAAACCGCTTCTAAGAAGCCTGTTCCCGCAAAAAAAGCGGCTAAAACAGCGGCAACGCCTAAAGCGGTTGCGAAGAAAGTTGTGAAAAAACCTGTGGCGGTGAAAATCCCCGCGAAGTCTGTCAAGCCAGCGGCTAAGCCTGCGGCTAAAAAGGCAGCACCCATGAAAGCGGTTGCGAAGAAGGTGGCGGCCAAAAAAGTCCCTGCTAAAAAGCCTGTGACGCCTAAGGTCGCACCTAAAAAGGCGGTCGCTAAGAAGGCTGCTGTACCTGCTAAAAAAGCGCCAGCAAAAACTGTCAAAGTCGCAGCAAAGCCCGTTGCTAAAAAAGCAACGGCTAAGCCTGTAGCCAAGGTTGCAACCAAGGCTGCAGCCAAAACCGCTGTCAAAGCTGCGCCTAAAACAGCGGCCAAAACGGTTGTGAAGGCAGCCCCCGCCAAGAAGGTGCCTGCTGTGAAAGCCACGCCTGCGAAAGCGACGGTAGTCAAAGCAGTTAAGCCTGCCAAAGAACCCAAAGCCAAGCCTGTGGCCGCAGCGCCTGCACCTGTGGTGGTGCATGTGACGCCCATCATTCCTGGTTACACCCCTGTGGTGCACAAGAAAAACTCCAGAGCTGCCAAGATGGCGGCTTTGGTTCCACCCCCGCCAGCTCAAGTGGTTGCGTCCAACGCAGCCAAGAACAGCTTTATGCCCATGAC
>CANCCJ010000236.1 GCA_947374535.1 Comamonadaceae bacterium | reverse complement strand
GGTGGCGGCGTGGGCATGGGTTATTCGCAGCATGCGGGCGTGGTCATCGTGGCCGATGGCACGCCAGCGGCTGACGACAAATTGGCCCGCGTCTTGTTCAACGACCCCGCTACCGGGGTGATGCGTCATGCCGATGCAGGCTATGAATCGGCCCAAGCCTGCGCCCGTGAGAACGGGCTGAATCTTCCGATGCTGGGTTAACGCCTGCTGCTTTTTTGTTCCCCCTTCCGTTACTTTCACAAGGAGTTCACATGAAAAAAATTGCCACCCTCGCATTGGCCGCCGCCCTGAGCTGCGCCGCTTCAGCCCAAGACACCTCGGTCAGCATTGCGCTGTCGGGCTGGACCGGCTTTGCCCCGCTCACCCTGGCCAAAGAGGCTGGCATTTTCAAAAAACACGGCCTGGATGTGAGCCTGAAAAAAGTGCCACAAAAAGACCGCCACCTGGTGATCGCCTCCGGTGATGTGCAGTGCGCCGCCACCACGGTGGAGACCTGGATTGTGTGGAACGCCAACGGGGTGGCCACCACCCAAATCTTCCAGCTCGACAAGAGCTACGGCGCCGACGGCATGGTGGTGAAGTCTGACATCACCAAGATCAGCGACCTCAAAGGCAAGACCGTGGCGGCCAGCGCTCCGGGCACTGCGCCCTACTTCACCTTGGCTTGGATGCTCAAGAAAAACGGCTTGACACCCAAGGACGTGAAGGTGGTCAACCTCGAGCCCCAAGCCGCCGCCAACGCCATGATTGCAGGCAATGCAGGCCTGGATGCGGCCATGACCTACGAGCCTTATTTGGGCGCGGTGCGCAGCAAACCCGAAGCCGGCAAGATCATTGCCACCACGCTCGACTACCCCATGATCATGGACACCTTTGGTTGCACGCCGAAGTTCTTGGCCGACAACCCCAAAGCCGCCAAAGCCATTGCCGACAGCTACTTTGAAGCGGTGGAGATGATTGCCAAAGAACCCAAGAAAAGCTTTGAGATCATGGGTGCCGACGTCAAGCAAAGCGCCGAGCAGTTTGAAGCCAGCCAAAAATACCTGCGCTGGCAAGACCGTGCCGCCAACCTGAAGTTCTTCAGCGGCGAGCATGCCCAGTTCAGCAAAGAAGCTGCTGAGTTGCTGCTGGAAGCCGGCATCATCAAACAGCTGCCTGACATGAGCAAGCTGGCCGACACACGCTTCCTCAAGTAAGCATGCGTCCGCTTCAAGCTGTGACACCCGGCGCGAAAGTCGCGCTGGGTATTTCATTCTTCGTGGTGTTTTTTGCGGTATGGGCCGCCGCCACCTTGAGTGGTTATGTGCCCAAAACATTTTTGGCCGACCCGCTGACCATGTTCAAGTCGGGCGCTGATTTGCTGCTCAAGCAAGGCTTCAGCTACGACATCGGCATGACCGTGTGGCGCGTGATTGGCGGCTTTGTGATTGCCGCTGTGTTGGCCATTCCGTTGGGGGTGTTGATGGGTGCCTACAAACCCATCGAAGCCTTCTTTGAACCTTTTGTCAGCTTTGCGCGTTACTTGCCGGCCTCGGCGTTCATCCCCTTGCTGATTTTGTGGGCTGGCATTGGCGAGACCCAAAAACTCGCGGTCATCTTCATCGGCTCGTTTTTTCAGCTGGTGCTCATGATTGCCGTGTCGGTGGGCAACACCCGGCGCGACCTGGTGGAAGCCGCCTACACCCTGGGTGCCAAAGACCGAGGTGTGGTCACGCGCGTGTTGCTGCCCAGCGCCGCGCCCGAAGTGGCCGAAACCCTGCGCATGGTGCTGGGTTGGGCCTGGACCTATGTGATCGTGGCCGAGTTGATTGGTGCGTCCAGCGGCATTGGCCACATGATCACCGACAGCCAAGCCCTGATGGCCACCGACCAAATCATCTTCGGCATCATCGTCATTGGTGCCATTGGCTTGGTCACCGACTACGCCTTCAAATCTTTCAACCGCTGGTTGTTTCCTTGGGCTCGCTTGAGCTGATTGCATGTCCATTCTTCACATCCACGAGGTCAGCAAGACCTTTCGCAGCAACACTCAAGACACCCAGGCCTTGCTGGCCACCAGCTTGAGCGTGGCCGAGAACGACTTCATCACCATCCTGGGGCCATCGGGCTGTGGCAAGTCCACCTTGCTGCGCATGGTGGCGGGGCTGGATGTGCCGACCACAGGTCACATTGAACTTGACGGCCGCACCGTCACCGAGCCCGCTGCCGACCGTGGCATGGTGTTTCAGAGTTACACCTTGTTTCCGTGGCTCACGGTGTTACAAAACGTTTGCTTTGGCCTGCGCGAAAAAGGCCTGCCTGTGGCTGAGCAAGAGGCCATTGCCCGCCAGTTTTTGCAGCAAGTGGGTTTGCAAGACTTTGCCCACCACTTTCCCAAACAACTCTCGGGCGGCATGCAGCAGCGCACCGCACTGGCCCGCGCCCTGGCTAACAACCCACGCATCTTGCTGATGGACGAGCCCTTTGGCGCGCTGGACCACCAAACCCGCGAGTTGATGCAAGAGCTGCTGCAAGACATTTGGCAGTCGCAACGCAAGACCGTGCTGTTTGTCACCCACGACATCGACGAAGCCATCTTCATGGGCAACCGTGTGGTGGTGATGAGCGCGCGCCCGGGCCGCATCAAGTGTGACTTGCCCGTCGACCTGCCCTACCCCCGCCACTACTCGGTCAAAACCACGGCAGCGTTCAGCGACCTCAAAGCGCGCTTGACCGAAGAGATCCGCATCGAGGTGCGTCGGGCCAGTGGGTTGGAATGAGCTGGGCTTGAAGTTTTGACGTCAATCCACAGGGTTGGCAAAGCTTCTTAGCCATGGGTCAATGTGTGCGATGTCAAAAGTTTTGGCATCAAACATCTGCATCATCTCTTGATAGATGGTGCTTGGCGCTCGTTTCAAGCACCACCCGTTGATGCGTAAAAATACATCAACAACAGCAAAAGCAACGCGCTTATTGCCATCGACAAATGGATGGTTGATGGCCAAACTTTCCATCAAAGCGGCAGCTTCGGACACGAGGTCTTGGTAATAGCCAGCCTGAACACGAAACAGCGCCGACTCCAAGGCCCCTGTGTTTCGAACACCTGAAGCGCCGCCGTAGCGTTGTATCAAGACCGTGTGAAGTTTGAGGACATCTTCAACGGTCAGATAGTGGTGCTGGCTCACTTGGCCAAATCACGGTAGAGGGTGTCGAACTCTTCCAAACTTGATGCAAACGCAGCCATCACGTGTTCTCTTGAACCTGCGCCTTGTTGACGTTGAATGTAATCACGCAAGGCCTCGTCCAAGACCACTTGGAATTGACGACCTTGGGCATCGGCAATTTGACGCAAAGCCAACAACACTTCAGGCGCGGCCTGAGATGAAAACTCCTCTTGTGCGACAACGGTCATGTTCAACTCCCTCATGACGAATCTGGTTCATGGATGATAAGGCAATGAGAAATTTTGAAGGCGTGCGCGTGACTGCGCGGACGGCTCGATGCCATGTCGGGAATCGCATTGCACAACTTCCCTGCACGATTGTTCAATTTATTTCGTTTCAGCTCTGAGGTCGGGTTTGGTTCAATACGTGGGTGACGTCAACACACCCCTCCACCCTGCGCACTGAGCCCACGCGCCGCGAAGACAACGCGTTGCTGCGGGGCCTGGCCTGCTTTGGGCAAGACGTGGCACTGCCAGGGGCCTGGCACCTGGCCTTTGTGCGCAGCCCCCATGCCCACGCGCGTTTGTTGGGGCTGGATGCACAAGCGGCCCAAGGCATGGCGGGTGTGGTGGCGGTGCTCAGTGCCGCTGAGCTGGGCGAGCACCACATGCCCACCCTCAACCCGCTGCT
>CANCCJ010000235.1 GCA_947374535.1 Comamonadaceae bacterium | reverse complement strand
GTGGCAAACCATTTGCCGCAAGGCTTGGAAATTATTTTGCACAGCGAAAACGGCATCTTAGGGATGGGAGCTGCGCCAGCCAAAGCGGATGAAGACTTCGATTTGATCAATGCGGGCAAGCAGCCTGTGACTTTGTTGCCCGGTGGTGCATATTTCCATCACAACGACAGCTTCGCCATGATGCGCGGTGGACACTTGGACATTTGTGTGTTGGGCGCATTTCAAGTGAGCGAGCGCGGTGATTTGGCGAATTGGCATACGGGCGAGGCCGATGCGATTCCTGCGGTCGGTGGCGCAATGGATTTAGCCATTGGGGCCAAAAAAACATGGGTGATGATGGATTTGCTGACCAAGCAAGGTCAAAGCAAAGTGGTGCCTGAATGTACCTATCCATTGACAGGTCTGGCATGCGTGAGCCGGATTTACACCGATTTGGCGACCTTAGAAGTCACGCACCAAGGTTTACGTTTGATCGACGTGGTGGACGGTTTGACCCATGCCGATCTTGAGGCCTTGGTTGGCCTGAAGATTCAGGCCTAGGCTGAGTTACTGCTCCACGAACGCGCGTTCCACCACAAAGTCGCCAGGGGTGGTGGTGGAGCCTTCTTTGAAGCCGCGTTCTTCCAGCAAGATTCGCATATCTTTGTTCAAGCCAGGGCTGCCGCAAATCATGATGCGGTCATTGGCTGGGTCGATATTGGACAAGCCCAAATCTTGGGTGAGTTTGTTGGACGTGAGCAAGTCAGTCACGCGGCCTTGGTTTTTGAAAGGTTCGCGGGTGACGGTGGGGTAGTACAGCATTTGCTTGCTGACCATCTCACCTAAGAACTCGTGCTTTGGCAGCTCCTCGGTCAAATAGTCGCGATAGGCGAGTTCTTTCACTTCGCGCACGCCGTGTACCAAGATAACTTTTTCGAAACGCTCGTACGTTTCGGGGTCACGCACGATGCTCAGGAACGGGGCCAAACCAGTGCCGGTGCCAATCAAATACAGATTCTTGGCTGGCAACAAATAGTCACATAGCAAGGTGCCGGTGGGTTTTTTACCGACCACGATTTTGTCGCCTACTTTGATGTGTTGCAGCTTAGAGGTGAGGGGGCCGTCTTGCACCTTGATGCTCAAGAATTCCAAGTGTTCTTCGTAGTTGGCGCTGACGATGCTGTAAGCGCGCAGAAGCGGTTTGCCGTTTTCGCCGCGCAAGCCAATCATGGTGAAGTGGCCATTAGAGAAACGCAGCGAGGTGTCGCGTGTGGTGGTGAAGCTGAACAGGCGGTCGGTCCAGTGGTGGACGGACAAAACTTCTTCGTCGAGGAATGCACTCATGACTGGAATAAATCTATATAAATCAAGCCCTCTAGTGTAGGCGAGGGCTTAAAACCTCAGGCTATATGTTCGTATGCCGAACGCTATAAGCCTTGACTTGAATCAACCAGGGCGTAGGCTGCTTTTCAGGTCTTGCCCACAAAGCCGTTTTGTCGCCAAGCCTCGTAGGTGATGACCGCCACCGAGTTCGACAGATTCAAGCTGCGTTGGTCGGCACGCATGGGCAGGCGCAGGCGCTGGCTAAGGGGGAAGTTTTCGCGGATGTCCGCAGGCAAGCCGCTGGTTTCAGAGCCAAACACAAACCAATCGCCGGGTTGAAAGTCGGTGTCGTGCGCGGTGCTAGAGCCCTTGGTGGTCATGGCAAACATGCGCGCGGGGTCGGGCTTGGCGTCGTTCAAAAACGTGGCCCAGTCGGCGTGGCGTAGCACGGGCGCGTACTCGTGGTAGTCCAAGCCCGCGCGACGCATGTGCTTGTCTTCCATCGAGAATCCCAAAGGCTCGACCAAATGCAAGGTGCAGCCTGTGTTGGCCGCCAGGCGGATGACATTGCCCGTGTTGGGCGGAATTTCAGGGTGGACGAGAACAATGTGGAACATGCGTCCATTGTCTCGCATGGTTTTAGTCTTGTGCGTCCCTTGATTCAGTTCGGGCCAATACCAGGCCTGTGATATGGGTCGCCCCTGCGGCACGTAAAGTCCGTGCGGCCTCATACATAGACGCGCCCGTGGTCATCACATCATCGACCACGACGATGCGTTGGTGGCGCACGTTTGCTAATCGTTCGGGGTCGATCCAAAAGGCGTCACGCACATGGTCGAGCCGCGCTGCACGCGAAGCGCCTACCTGATGGGCGCTGCGGCCGCTGCGTAGCAGGGTGCGCTCATCGGTTTTGTCTGAGGCCAAGTGGCGGGCCAGCTCTAGCGCTTGGTTGTAGCCGCGTTCGCGCAGGCGTGCGAGGGAGAGTGGCATGGGCACCACCAAGTGGGCTTTGTCTAACGCCGGTTCGACCCACGGGGCGTGGCGCATGAGATGAGCCAAGGTGCGTGCCAAGCTGGGGTCAGCTTGAAATTTGAAGCGTGCAATGCAGTTGGACCAGGGAAAGGTGTAGCTCACAGCGGCCACACAGGCGTCTAGTGGGCTTGGGTGTTCGGCGCAATTTTTGCAGTGGGTGCCATGCGTGGCAGGGCTTAACGTGAGGGCGCAAGTGCGGCAGCGCAGCGTGGGCTGTGCAAAACGCTCGACACATGGCGCGCACAAAGGCTGGCTGGGCCAGCAGCGGCAGATGTGACAAAGACTGGGAATGCGACTGGGCTTGTGCAACATGCCCAGTATTGGAAAGACATTGCGCCTGTTTGGGTTGAAGCACTGTGCAATGTTTGCGAAGGACGGGCTGTCGATAATAGAGGTCATGTCTGACCCGTTTCGCGCTGAGCGCCCCCCCACTTTAGACCCCGTTGCCAGCGCCCGCTGGGCCGGGTGGCCGCACGCCACATCGCCTTGGTTGAACGAAGAGATTGGGCGGCGCATGGAAGACCGCTTGCAGTGGATTCGGTTGCAGCCTCGGTCGTGGGTGGATTGGGCGCCGCTCAGCGGCGGCTTGCAAACGCATGCCAAGCTCCGCGCGCGTTACCCGCAAGCCCACTGCCAAGTGCTAGAAACCACCGCTCAGCGTGAACATTTGGCGCGTCAGGTGCTGCAAGTACCTTGGTGGCAGCGCTGGTTGAAACCGGACGCTTTGACGTTCGGCGCATCTGGCGCAAGCAGCGCTGACATGGTGTGGGCCAATATGGCACTGCACACCAGTGACGATCCGCATACTTTGTTGCAAAAATGGCACCAACTTCTGGCTTTGGATGGTTTTTTGATGTTCTCGTGTCTCGGACCGGACACCTTGCGTGAGCTGGCAGATGTTTATCAAAACAAGGGTTGGCCGCCTGCGTGCCATGCTTTTACCGACATGCATGACTGGGGTGACATGTTGGTGCAAGCGGGTTTTGCCGAGCCCGTGATGGACATGGAGCGCATCACCTTGACTTACGCAAATGTCGACAGCTTGCTAGCTGAATTTCGTGCGCTAGGCCGCAATCTGCATCGTGATCGCTTTGGGGGCTTGCGCGGCAAGCAGTGGTTGAGTCAATTGAAAAACGCCTTGTTGTCGTTGGCCAAGCCGCAGCAAGATGGGCGTATATTGTTGACGGTAGAGGTGATTTATGGTCACGCGTTGAAGCCACTTCCTCGCCTCAAAGTTCAGCAGCAAAGTTCGGTCTCTTTGCAAGACATGCGAACCCTATTAGGGCAATCCCCTAGTGGTCGCTCTGTATGATTTTCTTTGTAAGCTTGTAGCGCAAATCATGCTTAAACACTTTGAGTTAAATCAGTGTTTGGCGGATTTGTAGTCCTAAAGATAAAAACATTGAGGCTATCAAAGTGATGAAGAACAGTCTTTTCCAAAAGTTGACTTCAGGTCTGTTGTTCCTCGCCGCATGGGCGAGCACCGCCGCTTGGGCGGTGAA
>CANCCJ010000234.1 GCA_947374535.1 Comamonadaceae bacterium | reverse complement strand
TGGACAGTCGGTCAGCGGGGCATCTGAGATTTTTTGCAGGACGTCCTTGGCATGGCCGCAGGACCCGCATTTGTAGGCATAAATGGGCATGGCGAGACGGATTCGGTAAAACCCTGAATTATAGGCGCCCAAGCCCTATTTCAAGGGGCGACCACCACCGAGCGCGCGCTCATTGCCACGCTAGGCTAGATTTAGGTTACACCCACCAGCTTGTGGTGGCTGCCATGCGCGTTGCGAATAGCTTGTGGCCCCAAAGAACCCAACACCATGCCCGTCAAACTGGCCAACACCCCCGCCAATTGCGCAGGAAACTCATCGCCAGCTGGTGTCGCAAGGAACAATCCCCACGTCAGCAAGCCAAGCACCAAGGCAAAAATTGCCCC
Organism: Comamonadaceae bacterium; assembly: GCA_947374535.1. The sequence continues at coordinate 3,466 of CANCCJ010000234.1, read as the reverse complement.
TTGGGTGGTGGCGCGCTTCCAGTACAGACCAAACGTGAGCGGCACAAACGCACCCACCAAAGGCACTTGATATGCACCCGACACCATTTCGTAAATCGACGTACCTTGCATGCGAATGGCATAGCCCAGCACCAACATGCTGAACACCAACACCGTCACGCGCATGGCACGCAGCTCTTGTTGGTCGCTTTGGTGGGGGTGGAACTGACGCCAAATGTTCTCGGTAAACGTGACGCTAGGCGCCAGCAAGGTGGCCGAGGCGCACGACTTGATGGCAGACAACAGAGCACCAAAGAACAGCACCTGCATGACGAACGGCATTTGCGTCATCACCAGCGTGGGCAACACTTTTTGCGGGTCATCGGCCATCAGCGCCGCCGCTTGCTCGGGCATGATGAGCATGGCGCTCACCACCAAGAACATGGGCACAAACGCAAACAAGATGTAGCACACACCACCAATCACGGGGCCATGCGTGGCGGCCTTGATGCTGTTGGCCGACATGACGCGCTGGAACACGTCTTGCTGCGGAATCGAGCCCAGCATGATGGTGATCGCAGAGGCAAAGAAAAACAAAATATCTTTGAGCTGAGGCTCTGGCCAGAACTTGAACATGTCTTGGCTAATGGCGAGTGCCACCACTTTGTCAGCCCCGCCTGCTTGGTCTGCTGCAAATACGGCAAGAACAGACAAGCCCACAACCAAGATGATCATTTGAATGAAGTCGGTAATAGCCACCGACCACATGCCCCCAAACAAGGTGTAAGCCAAGATGGACACCACGCCAATGACCATGCCCAGCTCCATGCTGATCACGCCATCAGACAAGAGGTTGAACACCAACCCCAGAGCCGTGACCTGGGCCGACACCCAGCCCAGATAGCTGACCATGATGATGAGCGAGCACACCACTTCCACCACGCGACCATAGCGCTCGCGGAAGTAGTCGCTGATGGTCAGCAGCGTCATGCGGTAGAGCTTGCCCGCAAAGAACAGACCCACAAAAATGAGACAAAAACCCGCACCAAACGGGTCTTCCACCACGCCGTGCAAACCGCCATTCACAAACTTGGCAGGAATGCCCAAGACCGTTTCAGAGCCAAACCATGTGGCAAAGGTGGTGGTGACGATCATCGCCATCGGCAGGTGACGGCCTGCAATGGCGAAATCAGACGAGTTTTGAACGCGCTTGGCCGCCATCAAACCAATGGCGATGGTGACCAGCAAATAGACGATGACGAGTGTGAGCAGCACGGGTCAACTCCGTAAAGTGTTTAAAAGTAATGGTGCAGGCGCACAAACATCTGCACGGCCACCACGCCCAGCAAAAAGCCACCACCCACCCACATGAGGCGTTGCAACATGCGGTTGGTGCGGCGTTGTTCTTCGATGAGTTGTTGCAGCTGAGCGTTACTGTCGTTTTGGCGATGCTTCAAAAAGTCATGCACCAAGCGTGGCAACTCGGGCAAGAGCTTGGCGTAGCGGGGCGCTTCGGCCACCAATTGTTTCCACAGCTTTTTGGGACCGACTTGGTCAAGCATCCATGTTTCCAAAAATGGCTTGGCGGTGCTCCACAAATCCAAATTCGGGTCGAGCTGTCGTCCCAAGCCTTCGATGTTGAGTAGCGTTTTTTGCAGCAACACGAGTTGCGGCTGAATCTCCACATTGAAGCGGCGCGAGGTTTGGAACAAACGCATGAGCACCAGCCCCAAAGAAATTTCTTTCAGCGGGCGGTCAAAGTAAGGCTCGCACACGGCACGGATGGCAGACTCGAGTTCGTCCACACGCGTGTCAGGTGGCACCCAGCCCGACTCGATGTGCAACTCGGCCACACGCTTGTAGTCGCGGCGGAAGAAGGCGGTGAAGTTTTGCGCCAAATACTCTTTGTCGGTTTCCGTGAGCGTGCCCACGATGCCAAAGTCCAGCGAGATGTAACGGCCAAAGGTGGCAGGCTCAAGGCTGACTTGGATGTTGCCGGGGTGCATGTCGGCATGGAAAAAACCATCGCGAAACACTTGGGTAAAAAAGATGGTCACACCATCGCGTGCCAGTTTGGGAATGTCCACGCCCGCTGCTCGCAGCTGGTCCACTTGGCTAATGGGCAACCCCTTCATGCGTTCCATCACGATCACGTCATCGCGGCAGAAGTCCCAAATCATCTCGGGGATCAACACCAAGTTGAGGCCTTCCATGTTGCGACGCAGTTGCGCAGCGTTAGAGGCTTCGCGCATGAAATCGAGTTCGTCGTGCAGGTACTTGTCAAACTCTGCCACCACTTCGCGGGGCTTCAGGCGTTTGCCGTCAGCAGACAGGCGATCGACCCAACCCGCCATCATGCGCATGAGGCTCAGGTCTTTGTCGATCACAGTCAGCATGCCTGGGCGAAGCACCTTCACAGCCACTTCGCGTGTGACACCGTTACGGTCTTTGATGACCGCAAAGTGCACTTGCGCAATCGAGGCGCTGGCCACCGGCTGGTGCGTGAACTCCACAAAAATTTCATTGAGCGGGCGACCAAATGCACGCTCGATGGTGCCCACGGCCACGTCTGAAGAAAACGGCGGCACGCGGTCCTGCAAAAAGGCCAACTCATCGGCGATGTCGGGCGGCAATAAATCGCGACGGGTCGACAGCACTTGACCAAACTTCACAAAGATGGGGCCCAGGTGCTCAAGCGCCTCGCGCAAACGCTGGCCGCGTGGGGCCGACAAATCGCGCCCAACCGACACAATGCGCGCCAGCAAACGCAAGCCTGGCTTTTGAAAACTGGTGAGCACCAGCTCGTCTAGCCCAAAGCGCAAAACAATGAAGACGATGTAGATACCGCGCAGCAAACGGGTCATCATGGCGCGGCCTTTTGTTTTTGCTGTTGTACAAAGCTACGCAGGGCATCGACGATACGCTTGGCGGTTTGCACCAAAGTGTGCGCAGGGGCATCGCCAATCAGGCGGGCCACGTCTTCTTCTGGGTCCCAACGCACATGGTCAATGAGCCAGTTAACTTCAGCGGCCAACTGCACATCGCCTTCAATGCGAATGGCGGGCTTCTCGCCTTGCAACACGGTCTTGGCCAATTCAAAGGGCGAGGGCTCGTTCACGCGCAGCACGAGGTCGGCAGCTTTGGCGCCGGAATCAGGCGTGATGAACTCCACCAAGCCCGCAGGCGTGAAGGCACATTGAAACACTTGGTCGCGCCAGCACACTTGCACTTGGCGGCCTTTTTGGCGCTGCAAGCGGTCGCGAGCGGCGGGTTCTTGCATGAGCACATGGTTCAACAAGAGCACCACGCGCTGCTGCACTTCAGCCACTGCCCATGCAGGCGGTGTGAGGGATTGCGGAAAATCGGCGGGAAGTTGGGCGCGCAGCGTGTCTGCTGCATCGGCCAACCAAGAAAAAGGGGACTGTGTTGCCATAGTCCCCAATTATTCCTTGTTTAGGCGCCCTTCTCGAGACGCCCTGATTTAACC
>CANCCJ010000233.1 GCA_947374535.1 Comamonadaceae bacterium | reverse complement strand
TTTTTTGCAGGGCCTCACGGTTCATCCAGGCAAACATCAGCACATCGCCGCTGTCGTTTTCTTGGGCGATGACGGGGACCAGGCCCTTGTCATCCCATTTGATTTTTTCTAGCCAATTCATAAGGGGTGATCTTAGGACATTGGCCGGCGTTGCCTTTGCGGTGTCGAATGGATGGACGCCATGGCCACCACAAAAAATCACTGCATGGAGTGAAGACCAATCATGTTGCCTTCTGTATCCACGACAAGCGCAATATGGCCATACGGCCCAATGGACATCTTGGGCTTTTGAACCGTACCGCCCGCTTTGACAGCTTTGTCAGCCTCTACGGCGCAGTCAGCGCACTTGAAATACACCAACACACTGTTCGCCCCCGAGGAAAAACCAGGCATGCGAACCAGCGCCCCAGAGGCACCGGAAGTGGCCATGTCCATGGGGAAAGCCCACATCTCAAGCTCTGGGTTGTCGAGCTGAGACAGCGTAGTGTCAAACACCGCCTCGTAAAACGCTTTGGCGCGTGGCATGTCTTGCACATAAATTTCAAACCAGCCGACGGGGTTGTTCATACGTTTTCCTTTCGAGGTTGAGGTTGACTTACGGTGACGCTGTTGAGTGGCAACAACAATGATTCTCTATTTTTTGAAGGTCACGGGTGAGATGAATTCAACGTTCAGAAAACGCCAGTTGCGTGCCAAGACCGGCAAATGCCGCCGCAAAACTGCGGCGCAAATAAGCTTGGAAGCGCGCAGACTCAATGACCGACTTGCGAAACGCATGCGCTAACGTCGAAGCTGCCCGGCACGCAGCATGCGCCGCGAAGCGGCATCCTGCTGCTGCGTGTCCGTGCCGAGCGACTTGTTAGGCGTCATCGGCGGGGCCCATGCGGGAGCGAATATGGATGCTGCCTCTCTCCGCAAATATCTTGGCGCGTTGCATCAGGTTGACGTCCAAGAGCTCCGGCTTGCCAGAACTGCCTTTTAACAGGGTAATAAGTTCCCGCAGGTCGAGCAGGTGAAAGAACGCGCGGGTCGTCAAAGCCGCCTTCTCCAGAAGGGCCTCCACTTCCGTCCAGTCGCCGGTATGCATGAGCTCTGTGATGAGGACGATACAGTGGGGTGGCTGATCTCTCACCACGTTTAGTTCGACACCCCGGTCGTCAATGATCCGGTCCCCACGCAAGACGGCTTTTGCCGCGCCGACCAGTTGGTCTATGGCCTTTCGCACCTGCTTCTGCACTCCTCGAGTGCGTCGGTCTTGATCTCGTTCGTAGCCGGCCTGGAGTACTGAAAGATCTTTTGCCTCAATTAGGAAGCTTCCGTACTGGTGGAAGGCCAGCACGTCGGTTAACTCACGGAGCTTCTCCCCCGTCTGAACCTGAGGGTTCTTGTGAAGCGTCAGAGGGAACACCGACTCCAGTGATGCCCAGATCGCCCGCTCAAACGTCTCTCCTTCGTTAGCGTCATTGATCGTTATCGTCTGATGGGTTCGCACACCCACGTACGAGACGTGGTTCGCCCTCCAAGGCTCTAACATGGGATCGACGCTAACCAGTGGGATGTTCTCTGCACCAGGGTAGCTCTGAGAAGGATCGCTGGAGTAGCAAAAACAATCCAGTGCACGCGAGCAGTCCTTCGTGAAGGGGCCGACGTAAAGCCTGTTAACAGCACCGACGAGTGCGGTGACGGCGCTTGCATCAACTTCGGTTATTTCCAAGTTGGTCCACGCAAGGCACGCATCCAGTTCATTGAATAGGAACACGGGTGTCTTCCGTCCGTGCAGCAGTCGGACAAGAGCTTGATGCTCCTCAAGTTCTCGCTGCGCGCCTGAGATGAGCATTGGAGCATCGGGCATGTCATGGATCCGAGCCCCCGCACAAAGGTACTCGCCGACCTTTCCAAACTGCAGTTCTAGTCGGCAGCCTGCAACAAGCGCCTTGATTGCGGACGTCGGCGCTTTGATTAAGAAGGCTAGTTCCTCCCCGCCGTTTGCAGGCACCACCCACAGGGATGCTTCCTCGGAGCGCATCTCCCTGTACACGCGTTCGCTTGGCAAGTGCATATGACGCCTAACTTTGATGTAGACGACAAATCAACCAATATGGCTGGAAGTTGTCGGACAACATGGCCGCTCGGTTGGCAAAAAAACTCAAGTGCACGACCACATTCATTACCTTCACTATAGTTTCAAAATAGAGAAGGACTACCTATATTGGGTGCGTTTTTTTGTACTTTGGAATTCAAAAAAAAGGCAGCATGCGGCACCCCAAGGAAATGAGATCGGCAAGCGGCACGGCCAGCCCTTTGAATGCCTTGCTCAGCGTTTGAGCAAGGCGTCAAACGTCACAAGCGCACAGGAATGCCGCGTTCACGCATGCGTTGCTTGGCTTGTTGCACGGTGTATTCACCGTAGTGAAAAATGCTGGCCGCCAGCACCGCATCAGCACCGCCTTGCTGCACGCCATCGGCCAAGTGGTCCAGGTTGCCCACGCCCCCTGAGGCGATGACAGGCACGGACACGGCATCGGCCACAGCGCGAGTCAAGGCCAAATCAAAGCCAGACTTGGTGCCGTCACGGTCCATGCTGGTGAGCAAAATTTCGCCGGCTCCATGCTCGGCCATTTGGGTGGCCCAAGCCACCGCATCCAGGCCCACGTTTTTGCGCCCGCCATGGCTGAACACATCCCAGCCGGGGCCCATGGGCAAACCGTTGGCGCCCATGCGTTGTTCTTCTTCAGTGTTGCGGCGCTTGGCATCAATGGCCACCACGATGCACTGGGCACCGTATTTGGCTGAGGCATCACGAATCACTTGGGGGTTGGCAATGGCGGCTGAGTTGAAGCTCACTTTGTCGGCGCCGGCGTTGAGTAAGCGGCGCACATCGTCCACCGTGCGCACGCCACCGCCCACGGTCAGCGGAATGAACACCTGGCTGGCCACAGCTTCGATGATGTGCAAGATCACATCGCGCGCATCGCTGGTGGCCGTGATGTCTAAAAACGTCAACTCATCGGCGCCTTGCTCGTTGCAGCGTGCGGCAATTTCCACCGGATCTCCCGCATCACGCAGCTCCACAAAGTTGACGCCTTTGACCACGCGACCACCGGTCACGTCAAGGCAAGGAATGATGCGTTTAGCGAGCATAGGGGTCCAGCAGGTAGGTTCTCAAGAAACAGTCAAACGTTGCCAGCCCAGCCATTGGCCAGCGGCTGGCACAGCGATGGGCTCGTACACCTGCGCGGCCTCCACGCACAGCATGTGCGCAAAACCGTCAGGGGGCATGTCCGCCAGTGTGGCGCATTTCTCGGGGCCGGGGTTCCAAACCACCGATTGGCCCCAGGACGGGCTTTGCTCGATGCACAGCACGCCGCTGCCATCTTGCACGCGCAGCGGGCCAGACGCGGCGGCGTACACACGGTCGAACTCGCCATCAAAGTACAGGGCCTCATCGGCCACACCATGCACATCGGCCACGGCATCCCATTCGGCTTGGCCCTGCAACCCGGTCACATCGGTCAAATCAATGTCATCCACCGCCAGGTAGGTATGCAAAGCACCGGTGAAGCTCAGGGGCTGGGTGTCGGTGTTGTGCACTGACAAGCGCAACATCAGTTGCCCCGGCTGCAACGCAACCCGCAGTTGGACCTGGAATTGATGGAGCCACAGGGTTTGTGTGTGCGCGTTGGCTTTCAGCACGAGCTCGACGTAGGCCTGCGCGTCATCGACACGTGAACCCGCCAACGCCCACGCCATGGTGCGGGCAAAGCCATGCTTGGGCAAGGGGCCGCGCTGGTTGAATTGCGGAAAGCACACCGGTACGCCACCACGGATGGCCGACTGGCCATCCCACAAATTAC
>CANCCJ010000232.1 GCA_947374535.1 Comamonadaceae bacterium | reverse complement strand
TTGGGGTGCCGCATGCTGCCTTGTTTTGAACTCCAAAGTACAAAAAAACGCACCTAATATAGGTAGGCCTTCTCTATTTTGAAACTATAGTGAAGGTAATGAATGTGGTCGTGCATCTGATCGAGCAGGCGCTTCGAAGCCAAAGGTGGCACGGCGACTTTCTCGGATTTGTTATGCCTTTACATAAACACAGTACCAAAGGGTAAGCCAATGATGCCAAACGTTTTTTTGTCCGCTGCGCGGCCATGTTGTCCGACAACTTCCAGCCATATTGGTTGATTTGTCGGCTACATCAAAGTTCGGTGACAAAACATGCCTGACGAAACGAACAACTCACTGATCAACCTTGGAGATATTTCCAAGCCAGCCGATACGCTCATCAAGAAAGTGTCCAAGGCAGTTGGAGGCATCTTTGAGCCGTATCAAATTAAGCGTATTGCAAAAGCAGAGGCAGAAGCCTCTGTTATCAAGGCACAGGCCGAAATACAGATAACCGATTTACATCGCCGTGCGATGCACCGCTTTATCGAAGAAGAGGCCAACAAACAGAAGAACATCGAAGACATAACAAATCAGGCCATTCCCCTGCTAGAGGGAAATGCGGATGCCGAGAAAATGAACGATGATTGGGTAACCAACTTCTTCGATAAGTCACGCATAGTGTCGGACAAGGAAATGCAGGGGTTTTGGGCTCATGTCTTAGCTGGTGAAGCTAATGCGCCAGGAACCTATTCGAAGCGCACCGTTAATTACCTTGGCGATTTGGATAAAGCGGATGCCGATTTATTCACAAAGCTCTGTGGCTTCGGCTGGATGGTCGGAAATGTTGTCCCACTGATATTTGACGTTCAGAAAAGCGTCTACACGGACAACGGAATCACTTTTGGTGCCTTAAGTCACTTGGAGAGCATTGGTCTTATCAAATTCGAAAATCTTTCCGGGTTTCGTCGGCTGGGATTACCTAAGAAGTTTCACGTTCTGTACTACGGCCAGCCGTTGCTGCTAGAGATGCCGAAAGAGGAAGGTAACGAATTGGAGATTGGTCATGTACTACTTACAAAGGTTGGGCAAGAACTGGCGCCTATCTGCGGAAGCAAACCGGTAGAAGGATTTGTCGATTATGTGAAGGAGCGGTGGAAGGTATATATTCCAGCTTCCGTCACCGAATAAGGCGCTCCAGGGGACGCGCCGCAAGCGGCGCGCACCTGAGCTTCGACTACAAGGGCTTCCCCAACTTTGCAAGTAATTGACCCAGGCATGTGAATTCGGTTTTTCAATCCAGATCTGCGATTCGCCTGCTGAATGTTGGTGTTGATGTTTGGATGCAAACGGTGCGGACGGCGTAAGTACAAACGGTCACTACTGCTGCATCTTTGTAGCCGACCCTGATGAAAGACGCACGCTGGGGGCTCCATTCGTTAGTCGGGCTTGGGGGCAGTGGCCTGCCTTGTATCCCCTTGAGCTAATCGTGCATTCCCCAGCGCAGGTCCAAACCTTTGCGCATCAACGACAAGCCTTCACGCGGCTGAAGTTCTGATCTGTGGTGTCATGTTCTTGCGGTGGTCAGCGTTGTCGGTGTGCGCGGTCAAGCTGGCTTCTTGAACCCTTCACCATGCTTGAGCACCGCCCAGCACATGCGGACGTTCTTGGCGGCAATGGCCACAATGGCCCGCCAGTAGCCACGCCGCTCGACCAGACTGCTTGCCTAGTGGTGGGTGCTGGAGCAGGCCTCTATGCTGATCAGGCAAGGCAGCAAATAGGCGAGGAGTTTAAGCAATTTGGCGCTTGGCAGATTGGGCCGAAGCAGCGCGAGTTTGCCAGCCTCATCCACACCATGCACGGCAAAAACGTTCTTTGCCAAATCGATGCCAACGGTTACGATATTTATAAGACTTCCCTTTCAGAATACAGGTGAGTTGATGAAAAGTACGACATCTCCATCGTGGCACTCAGTTGCCGTTGATCGCAACGCTGACGGGGCGTGGATCACTTGGGACGGGGAAGTTCCTTTCATTCGTTATGTCTTTTTACCCACCACCAGGAGTATTCAATGATCATTGATGGAAATGAAGCAGGCCCGTTGCTCGAACAATTCAAAATAGCCCAGGATGCCGAAGGCGCTGCAATTACAGCTTTGCATGACGCTATGAAGGGCGATATGAAAGACCGCGAAATTCTCATGGCGTTAACTGATCGCATGACAGCGACGCACAACCAGAAGATGGAAATATGGGAACAACTCCAGCAACACCGGCTTGATAAGTAGCGCTTTGCACTTCGGCTAGCACAATAATTTCATCAAGTTCCGCAAGCGTTTTGGCGCTATCGCCTTTTCGGCGAATCGTGATGCCGCAACTTTTCCACATGTCAACGCTTGTGGCCGCAATGTCGGCGCGCACATTTTTGGCCTTTTTCGCAATTACTTCGTAAATCATCGAACTCATGTCTTGCTCCTCTCCGCGCCAACAACGGCATAACAGGTTAATGGATTGGACCGTCAACTGTGGTCCATGTTGTTGTCATTCTTCGGGCCAGAGTGCGCCGTTGTCGGCCACTCATCGCCAACTACAAGGGCGTCCCCACCTTTGTCAAACAGAAATCCATCGTGGTTGAATCGCGCAGTGATTGGCCACGAAACTTGACTTCACTTCTTTCCTGCATCACTTTGTGCTTTTTGTCGTTGCCTCTTGAGATCAAGGCATGTGGACGGCGAAACTACAAACGGTCATACGAGGCTGCGTTGCTTGCAGTGGTATTTCTCTGTGGTGGATGTGGTGCAGGTGCTTACCGAATTACTCAACCCCACTGACTACCTAAAAAAATTACGTAAACGAGACCAAAAGCTGGGAAGCTACCTGGGGACAAATTGTCCCCAGGTAGCGATGCGCAATGTTGACGGTAAGGTGCGAAAAATACTGGCTGGAAGCCGAACCGTTCAAGCAATGGCTGGCGCGTGTGGGCTACGAGCGCATGCAAGAAATTGCCGACCCCGCGCAGAGCATCGACCGCGCCCGCGAGAACTGGAAAAACTGGGGCGCAGCAAGAAGTGGATTCAGCAGCGCATGACGGGGCAAGAAACCCGCAACAAACTCACTGACTATTGGCAAACGCATGGGCTTGCATTTCCAACGCTTTCAGATGAAGAATTTAAGGCCCAATCATTTGCTGAAAGAAAGGCACTCCACATGTTCACCACCGAGTTTTTGATCACATCGCTCATCGTTGTTCTCATACCCGGCACCGGGGTTGTGTTCACTGTCTCTACAGGCTTGTCGCAAGGGCGTCGTGCGAGCATTCTTGCTTCTTTGGGCTGCACTTTGGGCATCGTTCCGCATTTGTTGGCCACAGTGTTGGGCTTGGCCGCTGTCATGCACACAAGTGCGCTTGCCTTTCAGCTTCTTAAGTACGCAGGTGTCGCGTATCTTTTTTATCTGGCGGTGGTCACGTGGCGTGACCAATCTGCGTTCACCGTACAGCCCATTCGGGCCGATGGTGGTGCGTTGGGCTTAGTCACCAAAGCGTTCTTGCTCAATATTCTCAATCCCAAGCTGACCATCTTTTTTCTGGCTTTTCTGCCACAGTTCATACAGCCAGATGGCGGAGCACCGCTGCTGCAACTCATGGGGCTAAGCGGCGTTTTCATGGTCATGACTTTTGGCGTATTCGTCGTCTATGGCTTGTTAGCGCATGCGTTTCGCAAGTCGGTCATTGAGTCTCCGCGCGTACAAACTTATTTGCGCCGCAGTTTTGCGACGGCATTTGCCGGTCTTGGCACGCAACTGGCGTTTTCTGAACGTTGAATTCATCTCACCCGTGACCTTCAAAAAATAGAGAATCATTGTTGTTGCCACTCAACAGCGTC
>CANCCJ010000231.1 GCA_947374535.1 Comamonadaceae bacterium | reverse complement strand
CGCGCGCCATTGTTTGCTTTGCCAAATGCCTCGACAAACTTTTTATTCAATGGCGATTTATGGGATGCGGAATAGTGGTGCGTCGTCACCACACCTAATGCAACATCGCCCATGCCGTTGATGATGTCGTCATCCGTGACACTCCCTTCAGCAATCAAACGAATACCTGCTTTATCAAGCCCACGCTCAGCGAACTGCTTCATCAACGCAGAGCCCACCCCCGCAGGGACAAAAGTAAACAGCGCATCAGGTTTTGCATCACGCACGCGTTGCAAGAAAGGCGCGAAATCAGGATTTCGCAACGGCACGCGCAACGTTTCAACCACTTGCCCGCCATTCGCGATGAAACGCTGGTTGAAATATTTTTCTGAATCTACGCCAGGCGCATAGTCCGTGACCAAACTCACCACGCGTTTGATGTTGTTTTTAGACGCCCAATCTGCAAGCGTCACCACCACTTGTGGCACGGTAAAACTGGTACGAACGATGTAAGGAGAAGCCTCTGTCACGATGGATGTCGCTGCAGCCATCACGACCATGGGCGTTTTAGATTGTGTGGCCACAGGGGCCGTCGCCATTGCCAGTGGCGTCAAACCAAAACCAGCCAAAACCTGCACTTTGTCATTGACCACCAGCTCTTGTGCAATTCGTTTTGTAACTTCAGGAGATCCTGTGTCGTCTTTGACAATCAACACCACCTTACGTCCTGCCACCGTGTCACCATGCTGAGCCATATAAAGCCGTGCGGCAGATTCAAGCTGCTTTCCGGTTGCGGCAAAGGGACCAGACATTGGCAAGATCAAACCTACTTTAAAACTGTTGTCTTGCGCATGCGTCAAGGCGGATATGGCCGTCAACCCAACACCGGCCATAAGATTTAAAAAATTTCGTTTATGCATAACACCCTGTCTCCTTGATATTCTGGTATTTTTCAAACCCGTTTTTACACGAAATACTGCGAAGTCGGTGGCAACTTCGCGACACCCATGAATCGCAGAGCTCACAACAATCAGCGCATCTTAAAGTCATCACGCCCCTCTGAAACCTTAACCGTCCAAAATCAAAATGAGCATGACCAACCAAACCAACCCACCACTGACAGCCGATGTCGTGATCATCGGCGGAGGCCCTGTGGGCTTGGGACTCGCAATTGAACTCGGACAGCGTGGCATTCGCTGCCTACTCACGGAGCGATATCCACAGCCACAACCCATTCCCAAGGGGCAAAACCTGACCCAGCGCACGATGGAACACCTTCATTTCTGGGGAGCAGAAAAAGAATTACGCAACGCACGCACCATCCCACCAGAGTACGGCATTGGCGGGCTCACCACCTATGGCACGCTCTTAGGACCTTATGCCTACGATTGGCTACAACGTGAACTGGTGAAACCCTATTACTTCACGGCCAATGAACGCATTCCTCAATATGAGACTGAAAAAGTACTTCGCCAACGGCTGGCCATGTTGCCCTCCGTTGAAACGCTCTATGGGTGGGACGCACAAACCATAGAGCAAGACGATACAGGCACCACGCTGACCATCATCGAGCGCCAAACCAAACAACAGCGTACATTGCGTGCCGCCTATGCCGTCGGTTGTGATGGCAGCCGGTCAAAAGTTCGTGAACAATCTGGTATCACTCAAACGCTCACAGACCATGACCGCCTCATGGCACTGCTCGTTTTTAAATCGCATGAGCTTCACACACTGTTGGCGTGTTATCCAGGCAAATCTTTTTACAACGTTCTTCAGCCTGAATTGAAAGGCTATTGGAAATTTTTTGGCCGAGTTGACCTTGGCAACACTTGGTTTTTTCACGCGCCAGTCCCACCAGGCACAACGGCCGACAACTTTGACTTCAAGTCATACCTTCACCAAGCCGTTGGTGCCGAATTTGAAATCGAACTCCAACACGTTGGGTTCTGGGACCTGCGTTTTGCGCTTGCAAACTCCTATCGCGCGGGCCGCATCTTTATTGCTGGCGATGCAGCGCACAGCCACCCACCCTATGGTGGCTATGGTGTCAATTCTGGACTCGAAGATGCACGCAACCTGGGCTGGAAATTGGCAGCTGTTTTACAAGGCTGGGGAGGTGCCGACTTATTGGACTCTTATGATGCCGAACGTCGTCCTGTTTTTGCGTCCACGATCAGTGACTTCATTGCCAAATCGATTGAAACAGACAGAGACTTTCTTGAACAGTTCGACCCCGTTCGCGACAAAGCCAGTTTTGAAAAGGCTTGGCAAGAACGCTCACAAGGTGCGGCGGGCGAAGTGCACGCGTTTGAACCCAACTATGAAGGTTCACCCGTCGTCTGGCAAGGCCATGACGCGCATCGATTGTGCTCGGCCAAAGGTTCGCACCAATTCGAAGCACGCGCAGGTCACCACTTAGCGCCCATGACACTCGCCTCGGGGAAAAATGTATTTGAAGTGCTAGGCCATGAATTCACACTGCTGGCATTTGACGCAGCACCAGAGGATCGTCAGGTCTTCCTAGACGCCGCGGCAAAAGAAGGGGTGCGCTTGACCATCGTGAATGAAAAATCCAGCGCAGAAAGCACACGCTACCAAGCCAAGTGGGTGCTGCTTCGACCTGATCAATTCGTGGCTTGGGCCAGCCAAGACATGGCTATTGACCTCGAAAAGGCAAGGCACTTGCTGCGCCTTGCCAGCGGACGATAGATACCCGAGTTAGTCTGCAGAAATTTGCTTGGTACGAATCACTGCGCCCCAACGGGGATAGTCCTTCACCACAATGGCGGCTAACTCTGCTTGGGTGGATGCTGAGGCATCCATACCTGCTTTGGCCAAAATATCTTTGACCTCGCTTTGTCGCATGATGGCGGCAATCTCCGTGTTGAGACGCGTCACGACTTCAGCTGGTGTCTTGCTGGGTGCAAAGAACGCGTACCAAAGATCGACATCTATTCGTTTGACGCCAACCTCCGCAAAGGTCGGCACGTCGGGTGCCACCGGATGTCGCTTAGGGCTACCCACAGCCAATGCGTTTAAACGCCCCCCCTTCACAAAACTTTGAGCAATATGAACGGGTAAGAAACCCACATTGATTTCACCCCCCAGCAAATCTTGCGTGTAACCGGCCGAGCCGCGATAGGGGACATGCAGCATGAAGGTGTTCGATTCCAACTTGAACAACTCCATCGCCATGTGATGCGGCGTTCCCACGCCAGGAGAGCCAAAATTGATCGAACCCGGCTTTGCTTGTGCTTGTTTGATCAATTCGGGGACCGATTTAATGCCAGTTTTAGGATTGGCGACCAACATCAAAGAGCCGTAAGCCGCCATTGAGATGGATGAAAAATCCTTGACTGGATCGAAGGCCACGTTTTTGTACATCTGCGAAGCCATCAGCATGGTGTTCGCCCCCATCAACAAAGTATGGCCATCAGGCGCAGACTTGGCGACTGCATCTGCGCCAATATTTCCACTGGCACCAGGCACGTTTTGCACCACCACCGACTGCCCCAAACGCTCACTCAGCCGAGGGGCCACGACGCGAGCGATGGTGTCCATGCCTGTCCCTGGGGTGAACGGGACAATGATTTTGATGGTTTGACTGGGGTAGCTGCTTTGTGCTGTCGCACCCAAGCTGATCGCGCCCATCAAAGCCATCAACATCGCTGCCAATTTTCGGCGTTGCATGCATGTCATTCTGTGTCTCCGTTATTTTTAAAACTCAAACCGCGCTGGTCGCCGGTGCAATTTTGAACAACCGCTCAGCATTGTCTTGAAAGAAAGCCTTGCGAACCTGCGGCGCCATGTCGAGGTTCTCGAGCATGGCAACTTCTTCAGGCACGTACTGGTAGGGGTAGTCCATGGCATACAAGACGCGGTCTGGTCCCATGAAATCTTGCGTGAATTTAAGTGCAGC
>CANCCJ010000230.1 GCA_947374535.1 Comamonadaceae bacterium | reverse complement strand
CGTCAGCACGACAAGGTGGTGATCACCGCCACGCAAATGATGGAGAGCATGATCACCAACCCTGTGCCCACTCGCGCCGAGGTGAGTGATGTGGCCAACGCCGTGATTGACGGCACAGATGCCGTCATGCTCAGCGCCGAAACGGCTGCAGGCAAGTACCCGCTGGAAACCGTGCAAGAAATGTCCAAAATTTGCGCCGCTGCCGAAGCCGCCGAAGATGTGGAACTCGACGCCGACTTCAAAGGCCAAACCTTCACCCGCATTGACCAAACCATTGCCATGGGCGCTTTGTTCACGGCCCACCATTTGGGCGCGAAAGCCATCGTGGCCTTGACCGAGTCGGGCTCGACCGCGCTGTGGATGAGTCGCCATCGCATTCACATTCCCATCTACGCGGTGACCACCAAAGTGGCGTCACAACGCCGCATGGCCTTGTTCCGCAATGTGCGCCCTTTGTTGATGGACACCAGCGCTGACCGCGACACCGCCCTGGCCCAAGCCGAAGCGCACTTGAAACTGCGTGAAATCGTGGGGACGGGTGATGTGTACGCCATCACCTGTGGTGACCCGATGGGCACGCCGGGCGGTACCAACATGCTGCGCATTTGCGAAGTGAGTTAATTCAGATACACATGATCCATCACAAGTGCTGACTGGCTTAGACGCCTGTCAGCTAGATGCCGTGCTGCCGCCTTTAAAATTGCCAGCAGTGACACACGTTTTTAATTTTTGAGGATTCCCCATGGCACTCGTATCGATGCGCGAACTTCTGGACCATGCTGCAGAGCATGGTTACGGCATCCCCGCTTTCAACGTCAACAACTTGGAGCAGGTACAAGCGGTCATGGCCGCTGCCGACGCCGTGGGCGCCCCCGTCATCTTGCAAGCCAGCGCGGGCGCACGCAAATACGCCGGTGAGCCCTTCATCAAGCATTTGATCCAAGCCGCCACCGAAGCCTACCCACACATCCCTTTGGTCATGCACCAAGACCACGGTACATCGCCCAAGGTGTGCCAAGGTGCGATTGATCTGGGTTTTGGCTCCGTCATGATGGACGGCTCGTTGATGGAAGACGGCAAAACCCCTTCCAGCTTCGACTACAACGTGCAAGTCACCCAACAAGTGGTGGCCATGGCGCACAAAGTGGGCGTGTCGGTGGAAGGCGAATTGGGTTGCTTGGGCAATTTGGAAACGGGCGAAGCCGGTGAAGAAGACGGCATCGGCGCTGTGGGCAAACTTGACCACAGCCAAATGTTGACTGACCCAGAAGAAGCCGCGCAGTTTGTGAAAGCCACACAGCTCGATGCCTTGGCCATCGCCATCGGTACCAGCCACGGCGCGTACAAGTTCACCCGCGAACCCACGGGCGACATCTTGGCCATCAGCCGCGTCAAAGAAATTCACGCGCGCATCCCTAACACCCATTTGGTCATGCACGGCTCAAGCAGCGTGCCACAAGACTTGTTGGCCATCATCAACCAGTACGGCGGCAAGATGAAAACGACGTTTGGTGTGCCCGTGTCTGAAATTCAAGAAGCCATCAAGCACGGCGTGCGCAAGGTCAACATCGACACCGACATCCGCTTGGCCATGACCGCCGCAGCACGCAAGTTCATGTTTGAGAACCCAGAAAAATTCGACGCACGCGAATGGCTCAAGCCTGCCCGCGAAGCCGCCATGAACATTTGCAAACAACGTTATTTGGAATTCGGTTGCGAAGGCCAGGGTGCAAAGGTCAAGGGCGATAGCCTGCAAGTTGTGGCTGCTAAGTACGCCAAGGGCGAACTCGCTCAGTTGGTGAAGTAATCCATGACCGCACTGCACACCTCTGCGCTCACCTCCTTGCCCTTGCTCGCACGCGGCAAAGTGCGCGACAACTACGCCGTGGGCGACGACCGCATCTTGATGGTGGCCTCTGACCGCATCAGCGCGTTTGACGTCATCATGGGCGAAGCCATTCCGGGCAAGGGCGAGTTGCTGACCCAAATGGCTTTGTTTTGGTTCAAGAAGCTCGGCCACATTTGCCCCAACCACCTGACAGGCGAAGCGCCTGAAAGCGTGGTGAGTGCCGATGAAGTCGCCCAAGTCACAGGTCGCTCGATGTTGGTCAAGCGCTTAAAACCCATTCCCGTGGAAGCGGTGGTGCGCGGCTACTTGGCAGGCAGCGGCTGGCAGGAATACCAAGAGAACCAGGCCGTGTGCGGCGTCAAGCTGCCCAAAGGTTTGAAGAACGCCAGCAAGTTGCCTGAGCCCATCTTCACCCCCGCGGCCAAAGCGGCGGTGGGTGACCACGACGAGAACATCACCTACGAACAAGTGGTGGAGATGATTGGCAGCGGCTTGGCCGAAAAAATCAAAACCGTCAGCATCGCTTTGTACGAAACCGCGCGCGACGTGGCGGCAGCCAAAGGCATCATCATTGCCGACACCAAGTTTGAATTTGGTTTGGATGCCAACAACGACCTCGTGTTGATGGACGAGGTGCTCACCCCCGATTCATCACGCTACTGGCCAGCGGACAGCTATGCGCAAAGTTTCAAAGACGGCGTGAACCCACCGAGCTACGACAAACAGTTCTTGCGCGATTGGCTCGAAACCGCCCAAGTGCAAGGCAAGCCTTGGAGCAAGTCACCCCCCGCGCCACATTTGCCGCAAGAGGTGATTGCCCAAACCGCCGCCAAGTACCAAGAGGCTTGGGATCGGTTGAAGGACTGAAACCTTAGTTCAGCGCCATGCTGAGCTTGCGGCGGTAGCGAGAAATCAATTCCAACACGGGGTCTTCTTGCACCGCAGCTTTGCCGGTTAACTCGATGCCGCCTGCGGTTTTGCCAAAGGCGGCATCGTCCGTTTTGGGCTTGGGTGGTGTCATCAGCTCCAAAATGGCCACATAGGTTTTGCGCGCCACATCGTTGTTCCACGTCTTGTCGCGCATGATGATTTCCAGCAACTCTTCCATCGCAGCTTCAAACAGCTCAGCGGCAATCAGCACACGGGCTTTGGCCAAGCGGGTGTCGAAGTCGCGTTTGTTTTGGGCAATCAGGGTGTCAAACTGCTCAAAGTTCCACTCGGCGCGTGGGTCTGTCGACACAAACTGCAAGGCTTGCAGCCAGTAGTTGAGCGCATCAAAGCGCAGTTGCAGCGGGATTTCGGCGAGCTTTGGGGTCAGTGCCGCTTGTGCTTCTTCCAGCTCACCCACCGAAATCAGCAGCTTGACCAAGTTGTAACGGGTTTCGTCGTCAGACGTGTTCAGGCTCAACGCCTCTTGCAGTTTGGCGATGGCGGCACTCGCATCACCTGCCTCGATCAGTTGCTCGGCTTCTTGGGCGTCAACTTGGGCGGCTATTTCGTTTTCCGATGGCAAATGCTTGTCCAAAAATTCACGTACTTTGCCCTCGGGCAGAGCGCCCATAAACCCGTCAACGGGACGGCCACCCATCAGCAAAATACAGGTGGGTAGGCTTTTCACGCCAAACGCGCCAGCCAGTTGCTGTTCCGTGTCGGCATTGATTTTGACCAGCTTGAAGCGGCCTTCATAGGCAGTTTCAAGCTTTTCGAGCACAGGGCCCAGTGATTTGCAGGGGCCACACCAGTCGGCCCAGAAGTCCACCAGCACAGGGGTGGTTTGAGAGGCCGCAATCACATCGGCTTCGAAATTTTCCATCGTCACATCAAGCATGGGGGTCCCGTCTAAAATTCGTTTTTGCTCACACACACAGCCACATCATGACCCAGTGCCAAGTCGGCGTTGTCATGGGGTCCAACTCCGATTGGGACACCATGCAACATGCAACCCAGATTCTCCAAGAATTTGGCGTCTCTTTTGAAGCGCGTGTCGTTTCTGCCCATCGTATGCCAGATGACATGTTTGCTTATGCACAGAGCGCACATAGCCGAGGTTTGCGAGC
>CANCCJ010000229.1 GCA_947374535.1 Comamonadaceae bacterium | reverse complement strand
ACCAATGGCGCGGGTAACTTTGCAAGTTGGGTGCATCGTTTTCACAAACACCATGGCTTGGCTCGTGGGGTGCGTGTGCAGCTGGCACCGACGGCGGGTTCTATGGGATATGGCGTGCCTGCAGCGATCGCAGCCAACATCCTCACAGGGCGCATGGCGTTCACCATTGCGGGAGATGGCGATTTTTTGATGAATGGGCAAGAGCTGGCGACAGCTGTGCAGCACGGCAGTAAAAGCATCATTGTGTTGTTGAACAATGGTGTGTACGGGACGATTCGCATGCACCAAGAGCGCGAGTACCCGACCCATCAAAGTGGATCACGGTTGGCTAACCCAGACTTTTCAGTACTTGCGCGTGCTTATGGTTATGCCGGTGTGCGCATCACGCGCACAGCAGAGTTTGAAGATGCGTTCAAAGAGGCTTTGGCACGCGAGGAGGGCACTTTGATAGAGGTGATGATCGATGAAGATGTCATCACCACGCGTGGCACATTGAGTGCTATTCGCGAAACAGCGCTGGCGAAGCGGGCGCAAAAATAACAAGCGTTTGACAAAGCAAAAGGGCCGCAGATGCGGCCCTTTTTGATTGATGCGAAAACCGAATTACTTCAGGTGTTTGCCAATCAAGCCAGCCAATTCAAACATGGTGACTTGGGCCTTGCCGAACACAGCTTTGAGCTTCTCATCAGCATTGATGTTGCGCTTGTTGACTTTGTCTTGCAGACCGTGCTTCTTGATGTATGTCCACATCTTGCTCACGACTTCAGTGCGTGGCACCGCAGCGTTGCCGATCACAGCAGCCAGCGCGGCGCTAGGTGTCAGTGCCTTCATGAATGCGGCGTTCGGTGTGCGCTTTTTAGCAGGGGCCTTTTTTGCGGGTGCTTTCTTTGCAACAACTTTTTTAGCTGGAGCTGCTTTTTTGGCGGGAGCGGCTTTTTTAGCGGCTACTTTTTTAGCAGGAGCTGCCTTCTTTGCAGGTGCCGCTTTCTTAGCTGCTACTTTCTTTGCAGGAGCTGCTTTTTTAGCGGCTACTTTTTTAGCGGGAGCAGCTTTCTTTGCTGCTACTTTTTTAGCCGGAGCTTTCTTTGCAGTTGCCATGGTTGATTTCCTTCTAGAAGTGTTTGTTTTCAAGCCCTTGGAGATATCGCTCTAGAGCAATGCGGATGCTAATTGAGAACAAACGTCTTTCCAAGAAGAAAACAACTTTTTCACAGCTAAATGTTGTTTTTTGCAATTGTGTTTTTGATCGCACCGAGTTGATGCGTTGCTTCGAGGTGTTTTCTTGTCGCGATACGCTTTTTATTTTTGAAAATTGATTTTGTACTATGAAATAACGGTTTGCTGCATTGCAATATTTTTTCTTGATATGAGAAAACGTGTTTCATATTCTGGAATTAAATTCGTAAGCTGTTGTTTTAAATGGACAAAAATAAATTCTTATATAAGACATAAGAGGTTAATCTAGTCTTATATAAGACTTATAGTTGTGCCATCGACAACCACTTAACTTCTTGGAGTAAAACATGCCTCAATCTTTGTCTGAACAACTCAGCCGCGAACAACAAATTGCCGCCCTTGAAAAAGACTGGGCTACGAACCCACGCTGGAAAGGCGTGAAGCGTGGTTACTCTGCTGCTGACGTTGTACGTTTGCGTGGCAGCATGCCTATTGAGCACACACTCGCTAAGCGCGGTGCAGAAAAGCTCTGGGAAAAAGTCAACGGTGGTGCCAAGAAAGGCTATGTCAACGCATTCGGCGCGATCAGCGCTGGTCAAGCTATGCAACAAGCCAAAGCTGGCTTAGAAGCTGTGTACTTGTCAGGTTGGCAAGTTGCTGCTGATGGCAACACCTCTGAAACCATGTACCCAGACCAATCGCTCTACGCGTATGACTCTGTGCCAACGATGGTCCGCCGCATCAACAACACGTTCAAGCGCGCTGATGAAATTCAATGGGGCCGTGGCATCAACCCAGGCGACAAAGAATTCATCGACTACTTCTTGCCCATCGTGGCTGACGCTGAAGCCGGTTTTGGCGGTGTGTTGAACGCCTTCGAATTGATGAAGAACATGATTGCTTCTGGCGCAGCTGGTGTTCACTTCGAGGACCAATTGGCTGCGGTCAAGAAATGCGGTCACATGGGGGGCAAAGTGTTGGTGCCAACACAAGAAGCTTGCGAAAAATTGATCTCTGCGCGTTTCGCTGCTGACGTCATGGGTACCTCCACCATCGTGCTGGCCCGTACCGATGCTGAAGCGGCTAACTTGATCACGTCTGATCACGACGCCAACGACAAGCCTTTCTTGACAGGCGAGCGCACACAAGAAGGTTTCTACCGCGTCAAAAACGGTTTGGAACAAGCCATCAGCCGTGGTGTGGCATATGCGCCCTACGCTGACTTGGTGTGGTGCGAAACCGGCGTGCCAGACATTGGCTTCGCTCGCGAATTCGCTCAAGCTGTTCACGCTGCATGCCCAGGCAAACTGTTGTCTTACAACTGCTCACCTTCTTTCAACTGGAAGAAGAACCTCAACGACAGCCAAATCGCTTCGTTCCAAGAAGACTTGTCGGCATTGGGCTACAAGTACCAGTTCATCACCTTGGCTGGTATTCACATCAACTGGTACAACACCTTCCAGTTCGCCAATGCATACGCCAACGGCGAAGGCATGAAGCACTATGTCAACATGGTGCAAGAGCCTGAGTTCGCAGCGCGTGACAAGGGTTACACCTTCGTGTCACACCAACAAGAAGTGGGCGCAGGTTACTTCGACGACGTGACCACCGTGATTCAAGGTGGTTCATCTTCTGTCAAAGCCCTCACAGGTTCTACTGAAGAAGAGCAGTTCCACTAAGTACTTCAAGTCAGAGGCGGCCCCGTGAGGGCTGTCTCTTGGTTTGAATAGGGTTGAGACCATCCAGTGCGAAAGCGTTGGGTGGTTTTTTTTACTGTTTGTAGTTCGGATGTCGTGGCATCAAAAGGCCACATCAAGCATCTGGAGTTCAATAGATCCCATTGGCACGCATGGGTAGCGAGCGCATGCCATCGTAGGGATGATTGTTTCTATCTCAAGCAAAAGTATCGACATTCCCGTTGACGGCCATGAGTCTGTATCCAAATCCGTAAATCGGTTTGAGTCGGAGGTTTGGAGATGTCGCAGCAAGGTCTAATTTCTTGCGAAGCCAGGATATGTGCACGTCAAGAGATCGCGACAGCGCATCGCCTTCGCCACCCCAAACTTCTTGCATCAGGCGTTCGCGAGAAACTGCACGCTCATGATTTTCAAAAAGAAATAAGGCCAGTTTGAACTCTTTCTCCGACAAGCTGATGTGTTTGTTTGCAAATTCAACTGAGTTAGTCAGCTTGTTAAATGTGTAGTTCAGCAGGCGACGCGAAGTTGCTTGGTTATTTTTGTCTGGGTAGGTGCGGCGTAACAGGGCGCCAATACGTGCCAAGAACTCTTGTGGCCGAACAGGCTTGGTGCAATAGTCATCCGCGCCTGCATTGAGGGCTTCGGTGATGTCCTGCTCGTCAGTGCGACTGGTCAGAAACAACACGGGTTCTTTTAAACCGCGTACGTTTCTGATGTGCGTGAGAACCTCTAAGCCAGACATGCGCGGTACTCGCCAATCGAGCACAAAGAGATCCATCGTGTCTCGTCCGATGGCCTTGACCATATCGGCGCCATTGTGGAATACGCTGGTTGTGTGACCGGCTTTTTCAAGAATCTCGCAGACGTATTGCGCGAGTTCAGGTTCGTCTTCTAAAAGTCCAATGTACATATGTCACTTTTAGAGGGTTTCAATGATGTTTTTGCGCAATTCAGAGGTGACTTCTGGCATCACGCCGAACCATGCCTTGAAGGCTGGGCGCGCTTGGTGTAGCAGCATGCCCAACCCATTGACGGT
>CANCCJ010000228.1 GCA_947374535.1 Comamonadaceae bacterium | reverse complement strand
TGCGTGATGGATGTTTGGATTGCGGTCGGCGTTGCTGCTTTCAATGCCTTGTTGTTGGTGCTGCTTCTGCGTCGACCCAGTGGCAGCAACGAAGCCGCAACTTTGGCTTTACAGCAGAGCTTGCAAAGCATGCATGAAAAGTTGGAGCGCATTGAGCGTGAACTGCGCACTGAGATTGCCGAGTCGTCTCGTGGCGGTCGCCAAGAGCTGACCCAAAACTTGGCGCTGTTTCAGCAAAGTCAAGTACAGCAACTCACGCTGATGCAAAAAAGCATTGGTGACACGCTGAATCAGCAGTTGCAACAATTGCAAAAAAGCAATGCTGACAAGCTGGATGAAATGCGTCGCACTGTGGATGAAAAACTGCAAACCACGTTGGAAAAGCGCTTGTCCGAGAGCTTCAAGCAAGTGGCGGAGCGACTGGAGCAAGTTCACAATGGCCTCGGCCAAATGCAAAAACTGGCCGATGGCGTGGGCAGCTTGCAGCGCGTGCTGACCAACGTCAAAACACGCGGCATGTTTGGCGAGGTGCAACTCGAAGCTTTGCTGGAACAAGTCCTCACGATTGAGCAATACGCCAAGCAAGTCGAAACCAAACCCCGCAGCAACCAACGTGTGGACTTCGCCATTCGCTTTCCTGGCCGAGGCGGCGCGGACGGCGAACCCGTGTGGTTGCCGATTGATGCCAAGTTTCCTCGCGAAGACTACGAACGCTTGCTCGACGCACAAGACCGTGCGGATGGCATTGCCGCCGAAGTCGCTGCCAAGGCACTGGAGGTGCGCATTCGTACCGAAGCCAAGAGCATTGCCGAGAGCTACTTGGCGCCGCCACACACGACCGACTTTGCCATTTTGTTTTTGCCCACCGAAGGTTTGTATGCCGAAGTGTTGCGCCGCCCCGGTTTGATGGACAGCTTGCAACGCGACTACCGCGTCACACTGGCTGGCCCCACCACTTTGTTGGCCATGCTCAACAGCTTGCACATGGGCTTTCGTACGTTAGCACTGGAGCAGCAAGCTTCTGAAGTGTGGAAGGTGTTGGGTGCGGTCAAAACTGAATTTGAACGCTATGGCGATTGGGTGGAGAAGGTCCGCGAGCAAGTCCAAAAAGCGGCGGATACCCTAGACCGCGCTGACACGCGCAGCCGCCAAATGCGTCGGGCTTTGAAGAACGTCGAAGCCTTGCCTGAGGGTGAGGCACAAGCCTTGTTACCCAAGTTTGACGATGCCTTGGAAGAGTCAGATGTGAAAGCGGACGCCAAAGTTTGAAACGCGAACTGGTCAAGCTGATTGCAGGCCAGGTGTGTCTGCATGCATGCATGACAGGCATGCGCATGGCCGCACCTTTGCTGGCTTTGCGCAACGGCCAAAGCGAAGCCGCGGTGGGCGTGTTGCTCGCCATGTTTGCTTTGACACAGGTGTTCTTGGCGTTGCCCGCTGGGCGTTATGCTGATTTACACGGCTTGAAGCGCCCTGTGATGTGGAGCGTGCTCATGTGCATAACGGGTGCGGGTGCTGCAGCGATGTGGCCTATCTTTTCTGTGTTGTGTTTCAGTGCTTTGATGACAGGCGGTGCCACAGGTTTAGCCATCATCGCTTTGCAACGCCATGTGGGGCGTGCCGCGCAAGGTTTGGCACAAATGAAACAAGCGTTCAGCTGGCTGTCGATTGCGCCGGCGTTCTCTAACTTCATTGGTCCGTTCACCGCGGGTTTGTTGATTGACCATGCAGGCTTTCAATGGGCGTTTGCGGCCATGGCTGCGCTACCCGTGATTGCTTGGTTGTGGATACGCCAAGCGCATGAGTTACCCAAAGCGACCAAGCCTGAAGGTCATGAGAAAAACAGCGCTTGGGATTTGTTGAACGAGCCCATGTTTCGCCGCCTGCTGATGGTCAATTGGTTTTTGTCCGCGTGTTGGGATGTGCACACCTTTGTTGTACCCATCTTGGGGCATGAGCGAGGACTGAGTGCCTCGGCGATTGGCTCTATCTTGGGCGTGTTTGCTTTGGCAGCCGCCTTCATTCGCATGATGATGCCGTTCATTGCTGCACGCTTGCATGAATGGCAAGTCATCACAGGTGCAATGTTGATCACCTCATTTATGTTGGCGGTTTACCCGTTTACCCAAACCGCTTGGCTGATGGGGGGGTGTTCGTTGCTGCTGGGCTTGTCTCTGGGGGGCGTTCAACCCATGGTCATGAGCACGTTGCACCAAATCACGCCAGAGCATCGGCATGGTGAGGCCTTGGGTTTGCGTTTGATGGGCATCAACGCATCGAGTGTGCTGATGCCCATGGTCTTTGGTGCGGCAGGCACCGTCATTGGCATCAGCGGAGTGTTTTGGTGTGTGTCAGCGGTGGTGGGTTTGGGCTCACGCAGTGCGTATTTGCTCAGAGTTCATAAAAAGCACGAATGAAATTCCATGCGTCGTCCACGCTATCGACGTAGGTGAACAAGTTTAGGTCTTCTTCCGAAATCACACCTTCTTCCACCAGAACGTGTGGGTTGAACAGGCGCTTCCAGTAGTCACTGCCAAACAGCACAATGGGCACGGGTTTAGCCTTTTTGCATTGAACCAAGGTGAGAGTTTCAAACAACTCGTCCAGCGTGCCAAAGCCGCCAGGGAACGCCACCAAAGCTTTGGCGCGCATCATGAAGTGCATTTTGCGCAGCGCAAAGTAGTGGAACTTGAAACTCAGTTCAGGCGTGATGTGTGGGTTAGGGGTTTGCTCATGCGGTAGGGCGATGTTCAGGCCCACGCTGATGCCGCCAGCTTCTTGTGCACCACGGTTGGCTGCTTCCATGATGCCAGGGCCACCCCCCGTGCAGATGAATAGCTTGCGTCCGTTGGTTTTGCCTTCACTGAATTTGGTGATGGTGTGGGCGAGGGCGCGCGACTGTTCGTAGTACTTGGCGTTGCGCACCAAAATTTCAGCTTTCGCAATGGCGGCTTCATCGCCACTGGCACGGGCTTGCATGAGCTGCAAGTGCGAGGCCTCTTCGCTGCGAAATCGCGCGCTGCCAAACACCACCACGGTGTGCTCAATGCCGTGTGCGATTTGCGCCAAATCGGGCTTGAGCATTTCCATTTGCATGCGCAAGCCACGCGTTTCGCGGCGCAGCAAAAACTCGGGGTCGGCAAACGCCAATCGGTTGGATTCGGGTTTGAGTGAGTCGCCGTTGTCGTAATGCGCTTTGAGGGTTTCCCAAGCTTCGGCAAGGCGTCGGTCGTGAGGGTCTAGCATTCCATCCATGCGGCCATGTTACATGGCCGAAATGCCTGTTGCATGGGCAATAAAAAAGGCCTCCGAAGAGGCCTTGATTTCTAAAGCTTGTGAAAGCTTAGACGCGCTTGCGGTATTCGCCTGTGCGTGTGTCGACTTCGACTTTGTCGCCTTGGGCCACGAACAATGGCACAGCCACTTCGAAGCCTGTTGCGAGTTTGGCGGGCTTCAAAACTTTGCCTGATGTGTCGCCTTTGACAGCGGGCTCAGTCCAAGTGATTTCGCGCACCACGTTGGTGGGCAATTCCACAGAGATGGCTTTTTCGTCGTAGAACACCACTTCGAGTTCCATGCCGTCTTCGAGGTAATTCAGGGCGTCGCCCATGTTGCTGGCTTCGACTTCGTATTGGTTGAAGTCGGCATCCATGCACACGTACATGGGGTCAGCGAAGTAAGAGTAGGTGCAATCCTTCTTGTCCAAGATGACTTGGTCCATCTTGTCGTCGGCCTTGAACACAACTTCGGTACCGAAGTTAGCGATCAAGCTTTTCAATTTCATGCGAACGGTGGATGAGCCACGGCCGCCACGTTGGTATTCGGTGCGCAGGACAACCATAGGGTCCTTGCCGTGCATGATGACGTTGCCAACGCGGATTTCTTGAGCGGTTTTCATAGTGTGAGGTTTTCTTAGAG
>CANCCJ010000227.1 GCA_947374535.1 Comamonadaceae bacterium | reverse complement strand
AGCTCAAGGTGTACGGCGGTGCTGAGCATCCCCACACCGCACAACAGCCTAAAGTGCTGGACATCTAAGGAGCTGACATGATTGGTGAATGGAACAACGGCACAGGCCGTCGCAAATCGAGCGTCGCTCGTGTGTTTCTGAAAAAAGGCTCCGGCAAGATCACGATCAATGGCAAAGACATCGCCGACTATTTCGGCCGTCAAACCTCGATCATGATTTCCAAACAACCTCTGATGTTGACCAACAACGGCGAAGCGTTTGACATTCAAGTCAACGTGCACGGCGGTGGTGAGTCGGGTCAAGCAGGTGCAGTGCGTCACGGCATCACCCGCGCCCTGATCGACTATGACGCAGCCTTGAAGCCTGTGTTGTCAGCCGCAGGCTACGTGACCCGTGATGCCCGCGAAGTGGAACGTAAAAAGGTCGGCTTGCACTCTGCTCGTCGCCGCAAGCAGTTCAGCAAGCGTTAATCCTCTTTCTGTTGTGCTCAAAAGCCGCATCGGTTCGCCGCTGCGGCTTTTTTTGTGGGCGCTGTCAGAGCCGTGGGACCCAATGCCCCCATCAAGAGCCGAGTTACTCCGCCACGCAGCCGGTATTCCCGACTAAAGCGCTATACTTTAACCATTGAATTTGGAGAGTTCCCCATGAGCGCAGTTGCTGAAAACATTCAAACCGAAATGCCCACCCCCATCGTCTTCACGGACAGCGCTGCTGCCAAAGTGGCAGATTTGATTGCGGAAGAAGGCAACCCAGACCTCAAATTGCGCGTGTTTGTGCAGGGTGGCGGTTGCTCCGGGTTTCAGTATGGTTTCACCTTCGACGAAGTGGTGAACGAAGACGACACCACCATGACCAAAAACAATGTGTCTTTGTTGATCGATGCCATGAGCTATCAGTATCTGTTGGGTGCTGAGATTGACTACAAAGAAGATTTGCAGGGCGCTCAGTTCGTCATCAAGAACCCCAACGCTACGACCACCTGTGGTTGCGGTTCTTCGTTCTCGGTTTAACACGCCGTCCCTCACGGACGAATCGTTCGCAGACCTCTAGGCAGGAAACACACCACCCAAGATACGGGCGCCTTGAGCGCCCGTTACTTTTGGGGAGTTGCCCGGTAGGCGCAACATGGTTTGGCGGGCGAGCCATGCAAAGGCCGTGGCTTCAACCTGTAAAGGCGGCAACCCACGCTCGGCGGTGGACACCACCTTGAGTTGCGGTAGCCCGCTTTGCAAACGTGCCATCAGCCAACCATTTAAAGCACCGCCGCCGCACACCATCAGTTCGGTGGCTTGGGGGGCATGGCGCAGCACATCGTTCACACACGTCCGCGCAGTGAACTCGGTCAATGTGGCTTGTACATCGGCCGGCGAGGCGGATGCAAAACTTTCCAACTGTTTGGCCAACCAAGTGGGGTTAAACAAGTCACGGCCCGTGCTCTTGGGCGGTGCTTGATGCAAAAACGGTTCATTCAACAAAGCTTGCAACAAGGGGGCAATCACCTGACCTGTGCGCGCCCAAGCACCGTCGTCGTCAAAGGGCTGACCAGTGTGTTGTTGGCACCAATGGTCGAGCAAGGCGTTGCCAGGGCCGCAATCAAAGCCTTGCACATCGCCGGCAGGTGACAGCACGCTGAGATTGGCAATGCCGCCTAAGTTGAGGACGCCTACTGTGTTCGTATCGTGCGCAAACATGTTTTGGTGAAACAGTGGCACCAAGGGGGCGCCTTGTCCTCCCGCCGCGACATCGCGGCTGCGAAAGTCGGCCACGACATCTATCCCGGTGAGTTCGGCCAGCAACGAGGGGTTGTTGAGTTGAAGTGTGTAACCTGTTCCGTCAAAGGCACCGGGTTGGTGACGCACGGTCTGACCGTGGGCACCAATGGCCTGTATGTCACGGGCCGGTTGTCCGCTGGCTTGCAGCAAGGCTTGTACGGTCTGGGCGTACACATGCACCAGTTGGTTGGCAGCCAAGGCTGCGTGGTGCAGCTCGTTGTCGGCGGGTGTGTTGAGAGCCAATAAGCGGTGTTTGAGCGACGCATCAAATGGCAGGGCCTGGTGGCTCAGCACTTCGGGGCGCTGTGCTTCGAAATTCACCAGCACGCCATCGACGCCGTCCAATGAAGTGCCCGACATCAAGCCGATGTAGAGCAAAGACATTTACTCCGCGCGGCTTTGTTGCACGCTGGCAGCCGCGGTCAATTCGAGCTTGGCGTTGGTCACTTGGCGTTTGAAGGCGTCACGTGCTGCGGCAGAAATCTCGGTGGCCACGCTTTGGCGTGCCATGGTCACCGGGTCTTGGTGTTGGCCGTTGACTCGGAATTCAAAGTGCAAGTGAGGGCCGGTAGCCCATCCGGTAGCACCCACCTCACCCAGGGTTTGACCTTGGGCGACACTTTGCCCGCGTTTGACCAAGATACGACTCAAATGCGCATACACCGTGGTGTGACCGTTGGCATGTTTGACAAACACCACGTTGCCAAAACCGCTTTGCGTGCCTGCAAAGTCAACAATGCCTTGGCCCACGCTGTGCACGTCGGTTCCGGTCGCTGCGGCGTAGTCCACACCCAAATGAGCCCGCCAAGTTTGCAAGATGGGATGAAAGCGCATGTTGAAGCCGCTGGTCACACGTGAAAACGTCAACGGCGAAGCTAAGTAGGCGCGGCGCAGACTCACCCCTTCTGGAGAGAAGTAGCCACCCTCAGCGACTTGCGGTTCTTTGAACCAAATGGCTTGGTGTGTTTTGCCATTGTTGACAAACTCAGCCGATAGCACACGGCCTGCGCGCATGGTTTCACCATCGGCTTCGAGCGACTCATAGACGACCGAAAAGCGATCTCCTTTGCGCAGTGAGCGATGAAAGTCAATGTCGCCCGAGAAAATACTGGCCAGTTGGTTAGCCACGCTATCGGGAATATTGGCCTCATCGGTAGCAGCAAACAGTGAGCTTTGAATCACGCCACTGGCCATGCGCGTGCTCACGCTCAAGGGGGCGTTTTCCAGCCGTTGCGTCAGGCCGTCGGCCTTGCGCTCCACCACCCAACGGGTGAATTGGTCTGATTTGTCCGTGTTCCAGCGCGCGGTCAAGCGGGTCAGGCGGCGAGTTTCATCACCTTCGACGCTGACCCAGCGCCCGGCACGTCCCAACAGTTGCTGACGCGCCAAAGGCGCATTGCGCAAAAAGCTAGCGGCTTCTTGATCGCTCACGCCCAACCGGCTCAGCAAGCTGTCGGCGGTGTCGCTGGAGCGGGTCACATCGGAACGAAACAACACCATAGGGGCGCTGCTTTCGTTGTGGGGGGTGAGGTCCAAACGCACGTTCTCCACCACTTCACGCAAGGGCAACTGGCTCGCGTCTGGGCCCAAATTGGCCACGGCGAACGCGCCGCCACCCATCACCGACAAGCCCACGGCTACGCCAGCCATGATGCGGCGGGGGTGGGTGGTCCACAGGGTTTGTAGGCGCAAGGCCAACGCGTCGAGGTGTTGCTGCAAGGGTGTTCTCCGGCAGAAGTCGGGGGCAGGGCTTGGCTGCCCCAGATCCCATCGTGCTGGGCCAACTAAAATTGGCCAATCACATGAAGGCTGGAGTATAGCCTGCTCACCAAAAAATCCTTATGAATCAAGCATCTTTATCTATTCACCCTGTTACCGATCGCGTGCGCGAAGCCTTGGCCGTTTCCAAGCGCGGTTGCGAAGAGCTGATTCCTGAGGATGAGTGGGTCAAAAAACTGGCGCGATCCGAAGCCACCGGACTGCCTTTGCGCATCAAGCTGGGCCTGGATCCGACGGCACCAGACATCCACATTGGGCACACCGTGGTGCTCAACAAAATGCGTCAGTTGCAAAACCTGGGGCACCAAGTCATCTTTCTGATTGGTGACTTCACCAGCCTGATCGGTGACCCATCCGGGCGCAACAACACCCGCCCCCCTTTGA
>CANCCJ010000226.1 GCA_947374535.1 Comamonadaceae bacterium | reverse complement strand
CAACTCCATCTCTTCTTGCCCTGTGCGGCAGGCGTCGAATCCTATTTGGCCGAAGAAGTGCGGCGCATCACGGGTGTGGGCGACGATGACTTGCGGGCCTTTCGCGCGGGCGTGATGGTGCGCGCTTCTTGGCGCGATGTGTTGCAACTCAATCTGCACAGCCGCTTGGCACAGCGTGTGTTGGTCGAGTTGTCGCACACCCAATACCGTCAAGAGGAAGACCTCTACCGCGCTGCGTGTGAGGTGGCGTGGGAGCTGTGGTTCTCACCCAAAGAAACTTTCAAAATTGAAATCACAGCGCAACACAGCCCCCTCAAAAGCTTGAACTTTGCGGCACTCAAAATCAAAGACGCGGTGGCTGACCGCTTCCGCCACAAATTTGGCGTGCGTCCTGACGTCAACACTCAGTGGCCCGATGCGCGCATTTATGCTCACTTGACCACCGAGCACTGCACGCTTTACATCGACACCTCAGGCGAGCCCTTGTTCAAACGCGGCTGGCGTGCTGACAAAGGCGATGCGCCTTTGAAAGAAACCCTCGCGGCTGCCATGTTGGCTGCCAGCGGCTGGAGCCAGGGTGATGGCACGCCGGCCAACCCTCATGGCCTCGTGGCCCAAGGTGTGCCGCTGTACGACCCATGCTGCGGCAGCGGCACCATTGCGGTGGAAGCGGCACAAATTGCCTGCAACATCGCACCGGGTTCCATGCGCAAATTTGGTTTCCAAAAACTCATCCCATACCAAGAGCATGTGTGGCACGGCTTGCTTGACAACGCGCGCGCGCAAGAGTGCGAGCCGCGTGCGCCGATTTACGGCAGTGACGTCGCCTTCCGCATGGTCGACTTTGCACAACGCAACGCCGAGCGCGCGGGTGTGGCTCACGCTGTGCAGCTGCGCGGCGGTGATGCCTTGCAACGCATGCCCCCCAGCGATGTGCCGGGCGTGATGTTGGTCAACCCCCCTTATGGCGAACGTATCGAAGCCGCAGGTATTGCGGGTGCAGCGCGTCGTGCGCGCTACTCGCCGCCCACGGAGTATGTGTCGCCCTACGAAGACGTGAACCCAAACGGCGATGCGGGTTTTGATGACGCATCGACGGGTGGCGACATGGTGCGAGACGATGTGCCACGTTTTGGCGCACGCGACATTGCACAAACCGAAGACGGTGGCGATTTCTTTGCCCAACTCGCCAGCCACTGGAAGAAAAACTACCCCGGCTGGACGGCATGGATGTTGACCCCCGACCTCAAGTTGCCAAGCCGCATGCGTTTCAAAGAATCGCGTCGCGTGCCGATGTGGAACGGCCCGATTGAATGCCGCATGTTCCGCTTTGACTTGCGTGCGGGTTCGATGCGCGACAAGCCATGACACCCGTGCGCGTGGTGCTCGACACCAACATCGTGCTCGACCTGTGGCTGTACAAAGACCCGGCCACGCCTGCGCTGCTGGAGGCCTTGACGAATAAAACCGTGCAATGGTTGGCCACGCAAGTCATGCGGGACGAACTGGAACGTGTGTTGGCTTACACACACATCGCCCAACGTTTGGCATTTAGCCAACTTGTGGCGGAAGACCTCTTGGCGCAATTTGACGCACATGCGCAGCTTATGCCGGTTGCCGCCAAAGCATTGTTTGTCTGCAAAGACGCAGACGACCAAAAGTTCATTGACCTTGCGGCTGAACACCAAACCCAACTCATCAGCAAAGACAAGGCGGTGCTGACCATGCGCAACCGCATGGCGCGGTTGGGGGTGGCGGTTGGAAAAGTTTTTCCAGCAGTTTTGCCTGCTTAAAGCGGTTGGGTCAGCGCGCGCGGTTTAGTGCTGCTGCAGCAAATCCAGCAAGGTTTTGAGCGCGTGTTGTGTGGTGGCTTCACGCACCGCGGCCCGATCCCCTGGAAAGTGCATCACCTCGGTTTTCACCCACGCTGTTTCAGCGCCCAGTGTCGGACCAGCGTCGCTGGGCGTGGCCCACGCAAACCAAACCGTGCCCACGGGCTTTTCAGCTGAGCCACCTGTCGGACCCGCTACGCCGGTGACTGCCAATGTCACCTGCGCATGTGAGCGGCGCATTGCGCCCAGCGTCATGGCTTGCGCCACTGCCTCGCTGACTGCGCCATGCTCAGCGATCAAAGCCGAGTCCACGCCCAACATCTCGTGTTTGGCTTCGTTCGAGTAGGTGACAAAGCCGCGTTCAAACCAGTTGCTAGAGCCAGATAGATCTGTGCATCGGCTGGCAATCAGTCCGCCCGTGCAGCTCTCAGCCGTGGCGAGCATCCACCCGTGTTGCAACAAAGCTTCAGCCAGTTGTTCTGTCAAAGTTTGTGAACTCATAGCGACCTCCAAATGGCAATGACCAATAAAGTACAAAACGCCGCCACCAAGTCATCAAAGATGATGCCCCAGCCCCCGCGCCAACCGAAACCTTTGAACAAACTGTCGGCCCAGCGCACAGGTCCGGGCTTGGCGGCATCAAAGTAGCGAAACAACAGGAACGCACCCAGTTGGCCCCAAAACGTGGTGGGGGTGACCAGCCACAGCACCAACCAAAACGCAATCACCTCGTCCCACACAATCGCGCCCGGATCTGCCACCCCCATGTGCTGTGCCGTGACGGTGCAAGCCCACCAACCGAGCAGCGTAGACGCTGCGATCAGCATGCCCATTTGTAACGGTGTGAGCCACACTTGCAAAAGTAAAAACACAGCCCATGCCCATAGCGTGCCTGCCGTGCCTGGCGCTAACCGTGACAGGCCCGAGCCTGCGCCCAACGCGATAAAGTGAGCGGGGTGAGAGAGTAAAAAGCGGCGGTTCAGCATGTGCGGTGTTTAAGCAAAGTGATCAAACGACGCAAAGCGCTTGGCAATGGGTTGCCCCTGCGGGTCCAGCACCACCAAGCCTTGCGCTTGCGTGATGCGCCCAATGCGTGTGACGGGGGTGTTGCTTTCCCATGCGGCGGCGTGCACCAATTCGCGTTGGTTGACGGGTGCGGTGAAGCACAGCTCGTAGTCGTCACCACCAGACAAGGCAAATTCAAGACGTTTGTTCCAAGCTAACTCGGCCAACACCGGCGTGATGCCCGCAGCCAAGTGTGCTTCGCCAAAGTAGCCAGCGGCTTGCAGCCAAGTGGTGTCGATTTGTGCGCCCACGCCCGAGCGTTTGAGGATGTGGCCCAAGTCGCCCAGCAGCCCGTCACTCACATCGATGGCGGCATTGGCGACGGCACGCAGTGCCATGCCCAGTGCCACGCGCGGTGTGGGTTGTTCCATGCGCAAGCGGGCTTGCTCAAATGCTTCGCCCGACAGCGTGTGGTTGCCACGAAACACCTCCAGTGCCAAGCGTGCATCGCCCACGGTGCCGCTGATGTAGATGTCGTCACCCACTTGCGCGTTTTGACGCAGCAGCGCGTCGCCTGGCGGCACTTCGCCAAACACGGTGATGCAAATGTTCAACGGGCCTTGGGTGGTGTCGCCGCCCACCAGCTCGCAGCCGTGGGCATCGGCTAGGCGCAGCAAACCGTTTGAGAACCCTGCTAACCAAACTTCGTCCACGCGTGGCAACGACAGGGCGAGGGTGAAGGCCAAGGGTTCTGCGCCCACAGCGGCTAAGTCGCTCAGGTTCACGGCCAAGGCTTTGTGGCCTAAGCGGGCGGGGTCAACCGTGCTTAAAAAGTGACGGCCTTCCACCAGCATGTCGCTTGACACGGCCATTTGCATGCCGGGCGTGGTGTTGAGCAAGGCGCAATCGTCGCCTACACCCAGCGCGGCTTTGTGTGTGGGGCGCTTGAAGTAGCGCTCAATCAAGTCAAATTCACCCATGGTGCGCGTGTTCAGTGCAAGTTGCGTTTGCCCGGCTCATCGCTGAGCGCATCGAGCACAAACATGGGAATGTCCACATCAAACTTCTCACCATCTTCGGCCACGCAAAAGTAGCTGCCGTGCATGGTG
>CANCCJ010000225.1 GCA_947374535.1 Comamonadaceae bacterium | reverse complement strand
GCCGGTGTTGGGACCTTCATCGGCGTCGAGCAAACGCTTGTGGTCTTGGCTGGTGGCCAATGGCAACACGGTTTTGCCATCGCACATGACGATGAAGCTGGCCTCTTCGCCTTGCAAAAACTCTTCAATCACCACGCGCGCGCCACCTTCGTTGTGGCTCACACCCAGTTTGTTGTCGAGCAACATGAAGTCAATCGCTTCGTGGGCTTCGGCGGCGGTCATCGCCACCACCACGCCCTTGCCTGCGGCCAAGCCATCGGCCTTCACCACAATCGGGGCGCCTTTGGCGTTGACGTAGTCGTGCGCGGCTTGGGCGTCGGTGAAGGTGTCGTATTCCGCCGTGGGAATGTGGTGGCGCTTCATGAACGCCTTGCTGAACGCTTTGGAGCTTTCCAGCTGGGCTGCGGCCTTGGTTGGGCCAAAAATGCGCAGGCCGTGG
Organism: Comamonadaceae bacterium; assembly: GCA_947374535.1. Next base: position 3,516 of record CANCCJ010000225.1, on the reverse strand, counting down.
GCGCGAAACTCGTCCACCACACCGGCTGCCAAGGGGGTTTCGGGGCCAACGACGGTCAGCTCAATGCCGCTGGCTTGCGCAAACTCGCGTAAGGCTTTGACATCGGTGATGTCGATGTTGTCCAAACGCTTGTCGCGTGCTGTACCGCCGTTGCCGGGGGCCACAAACACTTTTTGCACCTTGTTAGATTGGGCAATTTTCCACGCCAAAGCGTGCTCGCGGCCACCGCCGCCAATAACTAATACGTTCATAGTGCTGCGTTGTGATAGACCTCTTGCACATCGTCAAGGTCTTCTAGCGCGTCCAGGATTTTCTGCATTTTTGTCGCATCATCACCCACGAGTTCGATGGTGTTGTCTGCACGGTAGGTCACTTCGGCCACTTCTGGCACGAGGCCAACAGCTTGCAAAGCGTTTTTGACAGCCTCAAAGCTGGCAGGTGGCGTCAGTACTTCAATCGCACCATCGTCATCGGTGATCACATCGTCCGCACCGGCTTCGAGGGCGACTTCCATGATTTGGTCTTCGTTGCTGCCTGGGGCAAACACCATCTGCCCGCAATGCTTGAATTGAAACGCCACTGAGCCCTCAGTGCCCATGTTGCCGCCGTTTTTGCTGAATGCGAAACGCACTTCAGCCACGGTACGCACGCGGTTGTCGGTCATGGTGTCGACGATGATGGCGGCGCCACCCACGCCGTAGCCTTCGTAGCGAATTTCTTCGTAGACCACGCCGTCGAGGTTACCCGTGGCTTTGTCAACGTTGCGTTTGATGTTGTCGGCAGGCATGTTGGCTGCCTTGGCTTTTTCAATCGCCAAGCGCAAGCGTGGGTTGAGGCTCAAGTCGCCACCACCTTGACGCGCCGCCACAATGATTTCACGCGTGATGCGTGTCCAAATCTTGCCGCGCTTTTCGTCTTGACGCCCCTTGCGGTGCTGAATATTTGCCCATTTGCTATGGCCTGCCACGAGAAATCCTTTGGTGTTTCAACTGGGGCTAATTTTACGTGACGTACCTGAGGGAAAGACCCACTTTAGCCGAGGTATGGCGACGCAAGCATGAAAAAAGCGGCTAAGAGCAGCCGCTTTTTCAGGGAACCAAAGCCAAAGGGTTAGCTAGCGGCAGTTTCTTCTGAGGCATTGGGTTCGCCTTTGGCCGCCTTTTCCTTTTTAGGCAAAGGCTGAATGTCAAGCAAGACCTCTTCTTTGTCGTCGATGTCCACGCTCAGGCGACCACCTTCGGTGAGGCGACCAAACAACAACTCGTCGGCCAAAGCCTTGCGAATCGTGTCTTGGATGAGGCGTTGCATGGGGCGTGCACCCATGAGCGGATCGAAGCCCTTCTTGGCCAAGTGCTTGCGCAGCGCATCGCTGAAGGTAACTTCGACTTTCTTCTCTGCCAACTGACCTTCGAGTTGCAGCAAGAACTTGTCGACCACGCGCATGATGACGTTTTCGTCCAAAGCCTTGAAGCCCACGATGGCATCCAAACGGTTGCGGAACTCGGGCGTGAACAAGCGCTTGATGTCGCCCATTTCGTCGCCCGCAGCGCGAGGGTTGGTAAAGCCAATGGTGGCCTTGTTCATGGTCTCAGCGCCCGCATTGGTCGTCATGATGAGGATGACGTTGCGGAAGTCGGCCTTGCGGCCGTTGTTGTCGGTTAGCGTGCCGTGGTCCATCACCTGCAACAGCACGTTGAAGATGTCGGGGTGGGCTTTTTCAATTTCGTCCAGCAACAGCACGCAATGCGGCTTTTTGGTCACGGCTTCGGTCAGCAAACCGCCTTGGTCAAAGCCCACATAGCCGGGGGGCGCGCCAATCAGGCGGCTCACGGCGTGGCGCTCCATGTACTCGGACATGTCAAAGCGCACCAAGTCAATGCCCATGATGTAGGCCAACTGCTTGGCCGCTTCGGTTTTGCCCACGCCTGTAGGGCCGCTGAACAAGAACGCACCAATGGGTTTGTCGGCTTTGCCGAGGCCTGAGCGCGCCATCTTCACGGCAGACGCCAGCACTTCGAGGGCCTTGTCTTGGCCGAACACCACGCTCTTCAAATCGCGCTCGATGGTTTGCAGCTTGCTGCGGTCGTCGTTGGACACGTTGGCGGGCGGAATGCGCGCAATCTTGGCCACGATGTCTTCAATCTCGGCCTTACCAATGGTTTTCTTGCGCTTAGACGCCACCAAAATGCGTTGTGCCGCACCGGCTTCGTCAATCACGTCAATCGCCTTGTCTGGCAGTTGGCGGTCGTTGATGTACTTGGCGCTCAACTCGGCAGCCGCTTGCAGCGCAGCCACGGCGTACTTGACGTTGTGGTGCTCTTCAAAGCGCGACTTCAAGCCTTTGAGGATGTCCACAGTTTCAGACACGGTCGGCTCGACCACATCCACCTTTTGGAAACGACGGCTCAAGGCGGCGTCTTTTTCAAAGATGCCACGGTATTCAGTGAAAGTTGTTGCGCCAATGCACTTGAGCTGACCGCTAGACAAGGCAGGCTTAAGCAAATTAGACGCATCCAACGTACCTCCCGAAGCAGCACCCGCGCCAATGAGCGTGTGGATTTCGTCGATGAACAAAATCGCGTTGGGCTTGCCCTGCAAGTTCTTGATCACACCCTTCAAGCGTTGCTCAAAATCACCACGGTATTTGGTACCGGCCAGCAAAGCGCCCATGTCCAGCGAGTACACGATAGCTTCAGACAAGATCTCAGGCACAGCGCCTTGGGTGATGCGCCATGCCAAACCTTCGGCAATCGCGGTTTTACCCACGCCAGCCTCGCCCACCAACAGTGGGTTGTTCTTGCGGCGGCGGCACAGGATTTGAATCGTGCGCTCCACCTCGTACTCGCGGCCAATTAGCGGGTCGATCTTGCCGTCTTTGGCGGCTTGGTTCAGGTTTTGGGTGAATTGCTCGAGGGGCGAAGCCTTCTCGTTCTTTTCAGAGGCAGCACCGCCCTCTTCCTGTTCAGCTTGAGGGGACTCACCGCCTTTGACGGCTTCGGGTGGGTCGCTCTTTTTGATGCCGTGGGCAATGAAGTTCACCACGTCCAAGCGGGTCACGCCTTGTTGGTGGAGGTAGTACACAGCATGCGAGTCTTTCTCACCAAAGATGGCCACCAGCACGTTGGCACCGGTGACTTCTTTTTTACCGTTGCCTGTGGACTGCACATGCATGATGGCGCGTTGAATCACGCGCTGAAAACCCAGCGTGGGCTGTGTGTCCACCTCTTCGGTCCCCGACACCTGAGGGGTATTGTCGGCGATGAAATTGGAGAGCGACTTGCGCAAGTCGTCAATATTGGCCGAACAAGCGCGTAGCACTTCGGCTGCGCTTGGGTTGTCGAGCAATGCCAAAAGCAAGTGCTCAACAGTGATGAATTCGTGTCGTTGCTGACGGGCCTCGACAAAGGCCATGTGCAAGCTGACTTCAAGTTCTTGGGCGATCATGTGTTTTCCTTCGTGCTTGCAACTGAGATTCAACTGTATATGGAAACGAAAGCCGTTTATTCAATAGATGTA
>CANCCJ010000224.1 GCA_947374535.1 Comamonadaceae bacterium | reverse complement strand
GAAACACCAGAGGACTTGACCGATGCCACGCTGCTGCGCAGCCCCCTGGAGCCTTGGCGCACATGGTTTGCCGCGCACGACCTCGACTGGCCAGAGCCCACGGACGGCTCTAGCTTTAACGACATTGGCTTGATGTGCGACGCCGCAGCGCAAGGCCTAGGCATCGGCTTGGTGCGTTTGAAGTTAGGCGCACCATGGCTGGAAAACGGCACACTGGTGCGCATCTTCCCGCGCCAAGTGCCCAGCCCACATGGGCATTACCTGTGTTGGCGCACCGGGGCGATGGACCGCTGGGAATGCGCGGCTTTTGCGGATTGGTTGAAGAAGGCTGTTGCTTAAACCTTTGCTTTCGCTGTGAATGCGAGGGGCCGGTACCGCCACACGGCTTACATCGCTTCGCGACGAATGGCGCCGTATGACGGTACCGGCCCCTCCCATTCACAACACACGAAGAAACATGACGGAATAACCTTCGCGAGCAAGGCAACGACAAAACCTTTTCAAACCAAGCTGTAACTTTCTTCACACGCCAAACGCCAGTTTTGCCGTAAAGTGCCAAACATGAATGCACCACTCACCTCCGACCAGCAAAACACTTTTGTGCGCGCAGAGCGCCAAGCGCAAGTCGTGCAAGCCCTGCTGCAAGTATTGCCACAACACGCCTTGCTCTACACCACCGAAGACACCGTGCCTTACGAGTGCGACGGCCTCACCGCTTACCGCGCTCGCCCCATGTGCGTGGCCTTGCCTGAGACGGTAGAGCAGGTCCAGGCCGTGCTCAAGACCTGCTACGCGCTTGACGTGCCCGTGGTCGCACGCGGCGCAGGCACCGGCCTGTCGGGTGGTGCGATGCCTCACACCATGGGCGTGACGCTGTCGTTGGCCAAGTTCAACCAAATCCTCAACATCGACCCAACGGCTCGAACTGCGGTGGTGCAGTGCGGCGTGCGCAACCTCGCCATCAGCGAAGCGGTGTCTAAGTTTGGTTTGTATTACGCGCCAGACCCATCCAGCCAAATCGCCTGCACCATCGGCGGCAACGTGGCCGAGAACTCGGGCGGTGTGCATTGCTTGAAATACGGCCTCACGGTGCACAACGTGCTCAAAGTGAAGGGCTTCACCATCGAGGGTGAACCCATTGAGTTTGGCAGCGAGGCACTTGACACACCGGGCCTCGACTTGTTGCCAGTTGTGGTGGGCAGCGAAGGCATGTTGGCCGTGACCACCGAGGTGACCGTCAAACTCGTGCCCAAGCCACAACTGGCGCGCTGCATCATGGCCAGCTTTGACGATGTGCGCAAAGCGGGCGACGCTGTGGCGGCTGTGATTGCCGCAGGCATCATCCCCGCTGGCTTAGAGATGATGGACGGCCCCATGACCGCCGCCGTAGAAGACTTTGTCCACGCCGACTACGACCTGAGCGCCGCCGCGATTTTGCTGTGCGAGAGCGACGGCACGCCCGAAGAGGTGGAAGAAGAAATCGGCCGCATGAGCGAGGTGCTGCGCGGTTGTGGCGCCACCGCCATCACCGTGAGCCGCGACGAAGCGCAACGCATGAAGTTTTGGAGCGGTCGCAAAAACGCGTTCCCCGCCTCGGGCCGCATCAGCCCCGATTACATGTGCATGGACAGCACCATCCCGCGCAAGCGCTTGGCCGACATCCTGCAAGCGATCTCCGAGATGGAAAAGAAATACCAGCTGCGCTGCTTGAACGTGTTTCATGCAGGCGATGGCAACTTGCACCCACTGATTTTGTTTGATGCAAACGACCCCGACCAAATGCACCGCTGCGAGCTGTTTGGTGCCGACATTTTGGAAACCAGTGTGGCCATGGGCGGCACGGTCACGGGCGAGCACGGCGTGGGCATCGAAAAGGTCAACAGCATGTGCGTGCAATTCAGCGCCGAAGAAAACGAACAAATGTTTGGCGTGAAGCGTGCCTTTGACAGCAAGGGTTTACTCAACCCCGGCAAGGTCATCCCCACTCTGCACCGCTGCGCCGAATACGGCAAGATGTTGGTGCGTGCGGGGCAGATTAAGCATCCGGATTTGCCGCGCTTCTAAATTTGTCCAACTTGGCCTGCAAGTTGTTTTTAACGGCAGGCCATTCACTCGCGATGATGGAGTAAACCACCGTGTCGCGGATAGAGCCGTCTTTCAAAATTTGATGGCTTCTTAAGATGCCGTCTTGCTTAGCGCCAAGGCGCTCAATCGCACGGCGCGATGCTTCGTTAAAAAAGTGAGTGCGGAACTCCACCGCATTGGCCTGTTGCACTTCAAACCAATATTGCATCAGAAGGTACTTAGCTTCTGTGTTGATCGCTGTACCTTGAGCGGATTTGGCATACCAGGTGTAGCCAATCAGCCCGCGCTTGTGGGCTGGCTCTACGTTGTAAAAGCGGGTTGTGCCGACAACTTTTTGCGTTTTGAGGTCTCTGACTACAAAAGCCATATTGCCATTGGTCGAGGCCTTTATAGCCGCATCGACATAATTCGTCATCTCTTTGGGCGATGGCACACTTGCATACCAAAGCTGCCAAAGCTCGCCATCAGTCACGGCGTCTTCGAGCCCCTCGACATGCGAATGCGTCAAAGGCTCAAGGACGACAAAACAGCCTCTCAACGGAACACTGAACTTCTCAGTCATCTGTGATTTGAAATTTGCGAGCTTTAAGCCGCCAGCAAAGTGCAGCGTTGAATCTTTGCCAGCGCTTCGCCCATCGACTCACGTGCAATTGCCATGTCGTAGTTGGTTTGACCACGCAGCCACCAGCCATCACTCAAACCAAAGTAGCGGCACAAACGCAAGTCTGTATCGGCGGTGATCGACCGCTTGCCCGCCACAATTTCACCAATGCGCTGTGCTGGCACACCAATTTCCTTGGCGAGTCGATATTTACTCAAGCCCAAAGGCTTGAGGAATTCTTCTTCCAGCATTTCGCCTGGGGTAACGGGTGCAACTTTTCTCATGTCATTTCACCTCAGTGGTAGTCCACGATTTCCACATCAAATGCGCCTTCAGCGCCCCAATTAAAACAGACGCGCCATTGGTCGCTGATGCGAATGCTGTATTGGCCTTTTCGATTGCCTTTGAGTGACTCAAGTCTGTTTCCAGGTGGCGCACGCAAATCATCCAAAACGCTCGACCAATCTAGCTGCTCTAACTTGCGCAAAGCAGGCCGCTCGATGTTGACCCAACGCGCCACGCGTTTGCCATCAAACAGCTTTTGTGTCTCTAAGCATTTGAAAGACTTGATCGCCATGCACAAATAGTAACGTCACGCATGATTAATGTCAAATAGCTACGCGAATCAAGCGACGTAAGTCCGCCCACCAAATATCGCCGTCCCCACCCGCACCATCGTGCTACCCGCCTGTACGGCGGCTTCTAGGTCGCCCGTCATACCCATCGACAGGGTGTCGAACTGGGGCAAGTTCAATGCGGCTTTCACCTCGTCAAACAAGGCGCGTGCTTTGGCGTGCACAGCTACTTGCGCGTCAAAGCCTTCCACGGGGTCTGGGATGGTCATGAGGCCGCGCAATACCAAGCGGGGTAGCTTGGCTACTTCGGCGGCCAGCGCCAGCACGTCGGCGGGGGCGATGCCTGATTTGGTTGCGCCACCATCGATGTTGACTTGCAAGCACACGTTCAGCGGTGCTAGGTGCGCAGGGCGTTGGTCGCTCAGGCGCTGCGCGATTTTGAGGCGGTCTACTGTGTGCGCCCAATCGAAGTGCTCGGCCACGAGTTTGGTTTTATTGCTTTGCATAGGGCCGATGCAGTGCCACACCAAAGCAGGCTGGATGCCTTGCAAGGCGATGATTTTGTCTACGCCTTCTTGGATGTAGTTCTCGCCAAACTCACGTTGGCCGCAGGCGGCGACTTGGCGCACATCGTCCGCGCTGAAGGTTTTTGACACGGCCAACAGTTGTACGCTGTTGGCACTGCGTGCGCTGGCTACGCACGCGGCCGCGATGCGGGCTT
>CANCCJ010000223.1 GCA_947374535.1 Comamonadaceae bacterium | reverse complement strand
AAGGTTGAGAAGGAGTCGTTTTGATGAAACGACTGCATAGCCCTCAAGATGCCGCCCAGTGGCTGCACACCCAAGTGCGTGGTGTGTTGCACACCGACAGCCGTCGCGTGGGTGCAGGCGATGGGTTCATCGCCTGGCCGGGTGGTGTGGCGGATGGGCGACAGTTTGTGGCCTCTGCCTTGAAGCAAGGCGCGACCGCTTGCATGGTGGAGCATTCAGGCGCTGACGTATTTGCTTGGGACGAAAGCGAAGCTATCGCTACCTACGAAGGTTTGAAAGCCGCCAGCGGTCCCATTGCGGCTGCGTATTACGAACAACCCAGCCAAGCGCTGGACGTGGTGGCCATCACCGGCACCAACGGCAAAACATCGACCGCCTGGTGGTTGGCTCATGCGTTACAAAACGCAGGCAAGCGTTGCGCCATGGTTGGCACTTTGGGTGTAGGCGAAGTGGGACACCTCGAAGTCACAGGCATGACCACACCCGATCCCGTGCTACTGCAAGCGCGTTTGCGTGACATGGCCGATGCTGGGGTGAATGTATGCGCGATTGAAGCCTCATCCATTGGCTTGGCCGAGCGCCGCTTAGACGGCACGCAGGTGCGCGTGGCCATGTTCACCAACTTCACGCAAGACCATTTGGACTACCACGGCGACATGGCCAGTTATTGGCAAGCCAAATTGGCTTTGTTCAGCTGGGTTGGTTTGCAATCAGCCGTGGTTAATGTGGACGATGCACAGGGTGCAGCGTTGGCGGCGCAACTGCAAGCACGAGGTGATGTGCATGTGTGGACTGTCTCGTGTGTTGCGGATGCAGCTACAGCTGACCACGCATCTACGCCGCGACTCGTGGCGCATCATCTTCAACACGGCGCGTTGGGTCTGTGTTTTGAAGTGGTTGAGGGTGATGACGTTCATCGCCTCGACACTTCATTGGTGGGGCGCTACAACGTCAGCAATGTGTTGGGCGTTATCGCCTGCATGCGTGCTTTGGGGTATGGCTTGGCTGATGCTGTGCAAGCGTGTCGCGGTTTGCCTGCTGTGCCAGGCCGCATGCAAACCGTGGGTAAGGCGGGCGAACCATTGGTGGTGATTGACTACGCACACACGCCTGATGCTGTGGCGCAGGCGTTACAAGCCTTGCTGCCGCTGGTGCAATCGCGCGGCGGCGTGTTGACCTGTGTGTTGGGTTGTGGCGGTGACCGCGATGCTGCCAAGCGTCCCTTAATGGCTGCAGCGGCAGAGCAGTATGCACAGCAGGTGGTGCTGACCAGCGACAACCCGCGCAGCGAAGACCCGCAAACTATTTTGAATCACATGCTGGCTGGTTTGCAAAACGTGGCCAATGCCATCGTCATTGCCGACCGTGCGCAAGCCATTACACATGCCGTACAACACGCACGCGCCCAAGATGTGGTGTTGGTCGCTGGCAAAGGCCACGAAGAATACCAAGAGGTGGCGGGTGTCAAACATCCGTTCAGCGACGTGCAGCAAGCACGCGAGGCACTGCGCCATCGCGCCGAAGCAGGGAGGGCGCATGTCTGACATGAACCTCAGCTTGGTACAAATCAACCACTGGCTTACATCTGCACAACTGCATGGTGATGCCAACTTGACGATTCAACGTGTCAACACCGACAGCCGTACTTGCCAAGCGGGTGACTTGTTCGTTGCCTTGAAAGGTGAGCGGTTTGATGCGAATGAATTTTTGTCGCAAGTGGCTGCCAGCGGTGTCACGGCTGCATTGGCACATCACGGTTTAGATGCTGCTAAGTTGGCCGGCTTGCAAGTGTCAGACACACGCGTGGCCTTGGGTCAATTGGCCAAAGGCTGGCGCAGGCAATTCAACTTGCCTGTGATTGCTGTCACTGGCAGCAATGGCAAAACTACCGTCACACAAATGATCGCGAGCATCTTGCGCGCTGGTTTTGGTGAGGATGCCTTGGCCACACAAGGCAATTTGAACAACGACATTGGCGTACCACAAACCTTGCTGCGCATGCGCGCGCATCATCGCAGCGCGGTGGTCGAGTTAGGGATGAACCACCCTGGCGAAATCGCGGGTTTGGCCGACATGACGCAAGCGACCGTGGCTTTGGTGAACAACGCCCAGCGCGAGCACCAAGAGTACATGGCCACCGTGGAGGCTGTGGCGCAAGAAAACGGCGAAGCTATCAAGGCTTTGCCTACAAACGGCGTGGCCGTGTTTCCAGCGCATGACGAATACAGCGCTTTATGGAAAACCTTGGCTGGCAGTCGTGCGTGCATGCGGTTTTCTATGGCAGCCAACTCAACCGATCAAGCTGAAGTGCAGTTGCTCAAAGCTGATTGGTTGAATGACCATTGGGCGGTTGAAGCACAAACACCCGCAGGCGTGTTGCGCACACAGCTTCACATCGCTGGTCGCCACAACGTGGGCAATGCCTTGGCAGCCACGGCGTGTGCTTTGGCTGCTGGCATGACGCTTGATGTGATTGCGCAAGGACTCAATAGTTTCGAACCTGTCAAAGGTCGTTCGCGTGCATTTGGCGTTCAGTGCCAAGGTCGTGAGATCACCGTGGTCGACGACACCTACAACGCCAACCCTGACTCGGTGCGCGCTGCCATCGACGTGCTGGCCGAGTTGCCTGCACCGCGCTTGTTGGTGCTGGGCGACATGGGTGAAGTGGGCACACAGGGCCCCGAGTTTCACCAAGAGGTGGGCCTACATGCTGCCCAAAAAGGCATTGATCATGTGCTGTGTTTGGGCGACTTGGCCGCACATACCGCTACCGCCTGCGGTGCCAACGCACAACACATGACAGACATCGACGCTTTGAACCAGCGCGTGCTGCAACAACTGCCGCAGCTGGGCAGTGTGTTGGTCAAAGGATCACGGTTCATGAAGATGGAGCGCGTGATCGATGCGATCAGTGCTTGCCATGACAACCCACAAAAGGAAACGACGCCATGCTGCTGACTTTGGCCCAATGGCTGCAAACTCTTTCGCCAGAATTTGGTTTCTTTCGGGTGTTTCAGTACCTCACGTTCCGTGCGGTGATGGCGGCTTTGACGGCCTTGCTCATTGGCTTGGTGGCCGGTCCTGCGGTGATTCGCCGTTTGGCTGCCTTGAAAATTGGCCAGCCCATCCGTGAATATGCCATGCAATCGCATTTGGCGAAGAGCGGGACGCCCACCATGGGTGGTGTGTTAATTTTGATTGGCATTGCCGTCTCTACTTTGTTGTGGGCGGATTTGTCCAACCGCTTTGTTTGGATCGTGATGATCGTCACCTTTGGCTTTGGCGCCATTGGTTGGGTGGACGACTGGCGCAAGGTGGTGAACAAAGACCCAGAGGGCATGCGCTCACGCGAAAAATACATGTGGCAATCCATCATCGGCTTGGTGGCCGCGTTGTATTTGGTGTTCAGTATTTCTGAAAGCAGCAACCTTCGTGTGATGGAGTTGTTTTATTCATGGGTGAAGTCTGGCTTTGATGTGGACCTGCCACCCAAGGCCGACTTGATGCTGCCTTTTTTCAAGGAAGTCACTTACCCCTTGGGCGTTTTCGGTTTTGTGATCATGACTTACTTGGTCATCGTGGGTTCAAGCAATGCCGTGAACTTGACCGACGGATTAGATGGTTTGGCCATCATGCCCGTGGTGATGGTGGGTTCGGTATTGGGCGTGTTTGCCTACGTCACCGGTAGCTCTGTGTATTCCAAATACCTGCTCTTTCCCTACATCCCAGGTTCGGGTGAGTTGATGATTTTTTGTGCTGCCATGGCGGGGGCAGGGTTGGCCTTTTTGTGGTTCAACACCCACCCTGCACAAGTGTTCATGGGTGACGTGGGTGCGTTGGCCTTGGGTGGTGCACTGGGCACGATCGCGGTGATCGTGCGTCAAGAAATTGTGTTCGCCATCATGGGCGGCATCTTTGTGGTGGAAGCTTTGTCGGTCATGTTGCAAGTGACCTACTTCAAATACACCAAGAAGAAATATGGCGAAGGTCGTCGCA
>CANCCJ010000222.1 GCA_947374535.1 Comamonadaceae bacterium | reverse complement strand
CGTAAACCTATAACAAAGACAGAGTGAGCTGACCCTATGGAACTCAAACGCATCCTTGCCCGCGACATCCGCGCTGCCAACGAAAAGGCCGTGGCCCAATATGGCGCCGACGTGCTCGTCATCTCCAGCAGCCAAGTCAATGGTTTGACAGAGTTGATCGTGGCCGTCGATCTGGCGCCCATGACTGCCGAGGAAGCCGATCCATTTGTGAAAACTCAATTTGCCGCATCGGCCAAGCCCACAGGTAAATTTGATGTGCTGCTTGGACAAACTCTTGACCAAAACAAGCGTGATGCGCGTGAGCGTCAAGCCACCAAAGTGGCCAAGCCCATTGTGGAAATGGCCGCGAAATCGGCGGTGCAAAAGGCCAAGCCTGCTGTTAAAGCGGCAGCACAGCCGATGGATGAGTCTGCCAAGCAAGCCTCTGAAGAACACGACACCTTGCGGGGTCGTGAAATCGTGGCCTTGGTGCGTGAAGAACTCAACTCTTTGCGCCGTGAATTTAAACTGGGTCAACAAATGGCTGCTTGGCAACACGGTGGCATGGCCCTGCCTGCTGCCATCGCACCTTTGCGCGACGCCTTGAACGACGCCCCGATTCCTGTCGCCTTGCGCGCCTTGCTGATTGACAGCATCAAAGACCATGACAACATGGCCGACGCCATGGGTGCTTTGAGCCGTCAATTGGCCCATTCGGTGGAACAAGAACAAGCCCAAACCCCCGTGTCTGGCATCCACGCTTTGGCTGGCCCATCGGGTGCAGGCAAATCGATGATGGTGGCCCGCTTGGCGCAGCATGCCGCGCAACTGCACGGCAGCGAAAAAGTCATGGTCATCAGCTTCCAAGACCAGCGTGCTGGCGCTTGGAACCAAACTCAGTTGCTGTGTGCGCAGTCCGGGGTGGATTCCTTCCGCGCCACCAACGCCGCTACCTTGAAGTTGTTGCTAGACGAGCACACCGACCGCAAACTCATTTTGATTGACACTGCTGGCGTGCAAATGAACGAGCGTTTGGCCGAAATTCGCGCCTTCAACTTGAATGTGCAATGCCACGCCGTGATTCCGGCTGATGCATCAGCCGCCAACATCCGTCGCGTGTTTGACAATGCCGACAACGAGTGGGCCTCGTTGATGCTGAGCAAGCTCGATGAATCCAACCAGCCTTGGGCTTTGTTGCAGTTCTTGACGGACAAGTCTGTGAACGTCTCGGTGGCCAGCCATGGAGACCGCACGGTGGACTTGGTGCAAGACGTCTCATTGACTGGTCTGGTGCAATGCGCCCTTGATAACTTGCCTCTGCCAGAAACCGAAGCGCAAGCAGAACAAAATGCACGCGATGCCGCAGTCAATGAAATCGCTGCTTCCAAACTGTCGCAAATCGCAGCCAAATTTAAAACCGAAACCACAGGCTTGACCCATGAGTAATCCACGCAAAACAGAAGTCATCGGCATTGCCAGCGGCAAGGGCGGCGTTGGTAAAACCACCACCTCGATCAACTTGGCGGTGGCACTCACGCAGTTGGGCCACAGTGTCATGTTGTTTGATGCTGACCTGGGTTTGGCCAATGCACAAATTGCGCTTGGTGTTCGTGCTGAATACAACCTAGGACATTTCTTATCGGGACAAAAATCACTCCAGGAAATTATTGTTACTACTCGACACGGAATTAAGTTAATCCCTGGTGCGTCTGGTGTGCAGGAGCTTGCTGACTTAAGCAACATTCAAGTTTCGAGCATTGTTCAATCATTTGGTGCATTGGCGGATGATGTTGATTATTTAATTGTTGATGTAGCGGCAGGTATTGCGCCGCCAGTATTATCTTTTTTGGCTTCTTGTCAGCGTCGCTTCATCGTGGTGAAGGACGATCCATCTTCGATTGCAGATGCCTACGGCACGATCAAAATCTTGTGCAAAGAGATGGAGTTAGACGAAATCTATTTGTTACCCAATATGGTTAAAAGCCAGTCGGAAGGCTGGAAACTTTATAAAAAGCTCAACGACGTCTGTGTCCGCTTCCTGGGCGAGTCGGTGCATTACCTCACCTCGATCGAAGAAGACGAAATGGTGTTACGTGCCCTCAAAAAATACCAATCGGTGATGGAACTCGCCCCTGGTACAGCCGCCGCTCGTGATTACATGCGCTTAGCCGAGGCATGCACACACTTGCGCCCCATCGACCACCCCTCCGGTAGTCTGCAATTCTTCATGGAGCGACAGTTGCAAAACAGTTCGTCTGGCACATGAAAACACGCTCACCCGTACAAATGTACGAATCCTGCAAGCCCAAAGGCGAGGATTTGGTCATGGCCCATTTGGGTCTTGTCAAACGCGTCGCTTTGCACTTGAAAGCACGTATTCCCGCGTTCATGGAACTCGACGAACTGATTCAAGTGGGCATGATTGGCTTGCTGGAAGCTTCTCGCGCTTTTGACCCTGTCAAAGGCATTGAGTTTGAAAATTTCGCGCACAGTCGTGTGCGTGGTGCCATGCTCGACGAGGTACGACGCTTGTCGTTCTTGCCGCGTTCAGCGGTGGCCTTCAACAAAGAACACAACACCACCGTGCACGCCTTAGCGGCTGAGTTGGGTCGCGCGCCGACCCAAACAGAAATTGCCGAATACATGGGTAAGGACTTGGAAGAGTTTCACAGAGAGCGCGGCAAAGCCAAGCGCTTTGAGACGTATTCCATGGAAGTGGTCACCGAAGAGGTGATGACGATTGCCGACGACAGCTCGCAGCAACCCGATGTGATCGTGGAAGAAGCGCAATTCATGGATGCGGTGACCGATGCCATCGCCCAATTGCCTGAGCGTGAGCAGCTGGTGATGCAGCTCTACTACGTGGAAGAGTTCAACCTCAAAGAAATTGGTGAAACGCTGGGCGTGAGTGAGTCGCGCGTGAGTCAAATTCTATCTTCCGTGGTCAAAAAACTTCGCGGTACTTTGAAAGTGGACAACGCGTCTGAAACTGAGAAAGTTGAGACAAGGAGACGCGCATGAGTAATTTCATGATGAACGTGATCTCTTGGATCCTGTTGCTCTTGGTCATCTTGACGCTGTACCTCATCGACAAGGTCAACCACTTGGCCAAGATGTACGAAGCACCCAAGCCAGAAATCCCGTCATTGCCCGATTTCGGATCTGAAATTCCTAGTGACCTGTTGTTCTCTGGTTTGGAGGGTAAGAAGCTTTGGGATGCCATGAATGGCAAGCAAGTCGAGGGTTTTGATGCCACCTTGATCGAGGCTTTGCGTCCACATTACGAACCGATTCTGCGCGAGCACATCACTGCCAGTTTCAAGGACGGTATTGAAGATGCGTTGGGTGGTAAAGAAAACCACATGCCGAGCTCAATGCGCAAAATTTCAACCGCGCGTGGCCATGTGCAATCTTGGTTACCGCCGCAGCATTTAGGAAGCGTTTATCGCTCAGCTCTTGAGTTTGCTGGCAGTTATTGCCAACACCCTGACCCAGAAGTGTTGCTGCGCTTGAAACAAACGGTGGACAGCGTGGTAGACATGCTCTACCAACGTGTTGGCATTACCAATGAAATGCCATTTTCAGAATTCTTGTTTGAAGAGGTGGCAGTCCCTCAAACCGAAGCAACCCATGAAGACGCCATGCTGGCGTTGACGGATGCCTCGGGCTCGTCAGAGTTGTTGGGTGATGGCCTCCTAGAAAGCAGCGATGTACGAGAACCGACGCCAGAAGATTTAGCGCAGGGCTTAGCGCATGTGCAAGCTTATGAAGACCAACAGCGGCAAGAAGTTGCCGCTGAGACAGTTGAAGCCGTGATGCATCCAGAGAAGCTGACGCAGGTGGATCCAGATTCCTTAGAAGCCAAGCCTGTTTGATCAGTTGTTTGTACAGATGTTGCTCAAGTTTGCAAAGCCTCTTCCGATACTGTCTGTGTAAGCGAAGACATACACAGGAGTTAATCAAATGCGAGCCAATTCACGAGCCATTCAAAGTTACGGCGATGTCAAAGTCAGCAGCGGTGTTGCCAC
>CANCCJ010000221.1 GCA_947374535.1 Comamonadaceae bacterium | reverse complement strand
AACTGCTCACGCAGCCAAATATGCACAGGGTCTTGCTGGTGTCGTACATGCCAGATGGCGTACATGGGCATGTCTGGCGTGTCAAAGGGTACGGGTGCATCCGCTAAGCCCCGGAGCAAACCTTGACGCAGCAAGCCGGGCAGGGTGGCCAAGCGCTCTGTGCCAGCCACGAACGCCGCCACACCTGCAAAACTACTCAAGGTGGCCGCAAAACGGCGTTGCACCCCCTTTTTAAGCAGCAATTCGTCAATGTCTAAGCTGCGGTGCGGTTGATGCACCACGGTGATGTGCTCGGCCGCCTCGTAGGCCTTGAGTGAGCGTGGTGCTTTACGGGCCTTGGGGTCATAAAACACACGGTAATTGTCAGCAAATAAACGCTTGTGTTTGATGTCTGTTGCATCAGGCGGTCGAGGGCTGATGACCAGCTGGCAGTCTTGTGCGCGCAGCATGTCGGCACTGGGCACGTCGGATGGCACCACGCGTAAGCTGACGCCCGGCGCTTGGGCTTGTAAGCGGGTAAGCAAGCCAGGCAGCAACAAGTCACGCTGCAAATCATTCGCAGCAACCGTGAAACATTGTGTCAGGCGCGCTGGCTCAAACGCACCACTGTGCACAAAGCCTTGTAGCTGGGTCAATAGCCCTTGCGCTTGCAAAGCCAAGGCTTCAGCACGAGCCGTGGGCACAATGCCGCGCCCTGATTTGACGAACAAGGCGTCACCTACGATGGCGCGCAAACGGTCCAGCTGGTGGCTGACAGCTGACTGTGTGATGCCCAAAGTATGGGCCGCGGCTGTGACCGAGCCTTGCTCAATCACGGTGCTGAGCAGGTGCAGCAGGTGACCGTCCAAATCCAAATGATTAAATTTTTTCATGGAATAAATGAGTATTGCGTTGTTTATTTTATGAGTTAAAGCACTCACACTCCGTTCCATTGAGAAACTTCAATCACGCAGACAACCATGAACCACAAACCCGAACCCATTTTTGGCACCACTTTGTTTGACGGTGACCAAGCCCAAAAAGGCTACGCCCTCAACAAGATGTGCTACTCGTTCAACAGTGCCGACAACCGCAATACCTTCAAAGCCGATGAAGAGGCCTACATGCAGCAATACGGGTTGAATGCCGAGCAAGCCGAGGCGATTCGCACCCGCCATGTCTTGGGCCTGATTGCAGCCGGTGGCAATGTGTACTACCTCGCCAAATTCGCTGGAATTTTGGGTTTGGATGTGCAAGACCTGGGTGCTGCTCAAACCGGCATGACCAAAGAAGAATTCAAAGCCAAGCTGCGCGCCGCAGCCCATCAATAAACATCAAGGAGACACACCATGGCAAACATCGTTGGCGGCCTCGCCTCATCACACATCCCATCTATCGGTGGCGCGATTGCCAAAGGCATTCAGCAAGACCCATACTGGAAACCTTTCTTTGATGGTTTTCCGCCTATTCATGAGTGGTTGAGCAAGGTCAAGCCTGACGTGGCCGTGGTGTTCTACAACGACCACGGTTTGAACTTCTTCCTTGACAAAATGCCTACCTTTGCTGTGGGCGCCGCTGCGCAATACAACAACGCGGACGAAGGCTGGGGCATCCCCACTTTGCCACCGTTCAAAGGCGCGCCTGATTTGTCATGGCACATCATCAACGAACTGGTTGAAAAAGAATTTGACGTAGTGACTTGCCAAGAAATGCTGGTGGACCATGCGTTCACATTGCCCCTCAAATTGTTTTGGCCTGGTGACACATGCCCTGTGTTGACTGTGCCCATTTGTATCAATACCGTGCAGTTCCCTCTGCCATCCGCCAAACGTTGTTACAACTTGGGCAAGGCTGTGGGGGATGCTATTCGCAGTTGGGACAGCGACTTGAACGTGGTGGTGCTGGGTACAGGTGGCCTCAGCCATCAACTGGATGGTGAACGTGCAGGCCACATCAACAAGGCGTTTGATTTGGAGTTTATGGACAGCCTGCAAAAGAATCCTGAGTGGGCCACTCAGTTCAGCATCCACGAGTTGGTCGAGAAAACCGGCACGCAAGGGGTGGAGCTGGTGATGTGGCTTGCCATGCGAGGGGCCTTGGGCGACAAGGTCAAGCCTGTGCATCAAAACTACCACATTCCTATTTCTAACACGGCCACAGGTGTGATGGCTTTGGCCGCAGAATAAACAAAGCCTCAAAGAAAAACCCCGCCTATCAGGCGGGGTTTTTTGTTGTCTTGCAAAGACCGACGCTTATATCGTGTCGATGAAGCTACGCAGTTTGTCGCTGCGGCTGGGGTGCTTGAGCTTGCGCAAAGCTTTGGCTTCGATTTGACGGATGCGCTCGCGCGTGACGTCAAACTGTTTGCCCACTTCTTCCAAGGTGTGGTCGCTTGCCATTTCGATACCGAAGCGCATGCGCAGCACTTTGGCTTCGCGTGGGGTGAGGCCATCCAAGATGTCTTTGACCACATCGCGCAAACCAGCTTGCATGGCAGCTTCGATAGGCGCGGTGTTGACGCTGTCTTCGATGAAGTCCCCCAGGTGGCTGTCGTCATCGTCACCGATCGGTGTTTCCATCGAGATCGGCTCTTTGGCGATCTTCATGATCTTGCGAATCTTGTCTTCTGGAATTTCCATCTTCTCAGCCAAGACGCTGGCATCGGGCTCGAAACCAAACTCTTGCAAGTGTTGGCGGCTGATGCGGTTCATCTTATTGATGGTTTCGATCATGTGCACAGGAATGCGGATGGTGCGTGCTTGATCGGCAATGGAACGCGTGATCGCTTGGCGAATCCACCAAGTGGCATAGGTCGAGAACTTGTAGCCACGACGGTATTCGAACTTGTCCACGGCCTTCATCAAACCGATGTTGCCTTCTTGGATCAAGTCAAGGAATTGCAAACCACGGTTGGTATATTTCTTGGCAATCGAAATCACCAAACGCAAGTTGGCTTCGATCATCTCCTTCTTCGCACCGCGTGAGCTACGCTCGCCCGCGTTCATGCGTTTGTTGATGTCTTTGAGTTGATCTAAAGGCACTACCACGCGAGATTGCAAGTCGATCAATTTTTGCTGCAAATCTTGCACAGGTGGGATGAAGCGCCCCATGGTGGTCGACCAAGGCTTGCCAGCTGCCGCTTGTTTTTCTACCCACTTGAGGTTGAGCAGGTTCGGTGGGAAGTCTTTGATGAAGGTGGCTTGTGGCATGCCGCACTTGTCCACAATGATGCGGCGCAGCTCGCGTTCGTTCTTACGCACATCGTCGACTTGACCGCGCACAGATTCACACAGCTTTTCAATAGTCTTGGCGGTGAAGCGAATGCCCATTAACTCTGCGGTCAAAGCGGTTTGCGCTTTCATGTACGCAGGCGTGCCGTAGCCTTCTTTATCGTAGGTTTTGCGGAGTTTTTCGAACAACACAATCATGCGGTCAAAGCGCTCAAGGGCTGCGTTCTTCAACTCTTCCAATTTTTTGGTCAGAGCTTTAGAGCCGCCTTTGCCGTCGTCATCGTCTTCTTCGTCAAATTCGTCAAAGTCTTCTTCGGCCACATAGTCGTCGGCTTCGTTCAGGTTGTTGAAACCGTCCACGATGGTGGAGATGACGACTTTATTTTCACGAATGTCTTCGGCCATGGCCAACACCGCTGCGATGGTGGCAGGTGAGGCGCTGATCGCCGCCATCATGTCCATCAAGCCGCCTTCGATACGCTTGGCGATTTCAATTTCGCCTTCGCGTGTTAGCAATTCAACCGTGCCCATTTCACGCATGTACATGCGCACAGGGTCGGTGGTGCGGCCAAATTCGCTGTCCACGGTGGACAAAGCGGCTTCGGCTTCTTCTTCGGCTTCTTCTTCAGTCGCGGCAGTCGGTGTGTTGTTGTTGAGCAGCAGGGTTTCTGCGTCAGGGGTGTGCTCGTAAACGGCCACGCCCATGTCATTCAACATGCTGATCACGACTTCGAGTGTTTCAGCGTCGACCAACTTGTCGGGCAAGTGGTCAGAGATTTCGCCGTGCGTGAGGTAGCCGCGTGTCTTACCGAGTTTGAT
>CANCCJ010000220.1 GCA_947374535.1 Comamonadaceae bacterium | reverse complement strand
TAACCTGTGGACTAAACCAACTCGACGTCCGGGTTGGTGGAGGTAAGCGGGATCGAACCGCTGACCTCTTGCATGCCATGCAAGCGCTCTCCCATCTGAGCTATACCCCCATCGGGTGTCGAGACCGAGAGTATAACCAACTTTTCAGCGCTTACCCAACCTGTCCAAAACTTTTTCACGGGTGCACAGGGCCAGCACCGCGTCCAGGGACGGTGTTTGTGGGGTCCCCATGACCAGCACCCGAACGGGCATGGCGAGTTGGGGCATCTTCAAGCCTGTGGCGGCCAACACCTCTTTGATGACGGCCGCGATGGCGTCTTTGCTCCAGGTGCAAGCGGCTAATTTGTCGGCCAGCAACACCAAAGCCGGTTCAATGGCGGGCGTGATGTGCTGCGCCAGGTCTTCAGCTTTGGGCGTTATGTCGCCGTAAAAGGCCGCCACCCAATCGGCCAAGGCCACGGTGGTGTCGCAGCGGTCTTTGAGCAAGCAACACAAAGCAGGCAAGCGCTCATCGGTGTTGATTTGGCGCTTGGCCAATTGCGCTTGCACCAAGGGGGCCAGCGTTTCGTCAGCCGTGGCTTTGAGGTGCTGGGCGTTGACCCAACGCAACTTGGCTTCGTCAAACTGTGCAGCGCTGCGCCCCAGGTGGTCCAGGTTGAACCATTCCAAAAATTGGGCACGGCTGAAAATTTCGTCATCGCCGTGGCTCCAGCCTAAGCGTGCCAAGTAGTTGACCATGGCGTCGGGCAAGTAGCCTTCTTCGCGGTATTGGGTGACGGCTTTGGCGCCACTGCGTTTGCTCATCTTCTCGCCCTGCTCGTTGAGCACGGTGGGCAAGTGGGCATAGACCGGTGGCTCTTGACCCAAGGCTTTGAAGATGTTGATTTGGCGCGGTGTGTTGTTGACGTGGTCGTCGCCACGTATCACATGGGTGATCGTCATGTCGATGTCATCGACCACCACGCAAAAGTTGTACGTGGGCGTGCCATCGGGGCGCGCAATGACCAAGTCGTCCAACTCGTCGTTGCTGATTTCGATGCGGCCTTTGACTTTGTCGTCCCATGCCACCACCCCGCCTTGCGGGTTTTTGAAGCGCAACACAGGCTGCACACCTGCGGGCACAGGAGGCAAGGTTTTGCCTGCTTCCGGGCGCCAAGTGCCGTCGTAGCGCGGCTTTTCTTTGTTCGCCAATTGGCGCTCGCGCAAGGCGTCGAGCTCAGCCACGCTCATGTAACAGGGGTAGACCTGTCCGGCTGCCTGCAACTGCGCCAGCACCTCTTTGTAGCGGTCCATGCGTTGCATTTGGTAGAACGGGCCTTCGTCGTGGTCAAGACCCAGCCAGGCCATGCCCTCGATGATGACATCGACCGACGCTTGGGTTGATCGCTCGAGGTCTGTGTCTTCAATACGCAAAATGAAGTCACCCCCTGTGGCACGTGCAAACGCCCATGGATAGAGGGCTGAGCGAATATTGCCCAGATGGATAAAGCCCGTGGGTGATGGGGCAAAGCGGGTGCGAGTTTTGATCATGCGTGAGTTGAAATTAAAGGGTATCGAGACCGCGCAACAAGTCGGCCTTCAAGTCGTCTAAATGCTCTAGGCCGACTGCGACACGGACCAAACCCTGGCCAATGCCTGCGGCTTGTCTCTGGTCTTCGGAGAGTTTGCCGTGCGATGTGCTGGCGGGGTGGGTCAGCAATGTTTTGGTGTCTCCCAAGTTGGTACACAAGGAAAGCACGCGCAAGCTGTCGAGCACATGGAAGGCCTGCGTTCGGGCTGTCTGCGGGTCTTGGGCTTTGACATCGAACGACAACACCGCACCACCCAAGCCTGACATCTGCTTCATGGCCAAGGCATGTTGCGGGTGACTGGTCAATCCGGGATAGTACACACGCGACACATGCGGGTGCTGTTCTAACCACAGCGCCAACTCGTGGGCACGCGCGCTTTGTGCACGCATGCGGATGTCGAGCGTCTCCAGACCTTTGAGTACCACCCAAGCGTTGAAAGGAGACAGCACCATGCCACCGTTTTTCATGACGGGCAGAAACTTTTCTCGCACCAACTTGTCACTGGCGCACAAAGCGCCAGCCATGACACGTCCTTGACCATCGAGGTATTTGGTGCCCGAGTGCATGACGATATCGGCACCCATCCCCATAGGGCGTTGCAAGATGGGCGTGGCAAAGCAGTTGTCCACGGCCAGCAAAGCGCCAGCGTTGTGAGCCAAATCAGCAAAGGCGGCAATATCGCACACCTCGGTCAAGGGATTGGTGGGCGTCTCAGCAAACAAGATTTTTGTGTTGGGACGGATAGCTGCTTTCCAGGCAGCTAAATCAGTCTGCGAGACCATGGTCGACTCCACACCAAAACGGGCAAACTCAGACCCAATCAGTTTGATCGTAGAACCAAACATCGACTGGGAATACAGCACATGATCGCCTGCCTTGAGCAGGCTAAACAACATCAACATCACCGACGACATGCCCGACGAGGTGGCCAACGCAGCCTCACTGCCTTCGAGTGCGGCCAAGCGAATTTCAAAACTGCTGACCGTGGGGTTACCCGAGCGGCCGTAGGTGTAGCCGTCTTCTTCGCCCGCAAAGCGGCGTGCAGAAGCCTCGGCTGAAGGCTGCACGTAGCCACTGGTGAGGTACAGGGCTTCGGAGTTTTCACCATACTGGCTGCGGTCCACTGCCGCGCGAACGGCCAAAGTATCAATGTGCAAGTTGTCGGGTAAGGGGTGTTGGCTCATAGGGTCACTCCGAGGCATTGGGCAAAGCCAGACGCGAGTTGTCTTCCGCGCCTTCTTCTTGTCCCACACGTTTTTCGTTCAAACGCACAATATCTTGTGACGAGATATCGCCGGTCACGTACACGCCATCAAAACAGGATGCGTCAAAGCCGTCGAGCTTGGGGGCACCAGGGGCTGCGGCGTTGAGCACGGCTTGTTTCATCGCCTCGACGTCTTGGTAAATCAGGGCATCGCAACCAATCAACTCACGCACCTCGTCGATGGTGCGGTTGTGCGCCACCAACTCTTCGGGCGTTGGCATGTCGATGCCATACACATTAGGAAAGCGCACCGGTGGCGCAGCACTGGCCATGTAGACCTTGCGCGCGCCGGCGTCGCGTGCCATTTGCACAATCTCCCGGCTGGTCGTGCCGCGCACGATCGAGTCGTCGACCAGCAGCACATTGCGACCTTTGAATTCGCTGGCAATCACGTTGAGCTTTTGGCGTACCGATTTCTTGCGTACGCCCTGGCCCGGCATGATGAAGGTGCGACCCACATAGCGGTTTTTCACAAAACCTTCGCGGTAAGGCACACCCAGCAAATGCGCCAGCTGGGTCGCGCTGGGACGACTGGACTCTGGGATGGGAATGATCACATCGATGTCGGTAGGCGGCACGGTGGAGATGACACGCTTGGCCAAGGTTTCGCCCAAGTTCAAGCGTGCTTGGTAAACCGAGATACCGTCAAGCGTGGAGTCGGGACGGGCCAAGTACACAAACTCAAAAATGCACGGCTTGAGTTGTGGCGCATCGGCGCATTGCTGAAAGTGCGTTTGACCATCGTCTGAGATAAACACTGCTTCACCTGGCGCCAAGTCGCGCTCTAACTGATGACCTGTGCCTTCAAGCGCCACCGACTCGCTGGCAATCATGACGGTGCCGTCTTTGCCACGACCAATGCACAGAGGTCGTATGCCAAACGGATCGCGAAATGCCAACACGCCATGGCCTGCGATCAAAGCAATCACGGCGTAAGACCCTTTGACGCGCCGGTGCACACGACGCACAGCCTCAAACACATCGCTAGGTGCGAGAGGCAAACCACGGGTAGTTTTCTCCAACTCATGCGCCAACACATTAAGCAGCACTTCTGAATCACTCTCTGTGTTGATGTGGCGATGGTCTTCAGAAAACAGCTCAGCCTTCAAGGCATGGGCATTGGTCAGGTTGCCGTTGTGCACCAACACCAAACCAAACGGCGCATTCACGTAAAACGGTTGCGCTTCTTCCTCGCTGTAAGCATTGCCTGCCGTGGGGTAACGCACCTGACCCAAACCATTGTTGCCCGGCAAGGCGCGCAT
>CANCCJ010000219.1 GCA_947374535.1 Comamonadaceae bacterium | reverse complement strand
CCCACCACGTAGTTCCACACCAAATCGTTGGGGCGCAAGAAGCTGAAGGTCGACGCCATGTCTTTGCCCTTCATCAAACCGCCCTTGGCAAACTGCCCTTCACGGTACTTCACGAATCCTTCGTCAATGAACACATCCAAGACGCCCGTGTCTGTGAAATCAATCAAAGTCGTCAATAACGTGGTGCTGGCAACAGGTTTTTCGCCACGCGCCGCCAAGACAGCAAGTGCGCTGGAAAGAATGGTGCCACCGACGCAGAAACCCAAAGCGTTGATTTGCTTAGCGCCGCCAATTTCTTGCACCACCTTGATGGCTTGAATGGCCACGTCTTCCACATAGTTGTCCCATGTGGTGTTTTTCATACTGTCATCGGGGTTGCGCCAGCTCACCACGAAGGTGCGGTGACCTTGGCTCACCGCGTAACGAATTAACGAGTTCTCGGGCTGCAAATCTAAGATGTAGAACTTGTTGATGCAAGGCGGGATGAATAAAAACGGACGCTCATAGACCTTGGCGGTGAGCGGTTTGTATTCAAGCAATTGAAAAAATTCGTTTTCAAACACCACTTTGCCTTCGGTGGTGGCCACGTTTTTGCCCACCTCGAACAAGCTCTCATCCGTCATTGACACATGGCCTTGCTGCAAATCGTGCATCAAGTTTTGGATGCCTTTGGAAATGCTTTCGCCTTTGGTTTCAATGGCTTTTTGCTGCGCTTCGGCATTCAGCGCCAAGAAATTGCTGGGCGCTGAAGCTGCCGCCCATTGCTCGACGGCAAATTGAATGCGGGCTTTGGTTTTGGCATCGGTTTCGGCGGCCTCTGTCAACGCCATCATCGTGCGCGTGTTGAGCAGATAAGCCGCAGCGGTAAAAGCGGCCATCGGGTTGTGTGACCATGCGTCACCTGAAAAACGTCTGTCTTTGACCTGGGGCGCACCTTGCAAACTTTGGTTCCACAGCTCAGTGGCCTCGGCCACGTATTGTTTTTGCAGGGCTTCCAATTTATCGGGCGCAAAACTCAAGGATGGTGTGTTTGCATCTCCCCCGCCGATTGTTTTAAATGAGGCCAAAGCTTTGAGCCAGCTATCCCCCAGGCTCTTGAGGGCCGCATTCTGATCCATCACATATCTCCTATACAGTCGCTATTCACTTTTCAACTGTCACCAGTATGTCAGTGATTTACCTTCGAATTTCTGACAGATATCAAACTCAAGAGAAAACCCCTAGATGTATTTAGTCCTGATCGCGTGGATTTACGTGGCCTTCATGATGGCCGTGGCCGAAGCAACGAGCCCTGTGGGTTCTCTGCTGGGGGCTATGTTTACTTTTTTGCTTTACGGCGTTTTACCGATGAGCGTGGTGGCCTACATCATGGGCACACCCGCCAGACGTCGTGCCATCAAAGCTAAAGAAGCCGCAGAGCGCGCAGAGGCCCTAAACCCGAACGAGAGGCCCAGCGCCGAATCAAGTGCGCCAGATGCATACCGCAAAGCGTCCGGTAGCGCCATCGCGTCGGTACGAAAAGAGCCTTGATTGCTGCGAGACCGTGCACCACGCTTGCGAACTGTCGTTGCCTGCGACAGCAACCACGCCCAAGGCTTGCAAGCGAAAACGCGCCAAGCCCGCTAGATCAGCCAACCATTTGTGCGGACGCAAGGGGTGTGGCTTGAAATACAGCTCAGCAGAGAACGCGTCACGGACATCGTCCCCGACCTCAAACGCATCCGGGCCAATACACGGGCCTAACCACACGCGAACCCGCTCAGGAGCTACGCCGGCCTGCGCGCACACCGCACGCACTGTTTGCTCCAACACCCCTGCCGCCAAACCTCGCCAGCCCGCATGGGCCGCAGCCACCACGCGCCCTGCATCATCCGTGAACAACACTGGCAAGCAGTCGGCCACCATGATGGTGCAAGCCACTTGCACGTCTTGGGTGATGCAAGCATCGGCGCGCGTACCGTCTGACGTAGAGGCATGCACCTCGGCCACGTCCACCCCGTGCACTTGCGTTAAAAACACAGGCCTTGCGCCGCTCAACTGTGCTTGTAACAAGGCGCGGTTCTGAGCAACGGCGCGGGGATCGTCCCCCACATGATCGCCAAGATTCAATCCATCAAATGGTGCGTTCGAGACCCCACCCCTACGCGTGGTGCAAAGCGCCTGCACGCCTTCAGGCAGCGCCCAATTCATGGGCCATAGCAAAGCTGAAAGCGTCGGGGCGGAAGACTGGGTCATAGGGCTAAAGGATATCCCGAACGCGACGGCCGGCCATGCAACACGGCGGTAGACTCAAGCTTCATTTCAACTCGCAGCACACGACCATGATTCTCGAACTCGCCGACATCCGTATTCAACCCAACCAACAAGCTGCTTTTGACGAAGCCATCCAACGTGGCGTAGACACCGTCATCTCCAAAGCCAAAGGTTTTGAGGGCTACAAAATCAACCGTGGCATCGAGTCGCCCGAGCGCTATGTACTGCAAATTTTCTGGACAACTCTAGAAAACCACACCGTGGACTTCCGCGAGTCAGCGGCTTTCACCGAATGGCGCGCCATTGTGGGCCCCTTCTTTGCCCAACCGCCCGTGGTCGAACACTTCGAGCTTGTGAGCAAATCACACGACTGACCCATTTCACCGGAGACACGCATGCGCTACTTATTCGAACCTACGCCGGTTGTTTCAGTGCCCGTTGTAGGCAAGCCCGACCACTTCCCCGTGCACCGTATTTACTGCGTAGGTCGCAACTACGAAGAGCACGCCAAAGAAATGGGCTTCACAGGCCGAGAACCACCTTTTTTCTTCATCAAACCGGCCGACAGTCTGGTCGTGGTCGATGCCGGCGAAATGGGGTCTATGCCCTACCCTAGCCTCACGAAAAACTTGCACCATGAAATTGAATTGGTGGTGGCCATCGGCAAAGGCGGCAAGAACATCCAAGCGGCTGATGCGTTGAATCACATTTACGGCTACGCCGTTGGTCTAGACATGACACGCCGCGATTTACAAAACGACATGAAAAAACAAGGTCGCCCTTGGTGCATTGGCAAAGGCTTTGACCACAGCGCCCCGATTGGCCCCATCACGCCTGCAGCGCAAGCCGGCGATGTGGCCCATGCTGAAATTTATGTGCAAGTCAACGGTCAAGACCGTCAACGCAGCAACGTGAGCCAACTCATTTGGAACATCGCTGAAACCATCGAGCACTTGTCTGCTGCGTGGGAACTGCAACCCGGCGACTTGATTTACACCGGCACCCCTGAAGGTGTGGGTGCTGTGGTGGCCGGCGACACCCTGGTGGGCGCGGTGGCAGGCTTGGGAGAACTCCAAGTGCGCGTGGTTTAAAACCATGTGGCATCGACCGCTCATACAACATTGCAAATCGTGCGGCAGCGCGGTGACTTACCGCGTGCCCGATGATGGCGACACGCGTGAGCGTGCGGTGTGCAATGCCTGCGACACCATTCACTATGAGAACCCACTCAACGTAGTGGGCACGGTGCCCGTGTGGGAAAACAAAGTGCTGCTGTGCAAACGCAACATCGAACCGCGCTTTGGCAAGTGGACCCTGCCTGCAGGCTTTATGGAACTCAACGAAACCGTCGCACAAGGTGCTGCGCGTGAAACCGTGGAAGAAGCCGGCGCACAGTTTGAAATGCAAGACTTGTTCACGCTGATGAACGTCACGCGCGTGGGCCAAGTGCACTTTTTCTACCTCGCGCAACTCACCAGTGACCGCTTTGACCCTGGCCACGAAACGCAAGAAGCACGCTTATTTGCTGAGCATGAAATACCGTGGGACGAAATTGCCTTTCGCACCGTCAAAGAAACCCTGCAGCACTACTTTGCCGATGCGAAAAAGGGTAAGTTTGAGCTACACCAGGTTGACATTGTTTGATGGCCTGAAAAGACAAAAGGGTTAGCAACTTGCGTTGCTAACCCTTGGTCATTTTTGGTCGGTGTGAAAGGATTCGAACCTTCGACCCCTTGCACCCCATGCAAGTGCGCTACCAGGCTGCGCCACACACCGAATCAGGTTTAAATTATAACGCCACTCAATGCAGCTCAGAGAGCAGGTCGCGAATTTGTGTGAGCTCTTTG
>CANCCJ010000218.1 GCA_947374535.1 Comamonadaceae bacterium | reverse complement strand
TGAAGTACTGATTGTCTTGCAAACCTGAAGCCCAGTTGCATACGTTTCTTGAAAGTCCACAGAAAGACCTGTGCTAGCCTTTGTGCATGCCGTCCTCACGCCGTTTATTTGCTCCCAAGTTTGAAGCTCGCTGGCCCGCCGTGGTGATTTGGCTGTGCGCGTGGGGCTTGCTGTGGGGCTTGGATGGGGTGTTCAACCTCGGGAACTTGGCCCTGTTGTTGGTATTGGCCAGCGCCATTGCAGGCATGTGGTTGTCGGCGTTTGCTTCGGTGGGCATCAGCGCGATGTTTGTGCTGATGTTCAATTGGTTTTTTGTGGAGCCGCGTTACACCTTCAGCGTGCACTTGCACCAAGATTTGTTGTTGTTAGTCACCATGATGGGCGTGAGCGTGGTGGTGAGCTATCTGATGGCCCGGCTTCGCTCGGCAGCTAAGTCAGAAAGCCAGCATGCCCAAGCCTCAGAGCTGCTGCGCAAGCTGAGCGAGCAGTTTCGAGAAACGCGCGATGCGCAGTTGCAAGGCCAACAGCTGCAAGCGTTGATGGTGCAAGAAGCCGCATGCGAGGTATCGGTGTTGTTGCTGCAAGAAGGCGCGTCTGAAGAGGGCATGGGCCACAGTCAGTTGATAGGGCATGCCAAAGGCCAAGACCTGCAGGGCTTGCTGGTTTGTGCGCAACAGTTTGGCGCGATGGGGCCGGGCACGGGTCGCCACGAAAACCAAAACACGGTGTTTTTACCTTTGCGCGGCCGTGCCCGTGCTTATGGCGCTGCGGCCTTGCATGCCCATGAGGCAAAGCTGCTTAGTGCACTTCAGCGAGACATGCTGCAACAAGCCTGTGATTTGTTGGGACATGAAATCGAACGCGCGCAAACCTTGCGATTGGCCCAACAAGCCAAAGATGTTGCGCAAAGTCAGAGCCTACGCAACACCTTGCTTACCTCGATTTCGCATGACTACCGCACGCCGCTGGCCAACTTGATGGGTGCCGCCTCGATCATTCACGACCAAGCTGCGCGTTTGAGCACAGACAAGGTGGCAGCGCTTGCGCAGACAGTCATTGACGAAGCGCAGCACCTCAACCGCATGACCACCAACACCTTGCAGCTGGCGCGGTTGGATGCCGCGCCTTTGCAGATCAAAAAAGACTGGGAGTCGCTGCAAGAAATCTTAGGCTCGGTGCTGGGCAAGGCGCGTCAGCGCCACCCGCAGCGGCGCATGGTGGTGGCGGTGCCTGAGGGCTTGCCTCTGATTTATTGCGATGCGATTTTGTTGGCGCAGCTGTTTGACAACCTGATTGAAAACGCCATCAAGTACAGCCCTGACGACACGCCCATCGACATCCAAGTGCACGCACAGCCCAACACATTAGAGGTGCGTGTGATGGACCAAGGCGCAGGCATTGCCGATGCGTGGAAAGGCAAAGTGTTTCAAGCCTTCGAGCGCGTGCATGCCGATGCCGCACAAGCAGATGCGACGGATGCCACGCAATTGCGCCGAGGTATGGGCGTGGGCTTGGCCGTGTGCAAAGCCATTGCCAAAGTGCATGACGCACACCTGTGGGTGGAAGACCGCCAGCCCCATGGCGCAGTGATGTGCCTGTCATTGCCTGTGTTGTCGCAACCCCCTATGACGATGGAGGCGTAACGCACATGGCCCTCAAAGTATTGCTGGTAGAAGACGACCGAGATTTACGCCAAACGCTGCGAGATGCACTGAGCGTGGAAGGCTACGAGGTGGTCGCCAGCGGCAGCTCGGCGGATGCCAGTGCGGTGCTGCGTCACGCCATGGCATCAGACAGCCCCTTGGATTTGTTGGTACTCGATTTGGGACTGCCCGATGGCGATGGTGGTGATTTGCTGCGCCGTATACGTGCGCAATACGCACTGCCCATCCTCATCATTTCGGCGCGCCATGACGACGCCAACAAAGTGACCTTGCTCGATGCAGGTGCGGATGATTATTTGGTCAAGCCTTTCAGCATCAGTGAATTGCTAGCACGCATGCGTGTGACGTTGCGTCACCGTGGCACGG
Organism: Comamonadaceae bacterium; assembly: GCA_947374535.1. Next base: position 2,092 of record CANCCJ010000218.1, on the reverse strand, counting down.
TGGTGCTGGCCTCGCAAACCCAATACAACTGTGGTGCTTTAGACGTTGATCTTGCTAAGCACACGGTACTCAAAGCGGGCGAGGCTGTGCACCTTACACCTACGGAGTTCAAACTTTTGGCGCGCTTGGTGCGCCAAGCTGGTCAGGTGGTGACACATCGCCAATTGCTGGTGGATGTGTGGGGGGCTGAGCATGTGGACCAAACCCAATACCTGCGGCTGTATATGGGGCAGTTGCGTGCCAAGCTCGAAGTCAATCCGACAGAACCGACCTTGCTGCTGACCGAGCCCGGTGTGGGCTATCGCTTGGCCGAATAGTTGGCACTTATGCTTTCCTAACACGATCACTGGCAACCTAGGGGCACTTGAATAGGAGTGCTCATGTCAGCAACAGATTTAGACAACCCCTCAGCACACATCAAACGCCAGTCAACCGCGGCGTTGACCTTGGGCGCCATTGGTGTGGTGTATGGTGATATTGGCACCAGCCCGCTGTACACGGTCAAAGAGGTGTTCTTACCCGGCACCGGCGTGGCGTTGACGCCAGAAAATTTGATTGGTGCGGTTTCTGCCATTTTTTGGGCGTTGATGCTCATCGTCACGCTCAAGTATGTGATTTTGATTTTGCGTGCTGACAACCGCGGCGAAGGCGGTGCGTTGGCCCTCACCGCTTTGGCCGCCAATGCGGTTAAGCACAAGCCACGGTTGCGCCACTTCTTGCTGCTGCTGGGGCTTTTTGGCGCCACGCTGTTTTATGGCGACAGTGTTATTACGCCAGCTATCTCGGTATTGGGCGCGGTGGAAGGCTTAGAAATCGTCACACCCTTGTTGCAGCCCTATGTGGTGCCCATTGCATTGGTCGTTTTGGTGCTGCTGTTTCTCATGCAGCGCTGGGGCACCAATTTTGTGGGCAAGTTTTTTGGCCCCATCATCGTGGTGTGGTTTGTAATTCTTGCCCTCACAGGCATTGAGCAAATTGTGCAAACGCCAGAAATTTTGACGGCCTTGAATCCACTGCACGGCATCAACTTTTTGTTGGATCGTGGCCCCTTTGTGTTGGCGGCTGTTGGTGCGATTGTGTTGGCGCTCACAGGTGCTGAAGCTCTATATGCCGACATGGGCCACTTTGGCCGTAAGCCGATTCAAATTGCGTGGATGGGTTTGGTTATGCCGAGTTTGGCGCTGCATTACATGGGCCAAGGCGCGCTGCTCATCCACGATGCGACAGCCATTGAAAACCCCTTCTTTCGGATGTTCTCCGAAGAGTGGTTGATCCCCGCGGTGTTGTTGGCCACAGTGGCCGCCATCATTGCGTCGCAAGCTGTGATCTCAGGTGCATATTCCATGACCAAGCAGGCTATTTTGTTGGGCTTCTTGCCACGCATGGACATCAAGTACACCTCGGAGCAAGAGGTGGGTCAAATCTACATGCCCGGTGTGAACTGGATTTTGTTGGCTGGTGTTGTGCTGGCGGTGTTGGCGTTTCGAAGCTCTTCTGCTTTGGCTGGTGCTTACGGTATTGCGGTGACCTTGACCATGGTCATCACCACCATCATGACTTTCTTTGTTGTGCACGATGCTTGGAAAATACCAACGCCTTTGGCGATTGGCGCAACGCTGTTTTTCTTCAGCATTGACTCGTTTTTGTTTGCAGGCTGCATCATCAAGTTCTTTGATGGCGGTTGGTTGCCATTGGCGATGGGCCTGACCTTGTATTTGGTCATGACCACATGGTCGCGTGGCCGCGAGTTGGTGGTCGACACCATTCGTCGCGATGGCTTAGACCTCAACACCTTCATTGAGCACATTGATTCAGGCCACACTCACTTGGCCAAACGCACGGCCGTTTATGCAGTGGCCAATCCCGAGACCGTGCCGCAAGCGTTGCTGCACAACATGAAGCACAACCAAGTGCTGCACGAAAAAAACATCATCTTGACAGTGGCGTTTGAGAACGTGCCGTGGGTGTCAGACAAACAACGCGTGCGCGTGGAGCGCCTGAGCGAACACTTCTGGCAAGTGTGGCTGACGTTTGGTTTCATGAACACGCCCGATGTGCCGCGTGCATTGAAACTTTGCGAACCCTTGGGGCT
>CANCCJ010000217.1 GCA_947374535.1 Comamonadaceae bacterium | reverse complement strand
CATAGCACCCATCACATCGGTCATGGCGTCATCGCCGAGATGCAGTACGGCCTCAGCTGGCAGATTCAGCTGCGCCGCTGCCGCATGAAAAATGCGTACATCGGGTTTGGCAACGCCAAACGTCCGAGCACTCACCGCCGCTTGAAAGTAGGGCCCGGCCTCGGTGCGAAACACATCGGCGTTGCCATTTGACAGACTGACCAACGGATAACGAGCGGCCAAACGTGCCAGTGCTTGCGGCACACCGTCATAGAGCTTGACATTTTGACGCTCAGTGAAAAACACTTCAAAAGCGGCATCGGCCAAATGTGGCGCATCGCCAGCACGCAGCAAGCTCTCGCGAATGGCTTCGCGACGCAAAAAGCTCAAATCATGGTGTTGGTCGACATGACGCTGGTGGATCTCAGCACGAATGGCCTGCTTCATGCCTGGCTCTGCGCAAAACAACGCAGTTTGCGGGGCATGTAGCGCGAGCCAATCCTGCAAAACCACCTCTGCGCGCGCAATGGTGGGCCAGACGGGCCACAAGGTGTCGTCAAGGTCTAAGGTTATGGCTTGAATTTTGGAAAGGTTCAGCATGCTGGGCGAGAATACCGCATCATGTTAAAACCTGCCTTCACCCCCGAACCGCCCTTCGCTCACGGCCAAACACCACGCACTGCTGTGCTGTTGTGTAACTTGGGCACCCCCGACGCGCCGACCGCTTCAGCGGTACGACGCTACCTTGCAGAATTTTTGGGCGATCACCGCGTGGTTGAAATTCCGCGTTTGGTGTGGATGGCCATCTTGCACGGCATCATCCTGCGTGTACGTCCAGCCAAGTCCGCTGCCAAGTACGCCACGATTTGGACGGCCGAAGGCTCACCCCTGAAGGTTTGGACAGAAAAGCAAGCGCAAGCGCTGCAAGCGGTTTTTCACGCCAAGAGCGAAGCTGTCAGCGTGCGATATGCCATGCGGTATGGCAACCCGTCCGTTGCAAGCCAGCTTGACGCCCTTAAAGCAGAAGGCTTCACACGTATCTTGGTGTTACCAGCCTACCCTCAGTACTCGGGCACCACCACCGCGAGCGTGTTTGATGCGGTGTACCACTGGGGCTTACGCAGCCGTGTGCTGCCAGAGTTTCGCTTTATCAACCACTACCACGATCACCCCGCCTACATCCAAGCCTTGGCAGAACGCGTGCGAACACACTGGGCCACCCATGGACAGGCCGAGCGTTTGGTCATGAGCTTTCACGGAGTCCCGGAACGCACATTGCATTTGGGTGACCCTTACCACTGCGAGTGCTACAAAACAGCACGCCTGCTGGGTGAGGCGCTTGGTCTGAGCAAAACGCAATACATGGTGACGTTTCAATCCCGTTTTGGTAAAGCGAAATGGCTAGAGCCTTACACCGAACCCACTTTGATGGCCCTTGCCCAACAAGGTGTCAAACGTGTCGACCTGATTTGTCCGGGCTTCACCAGCGATTGCTTAGAGACTTTGGAAGAAATCTCACAAGAAGCGCAAGAAGCCTATTTACACGCAGGAGGCGAAGTATTCCACTACATCCCATGCCTGAACGACAGCGCGACGTGGGTACAAGGCATGTATGAACTGAGTAAATCACACATGGCTGGCTGGCCCATGTTGGCGCCTAGTGCTAAGGAATTAGCCACCAGCCGTGATGAGGCTTTGGCGTTAGGAGCGCGTGATTAAGGCGCTTTGCTAGCGGCTGAAGCAGGAGCGCTCGCGACGGGTGTAGAAACCACAACCGTCGACACGGGCTTCTGAACCGAAGAAGCTGGGCCACTGTCAGCAGAGACAGGCACGCTTGATGCAGATGTATCTGCCGCGCTCGCTGCGTCAATAGCCTCAGAGGGCACCACTTGCAAAGGTGGCGCAGGCTCTGCCACCGTCTCCTCTTGTGGCTGCATGTAAGCAGCCACCGCCAATGCCGCCGTAAATAGACCGACGATCACCCAAAGAGACGTTTTAGATTTTGTTTGTTCTGGCTGACTCGTGCCAGACGACTCTTCGTCAGACGGTACATCGTGCTTCGAAGATTCAGCCACTTCAACCGCGACCACCTCAGGAGATGCCATGACCTCGATTGAAGACGGCACTGTGAGCAGGTCTTCAGCCGCGTTTTCAACGGACAGTTCCTCAACTTCTGCGACTTGCCCTAGGACTTCATCGGCCGAGATACCAAGCAATGCACCCACTTTTTTAGCAGCCGTTGCTTTCACTCCAACGCTGTAAAAAGCACTCATCCCACCTTCTTCCAACTGACGAATTTGCTTGACCGACATGCAAGCACGCGTAGCCATATCGTTGAGAAGCCAGCCACGGGCCTCACGGCGAAGACGTAATAAGTCACCGTTGATGAACAGATCTTCTTGGCTCATAAACTAATGCGACTTGGACAAGACTTTATGAATTACTTGACAAGTAAAAGTTCGCCCTTGATAGACGCACCCTTCTGAACCGACAGTGTCTGGTAAACGACGTGACCATCCACAGAAGCCGAAGACGTCACGATCAGCTCATTGCAAGTGGCTGTGCCAGAGAACTTGCCTTTGATGTGCAAGCTGCTGCAAGTCACAACCCCCTCAACTTGACCACGCGCACCAATGGTGAGTTCATCCACCTGAATTTGACCATTCAAAGCGCCTTCAACATGAATAGCACCCTTGGCGGTGATTTCGCCTCGAAACGAGAAGCCCTCACTCAAAATGGAAGGTTTGGTTGCCGTGGTTGAAATCATGTCCATCATGCTGTTTCGTTGGTTAGGTAGAGGGGCTGGTGTAGGCGTTGGCAGTTGCTGCTCTGAGGCAACACTATCTTCAGCCGTAGATTCCACTTTCTCGTCCTCTACCTCAGCCCCAAGCGGATTCGCTTGCAATAAATTAACGTTGTTGGTTTTGGATTTGTTGAACATATTGTGCCGTCCGTATAACTTTTTGTGGATTGACTGGATAACCACCAATCAAGATTTCCAAATGCAGGTGCTTACCTGTTGACGATGAACCCGTGCTGCCAATGTTGCCCAACACGGATTCGTTTGTGACTTTGTCACCCAACTTCACTTCGATATTTGCCAAATGCGCATAAAGCGACTCCACACCATTGGTGTGGCGAATCACCACAGTGTTACCGTACTGAGTGTGAAACTGAGCCAAGACCACAACACCAGGTTTGACTGGATGGACCTTTTCATCGCCCGTCTGACTCAACAAATCAAGGCCCGTATGAAAGTGTGTTTGTCCAGAGATCGGATGGCGACGAACACCAAAATCCGACGTCACACTGTAGTTTGGCACAGGCATCACGCTGGGCAATGCGTAGAGGACCTCACGCAACCCTCGATTGGTCGACAGCTCATCTGCGACTTTGCCGCGAAGCAATGGATTGCTCTTGACATCATCTTCCAAGTTGAAACCACCATTCGCCGCATTTTGTTGAATGATTTTGACAATTTTCTCTGTCAAACCAGATGCATCAAGTTGAGACTTCATGGTTACGTTTTCTTGCGAAACTGCCACCATGGAGGTATCTACAAAGCGACGAATGCTCATATCGCGGTCTCGAATAGTCTGAGCGAGAGATACCATTTGCTCATCGCTCATACTGAGCTGATCGACACCTTCCGCATCGTAAGCACTGCTGAGCAATGCACGGTAAACCTCTTCATGAGAACGCTCTAGCTTCGCACGACTCACCATAAGACTAACGCTGGTCACCAATAAAACCGAGATAGCAACCAGCATGCCCCCCATCGCTAGGATACCGCCGCGCACCAAAATGCGCTGCATCCGACCACTGATGTTGAGGTAATGAAGATCGCCGTTTTGTTCAAAAATGATGCGCGCATCTTCATACTGGCGCACCCATCCATTGGACACAAGTCCTGGAAGTAAGCGCACAGCAGAAAAGAATCGACGCGTCATCTAAACCGTAGTCAGTTAAGCAGCCGCGTTGCTACCGACGTTCGCAACAGGACCGTTGGCGTCTTGGCTCAAAGTACCTTCGATTTCGCCGCCCTTTTCAATCTCAATTTCTGAGTACTGAACTTTGCCGGCGATCTTGCCGGTGGAACGAACAATCAGGCTTTTCTCGGAAATGATGGTGTTGTGGAGTTGA
>CANCCJ010000216.1 GCA_947374535.1 Comamonadaceae bacterium | reverse complement strand
GTCAATAAAGCAGCTAAAAAAGTGTGCAGATTATCGCCCACGGCCAAACAGCCACATGTTTCACAAGTGCATCCCATGATCGATGTGTATAAAAAATATTTACAGCCATCACGCACGCTAAACTGGCTTGGCATTTCACCAACTTTGACGAGGTATTGCCATGCACAAGCCGCCCTTAACACTCACTATTCTTGCTGCATCTGCGCTGTGTATGCCCGCATGGGCAGACTTGGCTTTGGCCACCTCTAAAAACTGCATGGCCTGCCACGCCACCGACAAAAAGCTGGTGGGCCCCGCCTACAAAGATGTGGCTGCTAAATACGCAAGCGACAAAACAGCCGCTGACAAACTCGCCACCAAAATTCAAAAGGGTGGCGCAGGCGTGTGGGGCCCTGTCCCGATGCCAGCAAATACCCAAGTCAACGACGCTGAAGCCAAAAAACTCGCCGCTTGGGTGTTGACCATCAAATAAGCCATCGCTTCCTGCAAGCATTGCGACAGCGGCTTTGAGTAAACTCAGCCGCTGTTTTTACCTCTGGCCTTTTTCAGGACTATTTCCATGACAACGATCCGCCAAAACGACCTGATTGAATCGGTCGCCGCCGCTCTGCAATACATCAGCTACTACCACCCTGCTGATTTCATTTCTCACTTGGCCAGCGCCTACGAGCGTGAGCAAAGCCCTGCAGCGAAAGACGCCATCGCGCAAATTTTGACCAACAGCAAGATGAGCGCCTTCGGCCACCGCCCAATTTGCCAAGACACCGGCATCGTGAACGTGTTTCTGAAAGTCGGCATGGACGTGCGCTGGGAAGGCTTTACTGGCAGCTTGGAAGACGCCATCAACGAAGGCGTGCGCCGCGGCTACAACTTTGCCGACAACATGCTGCGTGCCTCGGTGGTCGATGACCCTCAGTTCGCCCGCAAAAACACCAAAGACAACACGCCTGCTGTGATCTTCACGCAAATCGTGCCTGGCAACAAAGTGGATGTCACCGTTGCAGCCAAAGGCGGCGGCAGCGAGAACAAATCCAAGATGTACATGCTCAACCCCAGCGACAGCGTGGTGGACTGGGTGCTCAAAACTGTGCCCACCATGGGCGCGGGCTGGTGCCCTCCTGGCATGCTCGGCATTGGCATTGGCGGCACAGCTGAAAAAGCCGTGCTGATGGCTAAAGAAAGCTTGATGGACGACCTCGATATGTACCAGTTGCTGGAGAAATCCAGCAAGGGCGACAAGCTCAGCCAAGTCGAAGAACTGCGTTTGGAGCTTTACCACAAGGTCAACGCCTTGGGCATTGGCGCGCAAGGCTTGGGCGGCTTGACCACTGTGCTCGACGTGAAAATCAAGATGTACCCCACGCACGCGGCCAGTAAGCCCATCGCGATGATTCCTAACTGCGCCGCCACACGCCACGCCCACTTTGTGATGGACGGCTCTGGCCCCGTGTTTTTGGAAGCACCATCTCTGGACCTGTGGCCCGATGTCAATTGGACGCCGGACACACAAAAGAGCAAGCGCGTGGACCTCAACACCCTCACCAAAGAAGAAGTCGCCAGCTGGAAGCCTGGCCAAACCATTTTGCTCAACGGCAAGATGCTCACAGGCCGCGATGCCGCCCACAAGCGCATCCAAGACATGTTGGCCAAGGGCGAAAAACTGCCCGTGGACTTCACCAACCGCGTGATTTATTACGTCGGCCCCGTCGACCCCGTGGGCGACGAAGTGGTGGGCCCTGCTGGCCCCACCACCGCCACCCGCATGGACAAGTTCACTGAGATGATGCTGGCCCAAACCGGCTTGATCTCGATGGTGGGTAAAGCCGAACGCGGCCCAACCGCGATTGAGGCGATCAAGAAGCACAAGTCGGCCTACCTCATGGCGGTCGGCGGCGCGGCTTACCTCGTGTCTAAAGCCATCAAGCACGCCAAAGTCGTGGGCTTTGCGGATCTCGGCATGGAAGCCATTTATGAGTTCGATGTGGTCGATATGCCCGTGACGGTGGCGGTGGATTCTGGCGGCACCAGCGCACACATCACTGGCCCAGCCGAGTGGGAAAAACGGATTGCTGAATCCGTCAAAACAGGTGAATTCAAAGGCATTGGCATCGCAGCTCACTAAGCTTTCATCTGGCAACAAAAAACCGGCTCTCTTTACAGAGGCCGGTTTTTTAATCTTTTGAGTTTAAAACTTCAGTGCAAATGGCGCGGCTTGCGGCCACCATGACCGCCGCTGCCGTGACCGCCGTTCGGGCCACGCGGTGGACGCCCCAAATCAAGCGAGTTCACTAAATTGTCGAAGCGTTCAGAGAACAGCTTATCGATTTCATTCACCACGCCGCCCAATTCAGCGCCATCAAAGTGGCGCTCCATCAAGTGTATGACGTCGTTGACCAACATGTCGCGCTGCGCTTGCATGATGTCTGCAGGAGTGGGCCCCACAAAGAGCATCAAGAAATCATCACGTGAGTCCTGCTCGGATGCGCTGTCTTCGTCGTCAAAGTCGTTGTCGTAGAAGGTCACTTCGATGGGCGCACCTGCAGCGGTGAGCTCATTCAAGCTCATGCACATTTCATCCAAGCTTTGACGAAAGTCATCGTCGCCGGGAACAGTCCAGCACATTTGCAGCATGTGTTCTTCGGGGTTGAAACGGATTCCGGGCTCTTCAGGGTACGAGCTGGTGGCGCCGTCTTCGAGCGACGAGGCGCCGGCGTATTGCCACAAGGGGCGCAAGGCATCTTGCAATTGATCCAAGCCTACGTCTTGGCGCAGCGGAATTTGACCATGCACATGAATTTCATACGCGGCGTTGTAGCGTGCCATGACGAAACTCCTTCCTTGTGCTTAACGAATGGTGCCCGAGACCAGTATCACATTCAAGCCTAAAAGGCTTATAGATACAGGAATCTCATAACCTAATGTTGAAAAATACCGTCAGAAATACCGTCAAAAAAACTTTTAACGCCATCAACTGATCTGCCTGGCACTTATTGTGCCATGTAAGTCTTGAAAATGACCTCTATAAGTGCGCGTAATGAGGTTGCCGTTCAAACTCATGGGGACTGTAATCAAGGCACTTTTGGCGCTGAACTCGATTGTAGAAACCTTCCATGCAGTCCAAGATTTCAGACTCGTCTCCAGCCCGAGTTTAGTAAATTCGCCTCATGATTTGCTCGCTCTTCACGTCACTAAAGAATGACTCAATCACCGCGTTATCCCAGCAGTTGCATCGACTACTGATGCACAGGCTCAGCCGGTTAAACCAAGAAAAATACTCATCATCGCAACACAAATAAGTCAAATTTATTGACAACTTCAAATTGCCATTAAAAGTGCTCAAATAAATATCAATTAATAACCACATGGTCAATCTCAAATTGAGATCTTGATATGAAAAAGACATTTGAAGCTCAAAAAATTTATTTAGGCTATTTGACTTTACTAATGCTATCTGAAATTCAAAAGCAGATCAGCTATGAGATGACTACTACAGATTGGCATTTGCTCCAGCGGGTTGCAACGGCGCTCGAGAATGGTTCGCCCTACAACATTACTGCAGCAATGCATTTACATACGCTTGGGTCTCCTGCAACACTCCACAGAGCGCTCAGAAGGTTAATTGACGCGGGCTACATTGAGGCTAAGCATAGCGAATCAAACGCCAAGGAAAAACTTATCTACACCACTGAGAAGACTGAAGAGTTATTACACATACACGGGAAATGCATAGAAGACTCCTACAAACAACTCGTATCAGCATTAACTAACGTAGAAAGCGTTGGTCAAACGCACGGGCATTTTTTATTGAAGTAGATCATCTTCATTAGCCGATTCAGTCAACCAAAAACGTCAATACATCGGTTGAACTCTTAAGGCAAATTAGATGGTGCTTTCTAACTCTAATTAAACAAGGAAATTATCATGTTGAGTTACTCAGTTTCTAGTGCGCTGGCATATTGGACAACTTCCACCCAAGGCACTGAATCGCCCCGCATTTCGAGGAGGCCAGTTGGTTTAAGTTAACGCCTCGGCATTGGCCTTCTCTGCGAGTTGCTGATAGTAGTTGGCCTCAGCCTCGGCAGGTGGAATATACCCAATCGGCTCCAGCAGTCGGTGGTGGTTGAACCAA
>CANCCJ010000215.1 GCA_947374535.1 Comamonadaceae bacterium | reverse complement strand
ACGTAGTTGAGCGCCTTTTTAACCTTGTGTTTGAGGTAAGCAGACAAGGACCAATAGGGCAAACCCAAGCGCCCACGCATGTTGTTCAGATAACGGTTGAGCTTGAGTGTGAACTCGTACAAATAATCACCCACATAGGCCAACCATTTGGCTTGCTGCACGACGGCGTCAAAGTAATCCCCATGGATCACCCACAGTTGACGACCATCGGCCGTTTTATGCACCGCCTCCTCCACCACTTCAATGCCACCAAAATGGTGGTCTAAGAAATGCCTCGCAAACTCGTCGTGATTGCCTGGCACATAAATCACGCGGCAGCCTTTGCGTGCTTTGCGCAGCAATTTCTGAATCACATCGTTGTGTGCCTGTGGCCAATACCAACGGCGACGCAGTTGCCAGCCATCAATGATGTCACCCACCAGATACAGATAGTCGCTGGTGTTTTCTTTTAAGAAATCCAGCAATGCGTCTGCTTGACAACCGGGCGTGCCCAAGTGCAAGTCTGAGATGAAGATGGCTCTGTAGTGCATCAAGCGCCTAAGAAGTGTTTGCGATACCGGGGAGGCATGTCGTTGATCTTCATCAACATAGGCAGATCCGCCGTGTTGAAGTCTGGATCCCAAGCAGGCGCACCCAAAACTTTAGCGCCTAAGCGCAGATAACCTTTGATGAGTGCAGGTGGCTCAAAAGCAGAATTAACTTCCCACTGCTCGACCGGCAAAGCCAAACGCGGTGTCACTTGGTTTTCCACACCGGCCAAATGCGTTTTCTTCAGTTGATGCCAAATGCTGGCAGCCACTTCACCACTGACTACACCTTGGTGCAGCATGGGGATGCTGGCACAGCCAATCATCACATCGAGTTTGTTGCGTACCATGAACTCAGCCAAAGCACCCCACAAGGCCATGATCACGCCCCCATGACGGTGCTCTGGATGCACGCAGCTACGACCCAACTCGACCATGCGTTCGCGGTATTGGCGCAAACGTGTGAGGTCAAATTCCAAGTCCGAATATGTACTGCCAATGCGCTTGGCTTGCGCGGGCGTCAAGACACGGTAGGTACCGATCACCTGTTCGGTCGCATCATCACGGATGATGAGGTGTTCACAAAAATCGTCGAACAAATCAATGTCGTGGCCGGGGATGCTGTCTTTCAAACGGGCACCCATTTCAGTGGCAAACACGTCATAGCGCAAACGTTGAGCTTCACGCACCTCATCTTGGTGCTTAGCCCATTCAACAATCAGACTCAGGCGGGTTTGAGTTTTTTGGGTCGAGACAGAAACTTTTTGAGCGTCATGATCGTTTCGATGAAGTGACCCCCGTGGCACATCGATGAACGACAGCGGCATGGTTGGGTTGGGTAATTCTTTCATGGTGGCTCCTTGGTGAATCAATGCCAAGATTCTTAACAGCCCATGTGAATTAACGGCGAAGATTGCGTGAAATATTCGTGACAAATTTCCTGAAACCTTCACAAATTTGTCATAGAACGGACCTATGCTTATCAGCCAATCATGCTGATCAAATACCTACGACTCGTACACGCTTTTGGCCGTGCATTTTGGATTTTGTGGATCAAATTTCCCAAATTAAGCAAGGCACACAAGCTTCAAGAAATTAAGAATTGGTCACAAAGCACACTGGCCATCATCGGCATCCAAGTGACGCATGCCACACATTACACGCCGAGTGAAAACACGGAAACACCACTTTTGCTGGTCGCTAACCATGTGTCGTGGGTAGATGCGTTGATCATTCAAACCATTCAACCTAGCATCTTTGTTGCCAAATCAGAAGTGAAACGTTGGCCTATCGTGGGAAACATTGCGACCGCATGCGGTGTTGTGTTCGTTGACCGAGGCTCGCCCAGCTCCGCCAGACGCATGGTCGACGATGTGTCCAGCGCACTGCACCACGGCTATTGCGTGGCTGGATTTCCTGAAGGCACCAGCAGCGAGGGAAATACCGTCAGCCTGTTTCATGCCAACTTGTTTGAAGCGGCCGTCAACCACCACATCCAAGTGCAACCTTTGGCAATTCGCTACACCAACCCACAAACGGGTGCGCTATGTCTGAAAGCTGCTTTTGTCGGTGACATTGGCTTTGTTCAGTCGCTCCATCAAGTGATGGCATCGTCTGGAATTCAAGCCAAAGTTCATGTCGGCGAGATGCTTTCTCCCGAAGGGCACTCGCGAAGAACCTTGGCCCACTTGTCACACCGCAGTGTCAGCAGCCAGCTTGAACTGCTCAACGCGTAAACGACATCACCCAACTGGGTAGCCCGGTGGCAAGCAACGGTAGCCAAGAAATCAGCAACGTGCCCACAAAGATAGCCAACAACGCAGGAGCCACCGAGGCAGCGACCGTGCGAAGAGGTTGCTTGAACACGGCGGAGGCAAAGTAAATGTTCATGCCAGCCGGGGGGCATAAAAAGCCCATCTCCATGTTGGCCAAAAAGATGATGCCAAAGTGCACTGGATCAATGCCATAGCTGATGGCCAAGGGCAACAGCAAAGGCACCAACACCACGATGGCAGCGTAAATTTCCATTAATGCACCAGCGGCAAACAAAAACACGTTCAAGGCCAACAGAAACACCCATTTGTTTTGCGTGACGCTTTGCACCCAATCGGTGGCGAGATCTGGAATGCCAGCGTCCACCAAGTAGTTGGTCAAGCCCAAAGCCATACCCAAAATCAACATCACACCACCAATGATTTGGGTGCATTGCGACAAGGATTCACCTAACTTCTTGACGTCCAACTCACGGTGGGCCCATGCTTGCGTGAATACCGCATAGAGCGCTGTCAGAGCTGCGCTTTCTGTAGGGGTGGCAAAGCCACTGCCCAACGAACCAATGGCCACCACAGGGGCCAACAATTCCCATTTGGCATGCCATGCGGCATCGCGCAAAGCATGCGGTTTAAAAACAGGTTTGACAGTAGGCTCGCTGCGAATGGCATCTTGACGCAGATAACCACCAAAAATCAGTAAGCACGCCACCATGACCACGGCGGGAATTACGCCCGCTAAAAACATGGTGTTGATGGGTACGCGCGCAATGATGGCGTACATGATCAAGGGCACGGACGGTGCCAACAAAACGCCCAAGGCACTGGCACTGGTGACCAAACTGATGCCCTTTCGGTCTGGGTAGCCCACGCCCTGAAGTAAAGGCAACAACAACCCGCCAAGGGCCAAAATGGTTACGCCACTGCCACCTGTGAATGCGGTGAAACAGGAGCACAACACCGTGGCTGCAATCACGGTGCCAGTCTTACCACCACCAAACAACGCAACAAACACAGCACCCAGCCGCTGTGCCGCACCTGTCCCTGCAAAGATCAATCCAGCCAAGGTAAAAAGCGGTAACGCCGGCAATGAGGGGTTCACCGTGATTTGGTAATGCGACAAAGCAATCGACGCCAGGGGCAAGCCGTCTTGCCAAAACAATGCAAGTGCCAAGCCTCCCAACACCGCAAAGATGGGCGCACCAAACGACAACATCAACGCCAAACCACCCACCCAAGGCCACAATGGCAAGGCCTCACCATCCCAGCGAAATGCGACACACGCACCCAACAACGGGGCAACCAACGCGCACATGAACTTCACGCCCAAGTGTGGGCTACATCGCGCGCCCAATTTCAACGCTAAAAGTGCAAAACCCAAAGGCATGGACGCTTGGAACCACCACACCGGCATGCCATAGGCCAGCACCTGTTCGGCGGACATTTCACTCCATACCAGTTGACCGCTGGCCCATGCCAAGACGCCGCAAATGGCTGCAGCACCAAACTGCCCCACCCCGTACAAACGAGGCACCATCACACCCAAACTGGTGAGGTGCCCAAATCGTTCTGCCGCAATGGCACCAGCCATCGCCATCAGCAGGCCTAGATGCTGAACCACCACGGGGGCGTTATCAATACCTTTGCCCATCAGGGGGCGAGACAAAATCTCAATCAGAGGTATCAGGGCCATTAAGGCCAGCGCCAAGGCAGCCAGCCATGCATCGGCCTGCATCAGGCCGCGCAACCAACGCCCCATCATTTGCCTTTACCTGCGCGATAAGCCTTCAAATGACGGAACACTTCGTCAAAAGTATCGGCAGGCACCAAGGTGCCCCGAATG
>CANCCJ010000214.1 GCA_947374535.1 Comamonadaceae bacterium | reverse complement strand
GCCTACATCCAGGCTTTAGCTGAACGCGTGCGCACCCACTGGGCCACGCACGGTCAAGCGGAGCGTTTGGTGATGAGCTTTCACGGTGTACCCGAGCGGACACTGCATTTGGGCGACCCTTATCACTGCGAGTGCTACAAAACAGCCCGCTTGCTCGGTGAGTCCTTGGGCTTGGATAAGTCCCAATACATGGTGACGTTTCAGTCCCGTTTTGGCAAAGCCAAATGGTTGCAGCCTTATACAGAACCCACCTTAGTTGCCCTCGCTCAACAAGGCGTGAAGCGTGTGGATTTGATTTGCCCCGGTTTCACCAGCGATTGTCTTGAGACCTTGGAAGAGATTTCGCAAGAAGCGCAAGAGGCTTACTTGCACGCGGGCGGCGAAGTGTTCCACTACATCCCGTGCTTGAATGACAGCCAGTCTTGGGTTCAAGCCATGTATGACTTATGCAAATCACACCTAGGCTCATGGCCCACGTTGGCTGCAGACGCAACGCAGTTGGCAAAGAGTCGCAGCGAAGCACTCGCTTTAGGTTGTAAAAAATAAAAAAAGCCGCTCAAAAGCGGTTTTAGATCGTCTCGTTGGGTACAGCTTTTTAAAGCGCCTTACTTGCAGCAGAAGCGGGTGCAGCTGCCAACGCGCTCGCAGGCTTCGCAACAGGAGCCACCGCATTGGCCGATGCGGCATCTTCCGAGGGCTCTGCACCGCTCGCCGCGTCAGCTGCATCTGAAGGTACAACTTGTATGGGTGGAGCTGGTTCGGCAACCGGTTCCTCTTGGGGTTGCATATAGGCGGCGACAGCCAAAGCTGTCGCGAACAAGCCTGCAATGACCCACAATGACGTCTTCGATTTGGGCGCTTCCGGGACAGACCCTTGGCTAGGCACAGGTTCGACTAAAGCACCTGTTTCCGCAAGTACCGACTCTTCGGTCACATGGAGTGAAGAACCTGCGGCTTCAAGATGGGAATCTGCGTGCAAAGGGATTTCATCATGGACCTCGCTGTCAGCAACAGGAACAGCAAGCTGTTGCGGTTGTGCCACCTGAGGCTGGGTAAGGACTTCTTCGGCAGACAATCCAAGCAAAGCACCCACTTTTTTAGCTGCGGTGACTTTTACAGAAGCACTGTAGAAGGAGCTGATACCGCCCTCTTCCAACTGACGAATTTGTTTGACTGACATACAAACACGCGTGGCCATGTCATTCAACACCCAACCACGGGCCTCACGACGCAAACGCAGCAAATCGCCGTTAATGAACTGTTCTTCTTGGCTCATAAACAAACGTTGTTCGGCGAAGCCTCAGTGAATTACTTGACCAACAAGAGTTCGCCTTTGATGGACGCGCCCTTTTGTACTGACAGGGTTTGGTAAACCACATGACCATCAACTGACGCCGACGAAGTCACGATCAACTCATTGCATGTGGCGGTCCCTGAAAACTTACCCTTGATGTGCAAACTGCTGCAAGTCACAACGCCTTCAACTTGACCGCGCGCACCGATGGTGAGCTCATCGACCTGAATTTGGCCATTCAAGGCGCCTTCTACGTGGATCGCGCCTTTGGCGGAAATCTCACCACGGAACGAAAAGCCCTCGCTGAGAATGGAAGGTTTGGTAGCGGCGGTTGAAATCATGTCCATCATGCTAGTTCGCTGGTTAGTTGCGGGGGCGGGGGCAGGGTTAGGCGTTGCGACTACTGGTTGAATCTGCACTTCTTCAACAACAGTTTCAACTTGTTCGTCTTCCACGTCTTGGGAAGAAATGTTCTCTTGCGAGAGATTAACGTTGTTGATTTTGGATTTGTTGAACATATTGCGCCGTCCGTATAACTTTTTGTGGGTTGACTGGATATCCACCAATCAAAATTTCCAAATGCAGGTGTTTGCCTGTTGACGAAGAACCCGTGCTACCGATGTTACCCAACACAGACTCGTTAGTGACCTTGTCACCCAACTTCACTTCAATGTTGGCTAAGTGCGCGTACAGCGATTCAACGCCGTTCGTATGGCGAACAACCACCATGTTTCCGTATTGCGTGTGGAACTGGGTCAATACAACCACCCCCGGCTTGACGGGGTGAACTTTTTCATCGCCCGTTTGACTCAACATATCCAAGCCCGTGTGAAAGTGGGTTTGCCCAGTCAATGGATGGCGACGAACACCAAAATCAGACGTCACACTGTAATTAGGAATCGGCATCACGCTAGGCAATGCGTACAAAACTTCTCGCAAGCCACGGTTGGTCGACAACTCGTCAGCCACTTTGCCACGCAGCAAAGGATTGCTCTTGACGTCGTCTTCTAGATTAAAACCACCGTTTGCAGCATTTTGCTGAATGATCTTGACAATTTTCTCGGTCAAACCAGACGATTCGAGCTGCGACTTCATGCTGACGTTTTCTTGCGAAACCGCCACCATTGAAGTGTCAACGAAACGACGAATGCTCATATCGCGATCACGAATCGTTTGAGCCAATGAGACCATTTGTTCATCATTCATGCTCAATTGGTCAGCGCCTTCAGCATCGGAAGCGCTGCTGAGCAAAGCACGGTAGACCTCTTCATGGGAGCGCTCCAACTTGGAGCGGCTCATCATGAGACTGATACTGGTTGCAAAAAGCACAGCAATCGCCAGCAACATCGCGCCTGTAGCCAATATGCCGCCACGCACCAAGATGCGCTGCATGCGACCACTGACATTCATGTAATGAAGATCGCCGTTTTGCTCCAAGATGATGCGCGCATCCTCGTACTGACGCGTCCAACCACCGGACACCAGCCCAGGCAGCAGACGAACAGCTGTAACGATGCGACGCAACATCAAACGCAACAATTAAGCAGCAGAGCTACCAACGTTCAACACTGGACCGTTGGCGTCTTGGCTCAAAGTACCTTCGATTTCGCCGCCTTTTTCAATCTCAATTTCTGAGTATTGAACTTTGCCGGCAATCTTGCCTGTGGAGCGAACAATCAAGCTCTTCTCGGAAATGATGGTGTCGTGGAGCTGACCACGCACATCAATGACCTTGGCAGAGACACGGCCCGTAATCTTGCCAGTTGGGCCGATTAGCACTTCTTCTGCTGTTAAATCACCCTCAATAACACCGTTAATGATGGCTTTAGAAGGCACAGTGAACGTACCTTTGACAATAACGCCATCGCCGATGACAACACTCTCGAGTGAATCTGATTGATTAGACATGTGGACTCCTTAGGTAGATTTTAGCAAACAAACTATCAAAAACGACATTCATCGAAATTAACTGTTGTTTATTTGTGAAGAAAAGTTCATTCGAAGCAACTACTTAGCGTATTTTTTGAATGTGCTTCCTAACTCAGCTTCAGTCTAAAACAGATATAGCAGCGCCCTTAAATTTCAGACGTATCTCAAGGCACGTCGCAACACCCTACAAAAAGTGGACTCCCGTAATGCACTGGCTACCATTGGCGATCCAATTAATTTATTCACCATGAACAATACATTCATCATGGCGGGCGTCATGGGCTGGCCCATCGCCCACTCGCGCTCACCGGCCATCCACAACCATTGGATTCATCATTACAAATTGAAGGGTGCTTATGGGCTATTCCCTGTGGAGCCGGGCAATCTCGAAGATGCGATTCGAGGACTAAGCGCACTGGGTCTGGCTGGATGCAACATCACCATTCCGCACAAAGTACACGCTATGCAACACATGGACTGGGTGGAGCCGCTGGCCATGCGCATGGGCGCGATCAACACCATCGTGGTGCAGCCAGACGGTGCGCTTCATGGCTTCAATCACGACGGCTTCGGCTATTTAGAGAGTCTGCGGGAAGCCCAACCGAATTGGCAAGTCAACTCCGGGCCAATCGTTGTCCTCGGGGCTGGAGGGGCATCGCGCGCCATTGTGGTGAGTTTGATAGACGCTGGGGCGACCGAGATTCGCATCCTCAACAGAACCCGTAGCAAAGCAGACGCCTTGGCTCAGGAATTTGGCGCACCCGTCAGCGCATTCAATTGGGATGAACGCCATGACGCATTAACGGGTGCCGCCTTGCTGGTAAATACAACCAACCAAGGCATGCATGGCCAACCAGCACTGGATATTGAGATCACGCAATTGCCCAAAACCGCTTTGGTATCAGACGCCATCTACATTCCGCTTGAAACACCCCTGCTCAAAGCGGCCCGCCTACATGGGAACAC
>CANCCJ010000213.1 GCA_947374535.1 Comamonadaceae bacterium | reverse complement strand
AGGTCGAACATCACATGTTCTTTTTCTGGCACCACAAATGCACAGGCCCACAAGATGACCCACAGGTACAAGATGACGGCGAGTTCATCGCTCCACGGCAGCGGCTGGTTAAAACCAAAACGTGCGGCGATTTGCACGAGAAAAGTGAGAAACAGGGCTAAGAAAAGCAGGCCACCGATGGCCTTGGCCCACAGGCCCAGCCATCCGGTCATTTTTTGCAAAAGCATCGCTTACTTGGTCGCGTTGATGCGCTCAATCAAGCCTTTGGGCCAACTTTGCGCCATCTCGGATTTGTCGTAGGCCGCTTGTACCGCTTTGCGGAATGCGGCTTGATCAGGCGTGTTCACTTTCAAACCTTGTTTTTTGAAGAAGTCCAAAATTTGCGCTTCTTCTTTGATGCGGTTGTCGTTGTTGAACTTGGCGGCTGCTTGTGCGGCGGCTTTGAGGTTTTTTTGCTCGGTGGCTGTCAGGCTGTTCCATGTCTTGTTGGACACGGCAATGAACAAACTGTCAACCAAGTGGTGGGTCAGCACAATTTGCTGCGTCACTTCGTAAAACTTGGCGGCACGCACGGTGGGCAGTGGGTTGTCTTGGCCGTCGATCGTGCCGGTTTTGAGGCCCATGTACACCTCGCCAAATGCGAGGGGTGTGGCCGTCGCGCCCAGTGAGTCACCCAAGAACAACCACTCTTTCGAGCCGGGCATGCGCAGCTTGACGCCTTTCAAGTCGGCAGGTGTGTTGACCTTGCGTGTGTCGCGCAAGGTGAGCTCGCGCGTGCCCAAATAGGCGGTGGCCAAAATCGTGACATCCATTTTTTCGGAGGCGAGTTTGAACAGCTCGTCGCCGATGGGGCCGTTGAACACCTTTTGCTGATGCTTGGGGTCGCGGATGACGTAGCCCGCCGTGAAGATCGAAAACTCAGGCACCAGCTTGGCAATGTCAAAGGCCGAGATCGATGCCAACTCCAAATTACCACGCGCCATGGCAGCAGGCTCGGTGCCTTGCTTGAACAAAGAACCGTTGAGGTTGATTTGTACGTCGTAGGCGTTGGGCGCTGATTTGTTCAGCGACTCTTTGAACACCTCCCACATCTTGCCGTGCCAGTCGTCAGGCACGGCAGGGCTGGAGATGCGCAACAGAGGTTTGGTTTGTGCAAATGCCGTGGGTGAGGTCATGGCCATCAGCGTTGAGGCGGCGACCCAGCCTAGCAACGTACGGCGAAGCAAGGGGAATGTGTTCATTGTTTGTCTCCTCAATGGTGGCTGTTTTAGCTCAGCTTCTTCATCAACAGTTCATTGACTTGTGCAGGGTTGGCTTTGCCTTTGCTGGCCTTCATGATGGGGCCGACCAAACCGTTTAACGCTTTGGCATTGCCCGCCTTGAACTCTTCGACATTCTTGGGGTTGGCGGCCAGTACCTCGTCGATGATGGCTTCCAACGCGCCTGTGTCGTTGATTTGCTTGAGGCCTTTGGCTTCGATGAGGGCGTCTACTTCGCCTTCCTTGCTCCAAAGGCCTTCAAACACTTGGCGCGCTGCGCTGTTGCTGATGGTGTTGTCGGTGATGCGGCTGATCAGTGCGCCCAGCTGCGCGGCGCTGACGGGGATGTTCTCAAACGTTACCTCGCCGCTGTTGAGGCGGCGCGACACCTCGCCCATGATCCAGTTGCTGACCAATTTGGGTTGGCCGCAGGCCTTGGCCGTGGCCTCAAAGTAAGCGGCAGCGGCTTTGCTTTGTGTGAGCAAAGTGGCATCATATTCAGGCAGCCCGTAGTCTTTGACAAAGCGCTCAGCCATCACGCGAGGCAGCTCCGCCATTTCACTTCTGACGCGCGCCACCCAATCGCGACCAATCACCAAAGGGGGCAAGTCGGGGTCGGGGAAATAGCGGTAGTCAGCGGCGTCTTCCTTGGTGCGCATGGCGCGGGTTTCGCCGGTGTCTGGGTCGAACAGCACGGTGGCTTGTTCGATCGCGTGGCCGTCTTCGATTTGGTCGATTTGCCAACGCACTTCATAGTCGATGGCTTGCTGCATGAACTTGAAGCTGTTCAAGTTTTTGATTTCGCGGCGTGTGCCCAAGGGCCCGCCGGGTTTGCGCACCGACACGTTGGCGTCGCAGCGGAACGAACCTTCTTGCATGTTGCCGTCGCAGATGCCGACCCAGGTCACGATCTTGTGCAGCTCTTTAGCGTACGCCACGGCTTCGTCGCTGCTGCGCATGTCGGGTTGGGTCACGATTTCTAGCAGCGGTGTGCCTGCACGGTTCAAGTCAATGCCTGACTGACCAATGAAATCTTCGTGCAATGATTTACCCGCATCTTCTTCGAGGTGGGCGCGCTCCAAGCGCACCGTTTTGTGCACCGTCTCTTTGCCTTCTTCTAAAAAGAAAGACACCTCGCCGCCTTGCACCACCGGAATTTCAAACTGGCTGATTTGGTAGCCCTTGGGCAGATCGGGGTAGAAGTAGTTTTTACGCGCAAAGATGCTTCGCTCGGCGATGTGTGCGTTGACGGCCAAACCGAACTCTATCGCGCGTTCGACCGCACCCATGTTCATCACAGGCAGTGTGCCGGGCAGGGCCATGTCCACCGCGCAAGCTTGCGTGTTGGGCTCAGCACCAAAGGCCACCGAGGCGCGGCTGAAAATTTTGCTCTGTGTGGAGAGTTGTGCGTGGGTTTCAAAGCCGATGACGACTTCGTAGCCTTGTACTAATTTGGGTGCAGTCATGTCAGATGCCCTCCGGTTTTTGGAGGTGATGGTCGGTGGCCAGTTGGTATTGGTGCGCCACGTTCAACAGACGGGCTTCTTGCAAATAGTTGCTAATCAGTTGCAAGCCAACGGGCATGTGGCCTTCGCCAAAGCCCACAGGCACGCTCATGCCGGGCAAGCCAGCCAGCGACGCGGGCAGGGTGAAGATGTCGGCCAAGTAGTCAGCCAGCGGGTCGCTGGCGTTGTTGCCCAGTTTCCAGGCGACGGTGGGGGCCACGGGGCCTGCAATCACGTCGCACTCGCCAAAGGCGCGTTGGAAATCGTCCGCAATCATGCGGCGAATTTTTTGCGCTTGCAGGTAATAGGCGTCGTAGTAGCCGTGGCTCAACACATACGCGCCGGTCATGATGCGGCGCTTGACCTCTTCGCCAAAGCCTTCGGCGCGTGTCTTTTTGTACATGCTCACGAGGTCGGTGTAGTCTTTGGCGCGGTGGCCAAACTTCACGCCATCAAAGCGGCTCAGGTTCGAGCTGGCTTCGGCAGGTGCAATGATGTAGTACACGGGAATGGCCAGCTCGGTGCGTGGCAAGGTAATGGGCACGAGCTTGGCGCCTTGGGCTTCTAAGGTTTTGAGCGCTGCGTCAATCGCGGTGCGCACGTCAGTGGCAAGGCCATCGCCAAAAAATTCTTTCGGAATGCCAATACGCAAGCCTTGCAGGCTGTCGCCCAGCTTGGCCGAGAAATTCTCGGTCGGCACATCCAGCGAAGTGGAATCGCGGTCGAGGTCAGCGCCGCACATGGCGGACAGCAACAAGGCGCAGTCTTCGGCGCTGCGTGCCATCGGGCCAGCTTGGTCGAGGCTGGAGGCGTAGGCAATCATGCCGTAGCGGCTGGCACGGCCATAGGTGGGCTTGATGCCGGTGATGCCGCAAAAGCTGGCGGGTTGGCGAATCGAGCCGCCGGTGTCGGTGCCCGTTGCAGCGGGGGCCAAACGCGCCGCTACAGCGGCAGCGCTACCGCCCGATGAGCCACCGGGAATGCGCGAGGTGTCCCAAGGGTTGGTCACCGCGCCGTAGGCTGAGTTTTCGTTGGCAGAGCCCATGGCGAACTCGTCGCAATTGACCTTGCCCAAAGACACCATGCCAGCGGCGTTTAATTTTTGCACCACGGTGGCGTCAAACGGTGAGCGGTAGCCGCTCAAAATTTTGGAGCCAGCGGTGGTGGCGAAATCGCGTGTAACGAACACGTCTTTGTGGGCAATTGGCACGCCCTCCAGCGCACCAGCTGTGCCAGCAGCGATGCGAGCATCGCTCGCTTGGGCCTGAGCCAACGTGATTTCGCTGTCGATGTCCAAAAACGCGTTGTGCGGGTTGCCGCCGGTGCGGGCCAAAAAGGCAGTGGCCACTTCGACCGCGCTGACTTGTTTGGTTTTGAGTGTTTGGGCCAGTTCGGCCACGCTCATGTCATGCAAAGTTGTCATGCGAA
>CANCCJ010000212.1 GCA_947374535.1 Comamonadaceae bacterium | reverse complement strand
ACTAAACCTACTAACTTGCTCATTTTTCAACGCCTTTTCAAATGTAGAAAACAGTGCCAGACCTGACTGTTTGCCCGGCTCGTCTGGCCGGGGGGCGCACGACGAACCGGAGCTGATTAGCCCTTAATGGTCGTGGTTTTGATGGTGATTGCACGCGCGCCAGCCGCCACCAGAGCGGGGGCAGTGAAGTTCAGAGAGAACGAGCGGGCGTGAAACATAGTCCCGATTGTATCGGATGGGGGCTTCGGGTTGACTGACAGATTTTTAAGAAAAGCTTCAACCCCTGATGGGATGTTTTGATTAAATGTATCCCATGGAATACAATCATCCCACGATTGAAATCAGGCAAACAGAGCACTATGCGCGTTGGTTTGCATCGCTGCGCGACCGAACGGCAAGAGCGCGAATTGACATTCGAATTCGCCGACTGTCTCTAGGCAATGCGGGAGATGCAAAGGCCGTGGGCGCTGGAGTATCTGAGTTACGTATTGATTACGGACCCGGCTACCGAATTTATTTCGTCCAGCGAGGAGCTCAAATTGTGGTGCTGCTCGCTGGTGGTGACAAAAGCAGCCAGTCGCGTGACATTGCGATGGCACATGAACTGGTCAAGATGCTTTAGGAGAGAAACATGGCAAACAACGCAACCCGCGCATGGGACGCTGCAGAGCATTTGCAAACTGAAGAAGACATGGCTGCGTATTTGGAGGCTGCTTTGGAAGAGGGCGACCCTGCACTGATTGCTGCGGCACTGGGGGACATTGCGCGTGCCAAGGGCATGTCGCAAGTCGCGCGAGACACGGGGCTTGGTCGTGAAAGCCTCTACAAAGCTTTGTCGTCCACGGGCAACCCAGAGCTGGCGACCATTATCAAAGTTGTGCGTGCTTTAGGCCTTCGGCTCCATGCCACTGCCCAATAAAAAACGCGCCTCGAAAGGCGCGTTTTTAGTTTGTGGGGCAGCGTTGAATTAACGCAGCGCCTTCACCACCGCATCACCCATTTGCGCGGTACCCACTTTGGTGGTGCCTTCGCTGTAGATGTCGGGGGTGCGCAGGCCTTGGGCCAACACGGCTTTCACGGCGGTCTCGATGCGGTCAGCTGCTGCAGCTTGGTTCAAGCTAAAGCGCAGCATCATGGCGGCGCTCAAGATGGTGGCCAAGGGGTTGGCCACGCCTTTGCCAGCGATGTCGGGAGCGCTGCCGTGGCTGGGTTCGTACAAGCCTTGGTTCTTTGCGTTCAAAGAGGCCGAAGGCAGCATGCCGATTGAACCGGTGAGCATGGATGCTTCGTCGCTCAAGATGTCGCCAAACATATTGCCGGTCACCACCACGTCAAAGCGCTTGGGCTCTTTCACCAGTTGCATGGCGGCGTTGTCCACGTACATGTGGTCCAAAGCGATGTCTGGGTACTCTTTGCCCACTTCGCTCACCACGTCTTTCCAGAACTGGAAGGTTTCCAGTACGTTGGCTTTGTCCACGCTGGTCACGCGGCCTTCTGTGCCTGCGGCTTTGCGCTTGCGGGCGGCTTGGAAAGCGACGTGCGCAATGCGTTCGATCTCGGGCTTGCTGTAGCGCATGGTGTCAAACGCTTCTTCGCTACCTGGGAAGTGGCCGTCAGTGGCCACGCGGCGGCCACGGGGTTGGCCAAAATAAATGTCGCCGGTCAATTCGCGGATGATGAGGATGTCGAGGCCGGAAATTAGCTCCGGCTTCAAGCTCGAAGCGCCCACCAATTGCTCGTAACAAATCGCAGGGCGGAAGTTGGCGAACAAGCCCATGTTTTTGCGCAATCCCAAAATGGCTTGCTCGGGGCGCAGAGGGCGATCAAGCGTGTCGTATTTCCAGTCGCCCACAGCACCAAACAACACGGCGTCAGCATCCATCGCCAGCTTTAAGGTGGCTTCGGGCAAAGGGTGGCCGTGCGCGTCAAACGCAGCGCCGCCGACCAAGGCTGTTTCAGATTCAAACTTGAGGTCGAGGACGTTCAAGACCTTGACCGCTTCGGCCACGATTTCAGGGCCGATGCCGTCGCCGGGAAGGATTGCGATTTTCATGTGTTGTTCTTTTAAGTGGTTTTACATCGTGTGAGCCAACCAAGGCTTGGTGGCCAAGCGCTCGGCTTCAAAGGCTTTGATCTTGTCGGACTGGCGCAGGGTCAGGCCAATGTCGTCAAAGCCATTGAGCAAGCAGTATTTGCGGAAGGCTTGCACTTCAAACGGAATGGTTTCGCCTTGTGGGCGCACGATGACTTGGTTTTCCAAATCAATCGTCAACTCATAGCCGGGGAAGGCATGTACTTCGTTGAATAACAGGTCAATCGCGCTGTCGGGCAACACGATGGGCAGCAAGCCGTTTTTGAAACAGTTGTTGAAGAAGATGTCGGCAAAGCTGGGGGCAATCACGGCGCGGAAACCGTATTGGTCAATCGCCCAAGGTGCGTGTTCGCGTGACGAGCCGCAGCCAAAGTTCTTGCGGGCCAACAGTACCGACGCGCCTTTGTAGCGCGGCTGGTTCAGCACGAAGTCGGGGTTGGGCTTGCGGCTGGCGGGGTCTTGGCCTGGCTCGCCGTGGTCCAAGTAGCGCCACTCGTCAAACAAGTTGGGGCCAAAGCCAGTCTTGCGGATGGACTTCAAAAATTGTTTCGGAATGATGGCGTCGGTGTCGACGTTCTCGCGGTCCATAGGAGCCACGATACCTTTGTGTAGTGTGAATTTCTGCATTATTTTTTCTTCGCTGCGTCTTCAATGGCCGACCCGGCCTTTTGCACATCTTGGCCAATGCCGCGCATGGTATTACAGGCGCTGAGGCCCAGCACAGCCACGAGGCCCAAAATTACCAACAGAAGTTTGTTCATGACGAATCTCCTGATTAAGCGAACTTACGCACGTCCACAAAGTGGCCATGAATGGCGGCAGCAGCAGCCA
Organism: Comamonadaceae bacterium; assembly: GCA_947374535.1. The sequence continues at coordinate 1,297 of CANCCJ010000212.1, read as the reverse complement.
TGGCGGGGCTGACCAAGTGCGTGCGGCCACCGTTGCCTTGACGGCCTTCGAAGTTGCGGTTGCTGGTGGAGGCGCAGCGTTCGCCGGGCTCTAAGCGGTCGGCGTTCATGGCCAAACACATCGAGCAGCCGGGCTCGCGCCACTCAAAGCCAGCGGCTTTGAAAATCTCATGCAAGCCTTCTTTTTCAGCTTGCTCTTTGACCAAGCCAGAGCCGGGCACTACAAGAGCGAGCTTGATGTTCTTGGCCACTTTTTGGCCGAGCTTCTTGACCACGGCAGCGGCTTCGCGCATGTCTTCGATGCGGCTGTTGGTGCAAGAGCCAATGAACACTTTGTCCACGAACAAGTCGTTCAGGGCTTTGCCTGGCTCTAGGTCCATGTAGGTTAAGGCACGTTCGATGGCTGCGCGCTTGTTGGCGTCTTTTTCTTTGTCGGGGTCAGGCACGATGCCGTTGATGTCCAGCACCATTTCGGGCGAGGTGCCCCAAGTCACTTGCGGCAAGATGTCCTCGGCTTTGAGCTCCACCACTGCATCAAACTTGGCATCTGCGTCGGAGTGCAAAGTTTTCCAGTACGCCACGGCTTGATCCCATTCCACGCCGGTGGGGGACAAAGGACGGCCTTTGACGTATTCGATGGTTTTGTCGTCCACGGCCACCAAACCAGCGCGCGCGCCGCCTTCGATGGCCATGTTACAGACCGTCATGCGGCCTTCCATGCTGAGTGAGCGAATGGCAGAGCCAGCAAACTCAATGGTGTAGCCCGTGCCGCCAGCTGTGCCGATCTTGCCGATGATGGCCAGCACCACGTCTTTGCCGGTCACGCCTTTGGCCAAGGTGCCTTCGACTTTGATGAGCATGTTCTTGGCTTTTTTGGCCAACAAGGTTTGCGTGGCCATCACATGCTCGACCTCAGAAGTGCCGATGCCGTGGGCCAACGCCGCAAACGCGCCGTGGGTGGAGGTGTGGCTGTCGCCGCACACCACGGTCATGCCGGGCAGGGTGGCGCCATTCTCAGGGCCAATGACATGGATGATGCCTTGGCGCTTGGACATGAAAGGGAAGAACGCGGCAGAGCCAAACTCTTTCATGTTCGCGTCGAGCGTGGTGATTTGTTCTTTGCTGATGGGGTCGGTGATGCCGTCATAGCCCAGCTCCCAGCCTGTGGTGGGCGTGTTGTGGTCGGCGGTGGCCACGATCGAGCTGACGCGCCAGACCTTGCGCCCTGCTTGGCGAATGCCCTCAAACGCTTGTGGGCTGGTGACTTCGTGCACCAAATGGCGGTCGATGTAGAGGAT
>CANCCJ010000211.1 GCA_947374535.1 Comamonadaceae bacterium | reverse complement strand
ATTGAAATCAGGGTCATAGGCGAATTATCAATGCGCTTTGTCCCAGTTCGGCCCCACCCCCACTTCAGCCAACAACGGCACTTTGAGCTGCGCCACGTCAGCCATCAGGCGTGGCACTTCGGTGCGAACCCACTCAACCTCTGAATCGGGCACTTCAAACACCAATTCATCATGCACTTGCATGATGACTTTGGTTTGGCGTTGTTGTTCATCAATGGCTTTTTGCACGGCCACCATGCTCATCTTGATGAGGTCTGCCGCCGTGCCTTGCATGGGGGCGTTGATGGCGGCGCGCTCTGCGCCTGCGCGGCGGGGCCGGTTAGGGCTGTTGATTTCGGGCAGGTACAAGCGGCGTCCAAACACAGTTTGCACGTAGCCTTGCGCTTTGGCTTGCTCGCGTGTGTCGTCCATGTAGCGCTTCACACCCGCGAAGCGCTCGAAATAACGGGTGATGTAATTCTTGGCTGCCGTGTTGTCGATGCCAAGCGCTTTGGCCAAACCAAATGCACTCATGCCGTAGATGAGGCCAAAGTTAATGACCTTGGCGTAACGGCGTTGCTCGCTGCTCACGGCATCTACGCCCACGCTAAACACTTCAGCCGCGGTGGCACGGTGCACGTCTAAACCCTCGTGAAAGGCTTTGACCAAAGCCTCGTCACCACTGATGTGCGCCATGATGCGCAGCTCAATCTGGCTGTAGTCTGCACTGGCAATGACGCAGCCTGCAGGGGCCACAAACGCCTCGCGCACTTTGCGGCCTTCGGCGGTACGAATTGGGATGTTCTGCAAATTGGGGTCGTTGCTCGACAAGCGGCCTGTCACCGCCACCGCTTGCGCGTAGTGCGTGTGCACGCGGCCTGTGCGGGGCAGGGCCATGAGCGCCAGCTTGTCGGTGTAAGTGCCTTTGAGTTTGCTGAGAGACCGGTGCTCCAAAATTTTGGCAGGCAGCGGGTAGTCTTCGGCCAATTTCTCCAGCACTTCTTCGTCGGTGCTGCGTGCGCCGGTAGCGGTTTTTTTGATCACGGGCAAGCCCAGTTTGTCAAAGAAGATTTCGCCCAGTTGCTTAGGACTGGCCAAGTTAAATGGCTGGCCTGCAATTTCATACGACTCGTTTTCGAGCTGCACGATGCGCTGGCCCAACGCATGGCTTTGTGCGGCGAGTGTGGGTGCGTCAATCAACACACCATTGCGTTCGATACGGTACAGCGCTTCGCTGCTTTGAATTTCTAGGTCGTAGATGAAGCGCAGTTTGTCATCGGCTTGCAAACGCGGCCACAGCACTTGGTGCACGTCCAGCGTCATGTCGGAGTCTTCGCACGAGTATTCGGTGGCACGCGCCACGTCGACTTGCGAGAACGGAATTTGGTGCGCGCCTTTGCCACACAGGTCTTCGTAGTTCAAACCTTTGCGCCCCACATGGCGCTCGGCCAAGCTGGCCAGACCGTGGGGCTTGTGCACTTCCAGCACATAGCTTTGCAGCATGGTGTCGTGGCTATAGCCCTTGACCTCGATGCCGTGGTTCGCCATCACATGACGGTCGTATTTGATGTGCTGGCCAAGTTTATGAATGGCTGGGTTTTCAAACCAAGGTTTGAGCTTGGCCAACACCTCGTCCATGGGCAACTGCGTGGGTGCATCGCCATAACTGTGTGCCAATGGGATGTAGCAGGCTTCTCCAGGTTTCACTGAAAAACTCAAACCCACAATCTCGGCACGCATCGCATCGAGAGAGGTGGTCTCGGTGTCAAACGCCACCAGCTCTGCCGCTTGCAGTTTGGCTAGCCATGCATCAAATGCTTCCCACGTCAGCACGCAGTCATACGTTTTGTCGCTGACTTGCGAGACCGAGGGTTCGGGCTCGTCAAACAAACCGGGGTTGGGCTCAAATTTAGGGTTGGATGAAGCACCAGCAGATGCAGAAGGCTTTGTATCACCACCTTCGCCAATGGCACGGGCCAGACCCTTGAAGCCATAGGTTTCATAAAAGGTTTTCAAACCCAGTTTGTCGGGCTCGGCCAAGTGCAGCGCGTCGAGTGCGGGCAGACCGGGCACATAGGCCGACAAATCGCAATCGGTTTTCATGGTCACCAGCTGGCGGCCTGTGGGTAGCCAATCCACCGCTTGACGCAAGTTCTCACCCGCCACGCCTTTGATGGCGCTGGCGTTTTGCAGCAAATTTTCGAGCGAGCCGTATTCCATCAGCCACTTGGCCGCGGTCTTGGGCCCCACCTTTTGCACGCCCGGCACGTTATCAACCGTGTCGCCCACTAAGGTTTGGTAGTCGATCATCAAACTTGGGGGCACACCAAACTCGGCGGTCACGCCCGCCACGTCGCGCTTCTTGCCGTTCATGGTGTCCATGATGGTGATGTGTTCGTTCACCAACTGGCTCAAGTCTTTGTCACCACTCGACACCACCACCGTCACGCCTTGTTGGGCAGCGGTCACGGCCAAGGTGGCAATCACGTCGTCAGCCTCCACGCCCGGCACATCCAGGACCGTCCAGCCCAACATGCGCACCATGGCGTGAATGGGCTCGATTTGCGAGCGCAAGTCGTCGGGCATGGGCGAGCGGTTGGCTTTGTACGCGGGGTACATCTCGTCGCGGAAGGTGGGGCCTTTGGCGTCAAACACGCAAGCGGCCAACTGAGTGGGCACCTCTTTGCGCAAGGCCTGCATCATGTTGATCATGCCGCGAATGGCGCCTGTGGCCGCACTTGTGGGGTCGCCTGGCACAGCGCGCAGGTCGGGCATGGCGTGGAAGGCGCGGTATAGGTAGCTGGAGCCGTCGACCAGCAGCAATGTTTTGGATTCACTCATGGCTGTAGATTGTGCCTTGTGTGTTTTTGGTTGCTGAGCTCGCTGGACGCGGCTGGTGGGCGTCGCTGCTTCATGCTGGAGTACCAGAAATCATGGCGACGCCCACCCGCCACGCCCAGTCTGCGACACAGGTTTTGGCACGCCTGCAGCATGGCTCGTGCCTTTGGCACATTGCCATGCCAAACGCGAACTAAAGCTGCGACCATGAAGCGATGTGGCAATCGTGACAGCAGAGCCACAAACCAGCAGGCCGTAGTCTTGAGGGTTGAGGGGTGAGCGGGTGACGATTTCTGGTACCCCAGCATGAGGAACCCGCTCATCCCTCAGCCCCCAAGCGAGCCCAGCAAAAAGCAACAGACTCGACAACTACAATGAGCATCAACTTTTAATACCTTGGCAGTCATGGCAGTTTTCACCGAAGTTTCAGAGTCCTCCGCGCAAGAACTGCTGACCCAACTCAAACTGGGCGAGTTGGTCGAACTCAAAGGCATCCAAGGCGGGATTGAGAATACCAATTACTTCCTCACCAGCAGCGAAGGCCAATACGTCCTCACGCTGTTTGAGCGCCTCACCCACGAACAACTGCCGTTTTATCTGTACCTGATGAAACACTTGGCACAAGGCGGCATTCCTGTGCCAGACCCCATGTCTAATCAAGATGGCGACATCTTGCTCACTGTCGAAGGTAAACCGGCTGCCGTTGTCAACCGCTTGCGGGGCAAAAGCGAACTCAGCCCCACCGCTGCCCACTGCGCCGCTGTGGGCGACATGCTGGCCCGCATGCACCTAGCTGGCCGCGACTACAACCGCCAGCAACCCAATTTGCGTGGCCTGCCTTGGTGGAACGAGACCGTGCCCGTGGTGCTGCCCTATTTGGACAAAGCACAAGCCACGCTCATTCAAACCGAGCTGGCCTACCAAAACCACATTGCGGCATCATCGGCCTGCACGGCCCTGCCCCGCGGCCCCATTCACGCTGATTTGTTTCGGGACAACGTGATGTTTGATGGCAGCTCACAAGCGCCTGAACTCACAGGCTTCTTCGACTTTTACTTTGCAGGCGTAGACACCTGGTTGTTTGACGTGGCCGTGTGCTTGAACGACTGGTGCATCACCCACGCCGATGGTGCACACGATGCCGACAAAGCGCAAGCCTTGATTAACGCCTACCAAGCCGTGCGCCCTTTCACACCGGCTGAGCGCCAGTTACTCAACCCCATGTTGCGTGCCGGTGCTTTGCGCTTTTGGACATCACGCCTGTGGGATTTCCATCTGCCGCGCGAAGCCAGCATGCTGCAACCGCATGACCCCACACACTTTGAACGTGTATTGCGCCAACGTGTGGCACACCCTGTCACACTCTGAGTTATGAAACTCAACGTTGTCCCTGCTAAAACTGGTTC
>CANCCJ010000210.1 GCA_947374535.1 Comamonadaceae bacterium | reverse complement strand
ATCATCGAAGTAAAAGTTCCTCAGCTGTCCGAATCCGTGGCCGAAGCCACCATGCTGCAATGGAAAAAGAAAGTGGGCGAGTCAGTTGCTGCTGACGAAATCTTGATCGACATCGAGACCGACAAAGTTGTGCTCGAAGTGCCAGCACCTGCTGCTGGCGTGCTGTGCGAAATCGTGGTCGCCGATGGCGGCACCGTGGCTGCTGAGCAGCTCATCGCACGCATCGACACTGATGGCAAAGTGGGTGCTGCTGCTCCCGCTGCCGCACCTGCCGCCGCCGCTGCTGCGCCTGCCGCTGCTGCCGCTGTCGCCGCATCGACCAGCAAAGCTGGCGTGGCCATGCCGGCTGCTGCCAAGCTGATGGCTGACAACCACTTGGCCGCTGGCTCTGTGGCTGGCACAGGCAAAGACGGTCGCGTTACCAAAGGCGACGTGTTGTCTGCTGTGGCTGGTGGTGTTCAATCCACAGCGGCGGTCATTCCTACAGGCGCCCCAACCAAGGCATTGCCACAAGTGGCCGCACCTGCGGTGAACTTGGGCGACCGCCCAGAGCAACGTGTGCCGATGACACGTTTGCGTGCGCGCGTGGCTGAGCGCTTGTTGCAATCGCAATCTACCAACGCCATTCTGACCACGTTCAACGAAATCAACATGGCCCCCGTCATGGACATGCGCAAGCGCATGCAAGACAAGTTCGAAAAAGAACACGGCGTCAAGCTGGGCTTCATGAGCTTCTTCGTCAAAGCGGCTGTGCATGCTTTGAAGAAGTTCCCCGTGTTGAACGCTTCGGTAGACGGCAACGACATCGTCTACCACGGCTACTTCGACATCGGTATCGCAGTGGGTTCACCACGCGGTTTGGTGGTGCCAATTCTGCGCAACGCTGACCAAATGAGCTTTGCCGACATCGAGAAGAAGATCGCCGAATTCGGCGTGAAAGCCCGTGACGGTAAGTTGGGCTTGGAAGAAATGACTGGCGGTACTTTCTCGATCTCTAACGGTGGCACCTTCGGCTCCATGATGTCGACCCCGATCATCAACCCACCTCAGTCTGCGATTTTGGGCGTGCACGCCACCAAAGACCGCGCCATGGTGGAAAACGGCCAAGTGGTGGTTCGCCCGATGAACTACTTCGCGATGTCGTATGACCACCGCATCATTGACGGCCGCGAAGCTGTCTTGGGCCTAGTGGCGATGAAGGAAGCGTTGGAAGATCCAGCTCGCTTGTTGTTTGATATCTGATTGAAGGATTCACATGTCTAAACAATTCGACGTCGTCGTCATTGGTGGTGGCCCCGGTGGCTACATTGCAGCCATTCGCGCTGCACAACTCGGTTTTCAGGTCGCTTGTATCGACGAATGGAAAAACGCAGCCGGTGGCCCAGCCCCTGGTGGCACCTGTACCAACGTGGGTTGCATTCCCTCTAAGGCGTTGCTGCAGTCCAGCGAGCACTTTGACCATGCCAACCACCACTTTGCAGAACACGGCATCACCGCCACAGGCGTGAAGATGGATGTGGCCAAGATGATTGCCCGCAAGGACAACGTTGTGAAACAAAACAACGATGGCATCTTGTACTTGTTTAAGAAAAACAAGGTCACGTTCTTCCACGGTCGCGGCAGCTTTGCTGGCAAGGCTGAAGGTGGTTACACCATCAACGTGGCGGGCAAAACTGAAGAGTCCATCACGGCCAAGCAAGTCATCATTGCCACAGGCTCAAACGCCCGTGCCTTGCCAGGCACACCGTTTGACGAAGTCAATGTGTTGTCTAACGACGGCGCGTTGCGCGTGGGCGCAGTGCCGAAGAAGCTGGCCTTGATTGGTTCAGGCGTGATCGGTTTGGAGATGGGTTCTGTGTGGCGTCGTCTCGGCGCTGACGTGACCATCCTCGAAGGCCTGCCTACATTCTTGGGCGCTGTGGACGAGCAAATCGCCAAAGAAGCCAAGAAAGCATTCGACAAGCAAGGCTTGAAGATTGAGCTTGGTGTGAAAGTCGGCGAGATCGTCAACGGCAAGAAGGGTGTCACTGTCAACTACACCAACGCCAAAGGCGAAGCCATTGTGTTGGACGCTGACAAGCTCATCGTCTCTATCGGTCGCGTGCCTAACACCATCGGCTTGAATGCCGAAGCCATTGGCCTCCAGCTCGACGAGCGCGGCGCCATTGTGGTGGACGGTGAATGCAAAACCAATGTCCCCGGCGTGTGGGCGGTGGGTGATGTGGTGCGTGGCCCGATGCTCGCGCACAAAGCCGAAGAAGAAGGCGTTGCTGTGGCCGAACGCATGGCTGGCCAACACGGTCACGTCAACTTCAACACCATCCCTTGGGTCATCTACACCAGCCCCGAAATCGCTTGGGTGGGCCGCACTGAGCAGCAGCTCAAGGCTGACGGCGTGGCGTACAAGGCTGGCACTTTCCCGTTCCTCGCGAACGGCCGTGCACGCGCTTTGGGCGACACCACCGGCATGGTGAAGTTCTTGGCCGATGCGACGACCGACGAAATCTTGGGCGTTCACATGGTGGGCCCACAGGTGTCGGAGTTGATCTCTGAAGCTGTGGTGGCGATGGAGTTCAAGGCTTCGGCCGAAGACATCGCACGCATCTGCCATGCGCACCCATCGTTGAGCGAAGCCACGAAAGAGGCTGCTTTGGCTGTGGACAAACGCACGTTGAACTTCTAAAAGTTTGATTGCTTTGCGTCTCAAAAGCCCGTTGGCAACAGCGGGCTTTTTTTATGGGCAAGGCACAATAGAGCCCTATGTCAGCCAAACAACCCGTTCACCAAAACTACCTCAAAGAACTCGAAATTCGAGGCTTTCAAAGTGACCCCGCGCAGCTGCGTGCCATTGATGCTTTAGAGCGTTGCGCCACTGAGTGGGCGGCGTACAAAGGCAAGCGTTCCAACGCATTGAAGAAACTGGTCAATCGCCCAGCGATTCCGCGTGGCGTGTATATGTTTGGTGGGGTGGGACGCGGTAAAAGTTTTTTGATGGATTGCTTTTTTGAGGCCGTACCGATCAAGCGCAAAACGCGTTTGCATTTTCACGAGTTCATGCGTGAGGTGCATCGTGAGTTGCGCGAGTTGCAAGGCACGGTCAATCCACTCGATGTGTTGGGCAAGCAAATGTCCAAACGCTACAAGCTGATTTGCTTTGACGAGTTCCATGTGGCCGACATCACAGATGCCATGATCTTGCACCGCTTGCTCGACGCTTTGTTTGACAACGGCGTGGGCTTTGTCACCACGTCGAACTTCAAACCGGATGATTTGTATCCGGGGGGTATGCACCGTGACCGAATCTTGCCCGCCATTGCGCTGCTGAACAAAGAGCTAGAGATCATCAATGTGGACAACGGTACGGACTACCGCCGCCGGACCTTAGAACAGGTCGAACTGTATTTGCGCCCCTTGGGTGACAAGGCCGACGCTGCGATGACCGATGCCTTCAACCGGTTGGCTGAGTGCCAAGACGAGGAGCCGATGTTGCACATTGAAGCCCGCCAAATCAAAGCCCGTCGCCGTGCTGGTGGTGTGGTGTGGTTTGACTTCAAGGAGTTGTGTGGTGGACCTCGTTCGCAAAACGATTACCTTGAAATTGCCAGCCAGTTCCACACGGTATTGCTGAGCGATGTGCCTCAGATGCCCGTCAACAAAGCGGCTGAAGCCCGCCGCTTCACTTGGTTGGTGGATGTGTTGTATGACCGCCGTGTGAAACTGATGTTGTCAGCCGCGGTGCCTCCTGAAGAGTTGTACACCGAAGGTCCTATGGCGCATGAGTTTCCACGCACCGTGTCGCGTTTGAATGAAATGCAATCGGCCGAATTCTTAGCGCTTGAGCGTCGAACGGTGGACACAGGACTGACATGAAAAGACGGTGTTGTTCTTTGCTCGCCTTTGTCTGTTTTGCAACATGGGGTCTTGAGCCGTCTGTGGATGAGGCGGCTCCAGCCGCGAGTCAGGCGGCCTCTGGCTTTCCATCGGAGGCAGAGCGCAACGACGTTCGTGAACGTTTGACACGCCAACGTCAAGCGCTTGAGGATCAATACAAGCAAGACATGAAGCTGTGCTATCAAAACTTCGATGTCACCCGCTGTCGTTTGCAAGCACGCGAGCGACGTATCGAAGCGAATGAGGCTTTGCGCAAGGATGAATTGCGTTTCAACGCTCAGGAACGTCAAATTCATGCGGATCAAGCGCGTCGCAGTTTGACCGAACGCACCAGCGAGATGGAACGAAAAAAAGCGGAG
>CANCCJ010000209.1 GCA_947374535.1 Comamonadaceae bacterium | reverse complement strand
CAAAGCGGCGGCGTGGTCGAGGTCAACGCGGCCCCTGGCTTGCGCATGCACCTGAGCCCCTCCTTCGGCAAAGGCCGTGATGTGGGCGAGGCCGTCATGGCCACCATGTTCCCCGATGGCGGCGATGGCCGCATTCCCGTGATTGCCGTTACCGGAACCAACGGCAAAACCACTACCGTGCGTTTGACGTCTCACCTACTGCGCGCCAATGGCTTGCGCGTGGGCATGACCAACACCGATGGCGTGTACGTGAATGGCCGTCAAACCGACAGCGGCGATTGCAGCGGCCCACGCAGCGGTCGCAACGTCTTGGCTCACCCAGATGTAGATGCAGCCGTGCTCGAAACCGCACGCGGCGGTATGTTGCGTGAAGGCCTGGCCTTTGATCGCTGCCAAGTGGCCGTGGTGACCAACATCGGCATGGGCGACCACTTGGGACTGAACTACATCTCCACCGTCGAAGACCTCGCCGTGTTGAAACGTGTCATCGTGCAAAACGTGGCAGAGTCGGGCACGGCGGTGCTGAACGCCACAGACCCCATCGTGGCCGCCATGGCTGGCAACTGCCCAGGCCAAGTGACCTTCTTTGGGTTGGACTCACACCACCCTGTGATTGCTACGCACCGCGCCCAGGGCAAGCGTGTGCTGTTTGTAGAAGACGACCAAATTGTGGCCATGCAAGGCCACCACTCCGTGCGCATTCCTTTGTCAGAGATTCCCGTCACACGCAGCGGTGCCATTGGCTTTCAAATTGAAAACGCCATGGCATCTATTGGCGCGGCATGGGCTGTGGGCGTGCCTTGGCAAACCATCTGCAAAGGCTTGGCTACTTTCGTGAGCGACAGTAACGCGGTACCTGGACGCTTCAACGTGTTCGACTACAAAGGCGCCACCGTGATTGCCGACTACGGCCACAACCCAGACGCAATCAAGGCACTGGTGCAAGCCGTGACCAACCTGCCCGCACAGCGACGCAGTGTGGTGATCAGTGGTGCGGGCGACCGTCGTGACGAAGACATTCGTGAGCAAACGCGCATCATTGGGGAAGCGTTTGACGATGTGGTGTTGTACCAAGATGCGTGCCAACGTGGCCGCGTGGATGGCGAGGTACTCAAGCTATTGCGTCAAGGCTTGGACGGCGCGAAACGCACCACGCACATTGACGAGATTCACGGTGAGTTCTTGGCGATTGACCGCGCGATGGAGCGTTTGCAAAAAGGCGATTTGTGCTTGATCTTGATTGACCAAGTGGATGAGGCTTTGGCGCACATCACGCAACGGGTGAATTCAGCGGCTTTGGCTGGCTAAGTTTTCCCTGCTCCATGAAAAAGCCACTCTTTTGCTGAGTGGCTTTTTTGTTTTTGCTTCTGGTTTTCTATCGCTGATGCTGACGGGGCTGTGCGGCGACTGCCTCATGCTGGAGTACCAGAAATCGGCCGCCGCCGCACAGCCCCATCAGCATCTGAGTGTTTGCTGTCCGAGCTCGAAGCCAAGGCGAGCACAAAAAACTTAAAACAAACCTTTGTACTGCTCACGCAGCAAGTTCTTTTGTACTTTGCCCATGGTGTTGCGCGGCAACTCAGCCACGACAAAACACTTCTTCGGAATTTTGAAGTTGGCCAGTTGAGACTTGAGCGCTGCAATGATCGCCTCTGCATCTACCTTGGCGCCGGATTTTGCGATGACAACGGCCACGCCAACTTCACCAAAATCTGGATGCGGCACGCCAATCAGGGCGCTTTCTGCCACACCTGACATGTCGTTGATGTAACCCTCAATTTCGGCGGGGTACACGTTGTAGCCACCGCTGATGATGAGGTCTTTGCTACGGCCTACGATGACCACGTAGCCACGTTCGTCTACTTTGCCCACGTCGCCGGTTTTGAAATAGCCATCCGCTGTGAACTCCTCTTTGGTTTTCTCGGGCATGCGCCAATAGCCACCAAACACGTTGGGGCCTTTGACCTGGATGCCACCAATTTCACCCACAGGCAAGGCTTTGCCTTCGTCGTCTTGCACGCGCAAGGATACCCCGGGCAAGGGAAAGCCCACGGTACCGCCACGGCGCTCGGTTTGCCCAGGGTAGCGCGCATCTGAGGCGTAAGGGTTGGAGGTGAGCATGACGGTTTCGCTCATGCCGTAGCGCTCGAGAATGGCTTGGCCTGTACGCTCTTGCCACGCGTTGAAAGTTTCTAACAGCAAAGGGGCGGAGCCTGCCACAAACAGACGCATATTCGACGCTTGCGCTTTCGTAAGGCTTGGCTCCGCCAACATGCGCACATAGAGCGTAGGTACGCCCATGAACACAGTGGCCTCTGGCATTTTGGCAATGACGAGTTTGGGGTCAAACTTGGACAACCAAATCATCTTGCTGCCATTGAGCAAGGCCCCGTGGATCGCCACGAACAAGCCGTGCACATGGAAGATGGGCAAGGCATGAATCAGCACATCGCCTGGCTTCCAACCCCAGTAGTCTTTCAAGATTTGCGCGTTGCTGAGCATGTTGCCGTGCGAGAGCATGGCGCCTTTGCTGCGGCCGGTGGTGCCGCTGGTGTACAAAATTGCAGCCAAGTCGTCGGCTTTGTTTTGTACGACGTGGTGCTGGTCTGAGCAATGTGCGGCGCGCTCTAACAAGCTGCCGGTGCGGTTGTCGTCCAAGGTGAACACGTTTTGCGTGCCGGCCTTGAAGGCAATTTTGCTGATCCAACCAAAGTTCTTGCTGCTGCACACCACCACGGCGGGTTCGGCATTGCCAACGAAGTACTCAATTTCGGCAGCTTGATAGGCCGTGTTCAGCGGCAAGAACACATAGCCAGCACGCAAGGTGGCGAGGTAAAGCATCACGGCTTCAACTGACTTCTCCACTTGCACTGCGACACGGGCACCTTTGGGGATGTGCAAGGAGTCGAGCAGATTGGCCATCATGGCGCTGGCACGCTCAAGGTCTGACCAGCTGTAGAACAAGCCATCGTCTGTTTCGATAGCGGTTGCGTTTAAGTCTTTAGGAAACGCGGCGCGCAAGGCCGCATAGAGGTTGTGATTCATCGTCTGTCTTCAATTAATCAAGTTTGGCGCCAGAAGCTTTGACCACCGCCGCCCATTTTTTAATTTCACCCGACACAAAACTACCAAACTGTGCACCTGTCACATTTGGAAACTCTGCACCGCTATTGCCCCAACTGGTCTTGATGTCATCCGACATCGCCGCTTTGCGCACCTCTTCAATGATGCGCGCTTGCACATCGGCTGGCGTCCCCTTGGGCGCCCATAAGCCATACCAAGTGGTCACGTTGTAATCGGGCAAGCCCAACTCAGCGGCACAAGGCACATCGGGGAACGATGGGTTGCGCTTGTTACCTGACACCATGAGGGCTTTGATACGACCGCCCTTGATGTGCTGCGCCGAAGAACCTAGACCGTCAAACATCATGTCAACATTGCCGGCAATCAAGTCTTGCAAGGCAGGGCCAGCACCGCGATAAGGAATGTGGGTGATGAAGGTTTTGCTTTGCAGCTTGAAGAGCTCACCTGCCAAATGATGGGACGTCCCCCCTCCCGCTGACCCATAGTTGAATTTGCCTGGGTTGTTACGCACCATCTGTAGAAAGGCTTTGAAATCACCTGGTACGTTTTTCGGATTCACCACCAACACATGCGGCACACTGGCCACCATGGCGATGGGCACAAAGTCTCGCTCTAAGTCGTAATCCAGCTTGGGATACATCGCTGGCGCGATGGAGTGATGCACTGCGCCCATGAACAAGGTGTAACCATCAGGCGCCGCCTTGGCAGCAACACTGGCACCCAAGTTTCCCCCAGCACCGCCACGGTTATCGATGACCAAGGTTTTACCCGACTGCTTAGAAAATTGCGCAGAAAACGGACGCGCAAACGCATCGGTACCGCCACCTGCAGGAAACGGAACGACCAGCGTCACAGGTTTGGTTGGCCATGTACTCTGCGCTTGCACACCGACACTGAAAGCCGCACTTGCCGCAGCCGTCAGGGCCAACCACTGTCGGCGCGTGGGTGCTGTTTTGAACTGTTTCATGTTTGTCTCCTAGATGGGTTTTAGTTCACTGACTCATTTGAAATACATATCTTGCACATCGCTGGAGGCAGGCGCAATGCCTTTTTCCAACATCTGGCGGTGTTTGTCTAAACGCTTGAGGTCGTAGAGGTAATTCACCATCAAGCCATGCGATTGCTTGAGACCTTTGGCAGAGGGGTCCGCAAACCAATTGATACGTTCGATGCGGG
>CANCCJ010000208.1 GCA_947374535.1 Comamonadaceae bacterium | reverse complement strand
TCGTTGCTCAACTACGAGACGGTGAAGTACTTCAACAATGAAGCCTTCGAAGCCGCGCGCTATGACAAAAGCCTAGAGGCCTTGCGTCGTGCGCGTCTGAAAGCACAAACCTCGTTGTCGTTGCTCAACACCGGTCAGCAGCTCATCATCGCAGTGGCTTTAGTGGGCATGCTGTGGCGAGCCACGCAAGGCGTGGTCGAGGGCCGCATGACTTTGGGCGACTTGGTGATGATCAATGCCTTCATGATTCAGCTCTACATTCCGCTCAACTTCTTGGGTGTGCTGTACCGAGAAATCAAGCAAAGCCTGACAGACCTCGATCGCATGTTCACGCTCTTAGAAAAAGAACGTGAAGTGGCCGATGCGCCTCATGCGCCCACGCTTCAGTTGAACGGCTCGCCCACGGTGAAGTTTGAGTCGGTGGTGTTTGCGTACGAGGTCACGCGGCCCATCTTGCATGGCATCAGCTTTGCGATACCTGCTGGCAAAACGGTGGCAGTGGTTGGCCCTTCGGGCTCGGGCAAGTCGACGCTGGCGCGTTTGCTGTTTCGCTTTTACGACGTGAGCAGTGGCGCGATCACCATCGATGGACAAGACATTCGCCAAGTGACCCAAGGCAGCGTGCGTCGCGCCATGGGCATCGTGCCGCAAGACACGGTGCTGTTCAATGACACTGTGCGTTACAACATCGCCTACGGTCGCACCGATGCGACGGAGGCCGAGGTGGAGCAGGCGGCCAAAGCGGCTCACATCCATGACTTCATTGCGGCTACACCCAAGGGCTACGACACGATGGTGGGAGAGCGTGGTTTGAAGTTGTCGGGGGGGGAGAAGCAGCGCGTGGCGATTGCGCGCACCTTGCTGAAGAACCCACCAATTGTGATTTTTGACGAAGCCACATCGGCTCTGGACAGCGCCAATGAACGCGCCATTCAGGCTGAGTTGCAAAGCGCGGCACAAAACAAAACCACCTTGGTGATTGCGCACCGCTTATCGACCGTGGTGGACGCGCATGAGATTTTGGTGCTCGATGCGGGGCGCATTGTGGAGCGGGGCGCTCATGCGGATTTGTTGGCGATGAATGGGCGTTATGCGCAGATGTGGGCGTTGCAGCAGTCTTCGGAGTCTTGATTTTCTTTCGTTGCTTTTCTATGTTTGAAGTTGCAGCGAAGCTTGGGTGGCGCACCCCAAACGGCTTACATCGCTGCGCGACGAATGGCGCCTTATTGGGGTACGCCACCCAAGCTTCTATTGGTGTGTGCAGCAAAACTGAAACCTTTTTCGCTTGAGCTTTTCCGAATAACAACATGCGGGTTGGCGTAGGCAGATGCGGCGCCCTTCGTCGCGAAGCGATGTAAGCCGCGTCTGCCTACGCCAACTCGCATCCCCGAGGACAAAGAAAAAGGGTCTCTCGTCCACACAAGAGACCCTTTAAGCTAAACAAGCAAAGAAGCGTTTACTTCACACCAGCAGCCGCTTTCAATGCCGCAGCTTTGTCGGTACGCTCCCATGTGAACTCGGGCTCTTCACGACCAAAGTGGCCGTAAGCCGCTGTCTTGGTGTAGATCGGGCGCAGCAAGTCGAGCATTTGGATGATGCCTTTGGGGCGCAGGTCAAAGTGCTCGGCCACCAAGGCTGACAACTTCTCGTCCGAGATCACGCCAGTACCTGCCGTGTTCACGGTGATGTTCATGGGGCGTGCCACGCCAATCGCGTAAGCCACTTGCACTTGGCACTGTGTGGCCAAGCCTGCGGCCACAATGTTTTTTGCCACGTAGCGTGCAGCGTAAGCGGCAGAGCGGTCCACCTTCGAGGGGTCTTTGCCTGAGAAGGCGCCACCTCCGTGAGGGCAGGCGCCGCCGTAGGTATCCACAATGATTTTGCGGCCTGTTAAACCGCAATCGCCTTGAGGACCACCGATGACAAAACGGCCTGTGGGGTTGATCAAATACTTGGTGTCTTGCAACCACTCTTTGGGCAACACGGGTTTGATGATTTCTTCGATGATGGCTTCCACGAAGCTGTCTTTCATCTTGGTGGCTGACTCGCTTTGGTCTGGGCTGTGTTGGGTCGACAACACAACGGTGTCAATGCTGTGGGGCTTGCCGTCTACGTAGCGCATGGTCACTTGGCTCTTGGCGTCAGGACGCAAGAATGGCAAGCGGCCGTCTTTGCGCAGCTGGGCTTGGCGTTCTACCAAACGGTGTGCGTAATAGATGGGCGCGGGCATCAACTCTGGTGTTTCGCTGCAAGCGTAGCCAAACATCAGGCCTTGGTCGCCCGCGCCGATGTTCAAGTGGTCGTCAGACGCGTGGTCCACGCCTTGGGCAATATCGTTGGATTGCTTGTCATAGCAAACCATGACCGCGCATCCTTTGTAATCGATGCCGTAGTCGGTGTTGTCGTAGCCAATGCGTTTGATGGTGTCGCGTGCAACTTGGATGTAATCAACGTGTGCGTTGGTGGTGATCTCACCAGCCAACACAACCAAGCCGGTGTTGGTCAGGGTTTCGGCCGCCACGCGTGAAAGCGGGTCTTGCGCGAAGATGGCGTCCAAAATCGCATCAGAGATTTGGTCTGCCACTTTGTCGGGGTGGCCTTCTGAGACAGATTCAGAGGTGAAGAGGAAATTGCCAGACATGAAAAAAGCTCCTGTTTTCAACGGGTTGTTCGGCGTTGCCGACCCTGAAAACTTGGAGCCCAGCGAACGCTTTAGCAGTGGTTTGGGCTTCGCCCTCACTCTCACTCTCACACCGTGGTGTGTCGTCGCCCTGCAAGTAGTTCTTTAACTCAGCGACAATCAAAATTCTAATGGATTTGTCAAAGTCATCAAAAAGTTCATGTCTCTCACCACCCGCATCTTTCACTTCCTTGCCCGTCTGCCATTGCCGTTGATGCAACGGTTGGGTGCTGCGTTGGGTTGGTGGGTGTGGTGGTTGTCGCCCAGCTATCGCCGTAATTTCAAGGCAAATGTGCGAGCGGCTGGCGTGGCGTGGCGTGATGCACGTCCCGCTGTGGCCGCCATAGGTGCTATGGTGGCCGAGTTGCCTTGGGTCTGGATGCGTCCGCACAGCGCGACGCTGGATGGGTTGGTGACGTGGGATGGCGCTGCGCACTTTGAAGCGGCCATGCAAGCAGGCAAGGGGGCCATCATCATGTCGCCACACTTAGGCGCCTGGGAAATTGGCGCACAAGCCATTGCCGAAAAATTTGGCCCCACGCATGGCCCGCTGGTGGCGTTGTTTCGTCCCGCCCGCAAAGCGTGGTTAGAGCCCTTGGTGGCCAATGCCCGCACCCGTCCTTATTTAGATTCCGCCCCTACCTCACTCGCAGGCGTGCGCACGCTCATTCGCACCCTGCGCAATGGTGGCTATACCGCCATCTTGCCTGACCAAGTGCCACCAAAGGGCCAGGGTGTGTGGGCGCCGTTTTTTGGTCGTGAGGTGTACACCATGACCCTGCTCGCCAAGCTGGCGCAACAAACCGGCGCACAAGTCATCATGACGTGGTGCGAGCGCTTGCCTGCAGGGCAAGGCTTTTGCATGCACATGCGACCCTTCGACGCGCCTGAAATGAAAGACGCCAGTGTGTCACCCGAGGTAGCTGCCGCTGCGGTCAACCGTGGTGTGGAGCGCATGGTGCGCGATGCGCCGGGCCAATATCTGTGGGGCTACGCGCGTGACAAACAGCCGCGCGCAGAGGGCTAAGTGATGTTGAGCCGCTTAGGTTTGTTGGTCTTGCGTGGCTTGGGTTATTTGCCCTTGTCCTGGCTGCGCGCCTTAGGGACAGCGCTGGGCGCGTTGTTGATGGTGGCGATTCCATCGCGTCGCCGTGTGGTGCAAACCAATTTGCGGGTGTGTTTCCCGCATTTGAGCGATGCCGCGCGTGTTGCCTTGGCACGCCAAACCTTTGTCTATTTCGCCCAAGCCTGGTTAGACCGAAGCTGGTTATGGCACCGCAGTGCTGCGTGCATTCAATCGCGCGTTCAGTTGTCGGGCGAGGTGGCCGCTTTGTCAGAGGCCACGCCGACCGTGTTGTTCGCCCCTCACTTCATGGGCTTGGATGTGGGCTGGACGGCGCTCACACTCAACCTGCCTTTGCACTTCACCACCATCTTCACGCCACAGTCAAATGCCGCCGTGGATGCTTGGGTGGCGCAAGGTCGCCAGCGTTTCGGTCAAGTGCGTTTGTTTCGCCGTGAAGATGGTGTGAAGCCCATCGTCAGCGCTTTGCGCCAACACGAGCTGCTGTACCTGTTGCCCGAC
>CANCCJ010000207.1 GCA_947374535.1 Comamonadaceae bacterium | reverse complement strand
AGCGACAACACAATCATCAAGAACACCGAGAACTCTTCGGTCCAGGCAAACGATTGGTCGGTAAAGTAGCGCACCAACACATTGGCAAACGTGATGAGGGCTAACAAGCCCATCACGATGACGGTGAGCCAGTCTTCAATTTTGAGGGGAACGACGGTCGCTTCATCTTGCGCGGTTGGATCGTGGATTTCAACAGGCAAGTGCGTTGGTTCGTGGAGATGAGGCATAAAGTAGCGGCGCGATACAAAGAGATAACGCGGGCACTTTAGCACGGTGCTCACAGTGCGCGTGTTACGCGCGCTGGAGAGCCTGGGCTCAGTGGCTCATGCCTTGGTGGCGCAGCAGTGCATCAAGCTGAGGTTCGCGACCACGGAAGGCTTTGAACGATTCCATCGCAGGGCGACTGCCGCCCACTTCTAAGATGGTTTCGCGGTAGCGGCGGCCTGTGTTAATGCTTGGTTCGCCATCCGCGCCTGCGGTTTCTTCAAACGCGGCGTAGGCATCGGCGCTCAACACCTCAGCCCACTTGTAGCTGTAGTAGCCGGCGGCATAGCCGCCTGCAAAGATATGGCTGAAGGTGTGCAGCGTGCGTCCCCATGCAGGGCTTTGCAACACGGCCACTTCGGCGCGCACATCGCGCAGCACTTGCATAAAGTCTTGCGCTTTGTCACCGTCAGAGTGCAGCAGCATGTCCACGAGTGAGAACTCAATTTGACGCAGCGTTTGCAAACCGCTTTGGAAATTTTTAGCGGCCAGCATTTTGTCGAACAACGCACGAGGCAAAGGCTCGCCTGTATCGACGTGCGCTGTCATGTGGCGCAGCACGGGCCACTCCCAGCAGAAGTTTTCCATGAACTGGCTGGGCAGCTCAACCGCATCCCACTCGACACCGCTGATGCCTGATACATCGCGTTCGTTCACTTGCGTGAGCATGTGGTGCAAGCCGTGGCCACATTCGTGGAAGAGGGTGATCACGTCGTCGTGCGTCAGCAGTGGTGGTTTGCCGCCCACGGCCTCGGAGAAGTTACACACGAGGTGTGCCACAGGGGTTTGCAACGCACCTGTGTCGGGGCGTAACCAGCGGGCGCGCACGTCGTCCATCCAAGCACCGCCGCGCTTGCCTGCGCGAGCGCCTGGGTCGAGGTAAAACTGGCCTACTAACTCAGGCGGCAAGCCGCGGGCGCGGGTTGCTTCCGAATGTCTTTCAATACGATAGAACTCCACCGCTGGGTGCCACACCGGTGCTTCGTCGCGGCGAATGCTCACCTCAAACAAGGTTTCCACAATCTTGAACAAACCCGCTAACACTTTGGGCGCTGTGAAGTACGGTTTGACTTCTTGTTCGCTGAAGGCATAGCGCGCTTCTTTGAGCTTCTCGCCGATATACGGCCAGTCCCACGGTTGTGGGTCTTGCAGGTTCAAGTGCTCAGCAGCAAATGCGCGCATCTCGGCCACGTCTTTCTCGGCGTAGGGGCGGGCACGTTTGGCGAGGTCGCGCAAGAAGGCCATCACCTCGGCGGGGGACTGCGCCATCTTGGCAGCCAACGACACCTCGGCGTAGTTGGCGTACCCCAAGAGCTGCGCCTCTTCTTGGCGCAGGGCCAAAATTTCTTTCACCCAAGGTGTGTTGTCTTGTTCGGCTTTGCCGTTTTGCACTGCTTCGGATTGGTCAGAGGCGCGTGTGGCGTAAGCGCGGTACAGCTTTTCGCGCAGGGCCGAGCTGTGGGCAAACTGCATGATGGGCAGGTAGCAAGGCATTTTCAAATTTAGCTTGTGGCCTGCGACGCCATCTTTCTCGGCAGCAGCACGCGTGGTTTGCACCACATCGTCTGGCACACCGGCCAGCTCTTCGGTGCTGACGATGGCAGACCATTGGTCGGTCGCATCCAGCACGTTCTCGCTGAACTTTTGGCTCACCTCAGCTTGGCGCTCTTGAATGGCTGCAAAGCGTTCTTTGGCTGCACCTACTAGCTCTGCACCTGACAACACAAAGTTGCGCATAGCTAAGGTGTGGGCATGTTTTTGTTCGGCGTTCAAACTCGCCACATCGATGGCTTTGTACTTGGCGTATAAGCGCTCGTCAGCACCGAGACGCGTGTAAAACTCAGTCACGCGTGGCAACGCTTCGGTGTAAGCAGCGCGCAACTCAGGGGTGTCGGCCACCGAATGCAAATGGCTCACAGCACCCCAAGCGCGGCTGAGTTTTTCGGTGGTCACATCCAGTACCGAGGCAATCGCTTTCCACTCGGCAGGGAAGTCGGCTGCCGTGACTGTCTCTAAGGCTGCATCGGCCGCAGGCAAAAGTTGGTCAAGTGCCGGGGCGATGTGCTCAGGCTTGATCGCATCGAATAGCGGATGGTTCGAGAAATCGAGAAGCGGGTTGTTCAGTGACATGCAAAACTTTCAAGAAATAGATGACCGAAATTAGCGGCATACCCAGCACCGTCGCCAAGCTGAGTGGTCAGCGCTTGATGCAGCGACATTCGCCTTGCGAGGAGCGCAGCAAGCGCTGGTCACTCAGCTTGGCAGAGTGCGCATCAACACGCAACAAACGCAAAAGCTCAATGCTTCTCAGATAAGGCCCGTTGCGCCGATTCCAAGGTGTTGACCAGCAACATGGTGATGGTCATCGGTCCAACCCCGCCCGGCACAGGGGTGATGTAGCCGGCCACTTCTTTCACACCGTCAAAGTCCACATCGCCGCAGAGCTTGCCCTCGTCGTTGCGGTTCATGCCCACATCGAGTACCACTGCACCAGGCTTGACCATGTCAGCCGTCAATACATTGCGTTTGCCCACGGCAGCCACGATCACGTCGGCTTGTAGGGTAAGTGCTTTGAGATTTTGGGTGCGCGAGTGCGCGACCGTCACGGTGGCATCTTTTTGCAAGAGCATCAAAGCCATAGGCTTGCCCACGATATTGCTGCGGCCAATCACCACGGCGTGTTTGCCCTTCAGGTCGTACCCAATGCTCTCCAACATCTTCATGCAGCCATAAGGTGTGCAAGGCCAGAACCCGCTTTTTTCTTGGCCGGGCATGCCCGTCATCAAGGCACCGGCGCTGGCGATGTGAAAACCGTCCACGTCTTTGGCGGGGCTGATGGCTTCAATCACTTTTTGCGCGTCAATGTGGGCAGGCAGTGGCAGTTGCACCAAGATGCCGTGAATGGCGGGGTCGTTGTTGAGCGCGTCGACACGGGCCAGCAAATCAGCTTCAGTCATGGTGGCTTCGTATTTTTCGAGGACTGAATGCAAGCCGGCTTCTTCGCACGCTTTGACCTTGTTGCGCACATACACCTGGCTAGCTGGGTTTTCGCCTACCAGCACCACGGCCAAGCCGGGCGTGAGGCCTTGGGCTTTGAGCTTGACGGTGTCCGCCGCCACTTGCGCGCGCAGTTGTTTGGAGAGGGCGTTGCCGTCAATGAGTTGTGCAGTCATGGTCTTGTGTATACAGAGAGGAAGTTGAATTGAAAACGCCCGTGAGTCACGGGCGTTGATGTGTGTGCCAAAGGTGGGTGCTTAAACTTTGGCGGTGTTTTGTCCGAGTGCCGTTTTCAGCAAGTCTGCCACGGTGTTGGCGTTGAGCTTTTCCATGATGTTGGCGCGGTGTGCTTCTACCGTTTTGATGCTGATGCCGAGGTCGTCCGCAATTTGTTTGTTCAAGCGGCCGGCCACGATGCGCTCCAACACTTGGGCTTCACGGGTGGTCAGCTTGGCCATCAGCGCGTCGCGGCTGGCTGCTTGCTGGTAGTCTGCAAACGACTCAGTGGCTTGGACCAACATTCGCTCGACCAAGGTCACCAATGCCGTTTCGTCGAAAGGCTTTTGGATGAAGTCCATCGCGCCCTTTTTCATGGTGTCTACCGCCATGGGCACGTCACCGTGACCCGTGATGAAGACGATTGGCAGGGGGGATTTTCGTTCGACCAAACGGTCTTGCAACTCTAAGCCCGTCATGCCACCCATGCGGATGTCTACGATCAAGCAAGCTACTTCGCGCTGGTCGTAACGGCTCAGAAACGTTTCTGCAGAGTCAAAGCAGCGAACACGGTAGTCCTTGCCCTCTAACAACCATTGCAGCGAATCGCGAACAGCCTCGTCATCGTCCACAACGTAGACCGTACCTTTTTTGGGAATCAAGCTCATCAAAAAAACTCCAACCTTATCGGACCGGTATCCAGAAGGAAAAGCGGCAGCCCGTGATATCTGCACCATTGTAGATGTTCTCGGCTTTCATACGTCCCTGGTGGGATTCCACGATGGAACGGCACAAATTCAGCC
>CANCCJ010000206.1 GCA_947374535.1 Comamonadaceae bacterium | reverse complement strand
GGCAATTGGGTTGTAGGCCGACGGCGCTTTGGGCAGGCCTGCCAACATGGCCGCTTCGGCAATGCTGATGTTCTTCAGCGGCTTGCCAAAGTAGGCCTCAGACGCAGCGGCAAAGCCGTAAGCGCGGTTGCCCAAATAAATTTGGTTCAGATAGATTTCAAAAATTTGGTCTTTGCTGAGCATGTGCTCAAGCTTGCTGGTCAGCAAGATTTCGTAAATCTTGCGGGTGAAGGTTTTTTCAGATGACAGGTAGACATTGCGTGCCACCTGCATGGTGATGGTCGAAGCTCCTTGGCTCTTGGCACGGCCTAAGTTGGCCAAGCTGGCACGCAACAAGCCGATGTAGTCCACCCCACCGTGTTGGTAAAAGCGTGCGTCTTCAATGGCCAGCACCGCGTCTTTCATCACTTTGGGAATGTCTTTGAACGGAGTCAGGTTACGGCGCTCTTCGCCGAACTCGCCAATTTGTGTGCCTTCGACCGAATACACCCGCATGGATAGCTTGGGGCGGTAGTCGGCGAGGTCGGAAATGTCAGGCAGTTGTGGGTAGGCCATGGCCAGCGCCACGGCGACTAGCAAGCCCAAAACGAGCATGCCCGTGGCTGCAATTCCTAGGGTCCACAGCAAAAGCCGACCCGCCATGGAACGTGGGGCTGTCGAGGCAGCAGCGTGTTCTTTCGAACCTTCGGGGGTGGGGGTTGTCGCCATAAGTGGTGAAGATTATAAAAACCGCGCTGCTATTACAAAAGTCCCGAGTCAAACACCTCCGCGATCGCTTGTCAACGCGTTGAAATCCAAGGCATTCCCTCCCCCTGAAAAGGACGCACTTCATGCGCTGGCCCTTCTGGTTGCCCCGTTCACGCCCGCGTCGCCTCTGTGTGGTCGGCTTAGATGTGGGCCCTGAGGTCTTCCGCTTGGCGGTGCTGGTCGGCACGCCAACACGACCCGAAAGTGTTTGTTGTGCCGAGTCGCTGAGCCTGCCGGAAGGTTTGGTAGCTCATGGCGAGGTGTTGCAGCCTCTTGCGCTGGGTCAATGGCTGCATGCCTATTTGCAGGCGAAAGGTTATCAGCCACAGGCGATGTGCATCGGTTTGAACGATGCTTGGGTTTCGCATCACACCGTGTCGTTGGCGGCGGGATTGTCTAAGGACGATGTGGTGTTTCAGTTGCAGGCTGAGGTTCAATCGGCTTTGTCCGATGTGGCGGCAGAGGTGTGCGTGGATTACGACGTGATCCCTGAGCCTGCCCAAGCTGGCGAGTTGCTTTATCACGTCCAAGCCTTATCCCGTGCGCGTATGGAGACTGTGCTGCGCGTGGCTGAGTCTGCGGGTTGGCTTGCGCTGGTGGTGGCACCGCGCCGTGCGGCGCTGGCATCCCCATACGATGAGGCGTTTGGGCTGGCCTTGGGGGCTTGGCGTGAAACCGCGGTGAACTTCTTGCCACATCGGTCATTCATGCAGGCGTTGTTGCCTTATGTTTGGTGGTTGCGTGTGGGGGTGTCTGTCATCGTCGCTACCAGCTTGACGACGGGTTCAGCGGGGGTCTTTTTCTCTGTGCCCGAAACCAAACCGCAGCACACGGACCAGTGGGTGAGTGCTGCCCGTGCGCACGAAGCTGCACAGCAGGCCCACACCCAAGCGAAAGCCGCACAGCAACGCGGGGCAGAACAGTCGCATTGGCTGAAAGCCCACCAAGCCTTGCCGTCGCAGAGCTTGCAATGGAGCCGTGTCCTCGGTCAGGCGTCACAGGGTGTGCGGGTGGTTCGGTTGACACAGCAAGCAGCGCACTGGACAGTTCACGGCGAAGCTTTGTCCCCTAGTCATGCACAACAACTGGTGGCGCAGCTCAAAGCCCTCGACATTTGGGCGCAAGCCCCCGAGCTGCTGCAATTGCATGCCATGCCCGCTGCGTCCTCCGCAGGCTTGCCGGTCTGGCAATTCCGAATCGAAGCCAATTTGAAAGCGGGCGCGTGATGAATGGGCTTTATATGGCCTTGCGCACGCTGAACTGGCGACAGCCGTGGGCTTGGCCGCGTGCCTTGCAGTCTGTTTTCTTCCTGGGGGGTGGCCTCGTGAGCGTGTTGCTGTTGAGCCCTTGGTGGATGCCGCGTTGGCAGGCTTGGCATGACGCGAAGCAGGCGCAAGACAAGTTGCATCTTCAACAAGAAGCTGCACAAGCGCTGCGCGTTGAGACCGCGGCGTTGTTGCAAACCCAAATCAAGATTGATTTTGTGGATGCCGGGGTGCTGACCCAGCTGGCGCACCAACATGGTTTGCAGGTGTTGCAATTCGGGTTGGACAAACCCGTGCACACACCGGCCCTGAACGCTTTGCATATGCAGCAACTGCCTGTGCACCTCCGACTGCAAGGGGCATGGACCGACTGGGTGGCATGGCTGGCAGAGTGGCCAACCTCTGCGCCTGGTGTCAGCGTATCGTCGTTAGAGCTCAGCGCCGACCCGCGAGGTGGCATTTCAGCGCAGTTGGTGGCTTTGATGCCGCAGTCCACGCTCACGCCTTCCTCCTTGACGCTGAAGAGTGGCAATTCGGAAAAGGCTTTGCCTACAGATCCTTTCAGTACGCAAAGTTGGACGGCTAGTCAGCGGGCCTATGCCGAACAACATCCCAGTTATGCACAACGGGTGGTTCCTGAGCTGATGAGGCCGCGTGATCCCTTGGAGTCCTACCCCCTTGAGCGCTTGCAATATGTGGGACAAATCGCATCGGGGGCAGAGATAGAGGCCTTGGTTCAAGTCTTGCCACACCTCGCGGCAAAGAAAGAGGTACCCATGGCAAGCGTGCACCGTGTGCGTGTGGGCGCTTATTTGGGCCAAGACTTTGGCCGCGTACAAAGCGTTGCTTCTGAGCGATTGGTGTTGCAAGAGCTAGTTTTGACACCGACAGGTGAATGGCAGCCACGCGAAGTGAACTTGCCTTTGAAGGAGTCTGTGCCATGAATTGCTTGCTGTCTCATCAGGCGTTTTTTAGCGGGGTTGTTTTGTGCTGTGCATGCGCCTTGCCCTTGCACAGCGAAGAGGTCAATCCCACGTACACAGGCGCTCCCATGTCGATGAACTTTCAAAACATTGAGGTGCGCATCGCCTTGCAAGTTTTGGCAGATTTCACGGGCTTGAACATCATCACGTCTGACAGCGTGACGGGGTCTCTCACCCTCAAGCTGCATAAAGTGCCGTGGGACCAAGTGCTAGACATCATGGCCCAAGCCAAAGGCTTGAGCGTGCGCAGGCAAGGCAATGTCATCTGGGTCGCACCGCGTGCAGAAGTGACTGCGCGTGAAAAACTGGACTACGAAAGCAAATTGGCGGCGCAAAATTTAGAGCCTATGCAAACCCGTGGTTTCGCGCTGAACTACGCCAAGGCGGTGGATGTGTTCACACAAATTCAGGGCGGGACGGTGTTGCCTGTTCTGACGCCCGTCCATGGTCTATTAGGTCCTACAGGTCTGGGTGGCTTAGGGGGTTTCCCATCTCTGGCGAATGGTCTACCGCTGAACGCGTCAGCAACGGGCGGTAGTTCACGTTTGTTGAGTGTGCGCGGCAGCGCCATGGCCGAGCCGCGCACCAACCAATTGTTCGTGACCGACATCGCCGAGCGCATTGACTTGGTGGCGCAAATGATTGCCAAGATCGACATCCCCTTGCGTCAAGTCATGATTGAGGCACGCATCGTGCAAGCCAGCGACACCTTTGGACAAACGCTAGGCGCGCGCTTGGGGGGCATGGGGCAGGGCGGTGCGCAAACCGTGTGGGGGGCGACGAATGCCAATGTGATGGCCAACGCCAACCCCACCGCGCAGCAAGCCACCAACTTCAATGTGGCCGACAAAGCGCTCGACACGTCGGGCCAATTTGTCAATTTGCCCGCGGCTGGCCTGAATGGGTTTGCCTCGGCCAGTTTTGCGGTGTCCATCTTCAACTCAGCCAAGAATCGCTTTCTCAATTTAGAGCTGTCTGCGTTAGAAGCCGATGGCAAAGGCAAAGTGGTATCGAGCCCTCGGGTCGTGACGGCGGACCAAGCCAAGGCTGTGATTGAGCAGGGCACCGAGCTGCCCTACCAACAGGCCGTGGGCACTGGCGTGACCTCCGTGGCGTTTCGCAAGGCCAACCTCAAGCTGGAGGTGACGCCTCAAATCACCCCTGAGGGTGGCATCGTGCTGGACTTGGATATTTCCAAGGACAACGTGGGCCAAATCACCCCCGCCGGTTTCGCCATTGACACCAAACACATCAAGACCCAAGTGCTGGTGGAAAACGGCGGCACGGTCATGATTGGCGGCATTTACGAGACCAGCGAGCAAGAGGATGAATAC
>CANCCJ010000205.1 GCA_947374535.1 Comamonadaceae bacterium | reverse complement strand
CGAAATCAAGTCCAAGCGACTCTGAATTTGGCGTGATTGCAATGCAAACAAGAAATACTTGGGATCAATAATGTTCTTATTGGGACGGTAGAGCATCATGCGCTGGCCCAGGCAGGCTTCTGGGTGTCGTTCAGGAATCATGCAAACTTCACCAACTGGTGCTTCGCGCGTAATCACAATATCGCCAACTTTCGGTTTGCCTCGGGCTGTCCAAATGGCATACGAACGGGCATCCGTAAACAAAAGCTCCTTATCAACGAACTCTCCGTTGCGCACGTTCGGTGTGCGAATCGCAGGATGGCCCTCAGGGGTTTCTGGTGGCGTTCGGTTCTTGCAATCGAGGATTTGTTCGCAAACTGCGTCGCACGTTGTGAATCGCCACTCCCTCGGAATCCACCCAATCGCCGTTTCCTGGTACAGCTCTGGCGCCAGTTCACGCGGTGGGCGCAATTGGCCGTTGGGCAGCACGCCACGGGTGAAGAGGTCGTGCATCAGGCCCGCTTTGATGTGCTGGTATTTCTCGATCAGCGCTTCGGTTTGCTCGATGGCGGTGTCGATGGTAGAGAGAATGGAGACGATCTTCCGCTGTGTTGCTCTGCTTTTCGGATATGCAATTGGAAGCCTGCGAACTGAGCTAGCGTTCAAATTCGACTGCGTAGTTTGCGATGTGAACTTATAAACCTGGGGTCGAATGAAGAGCAATTGATAAAACAAGAAGTCTTGCTCTATTACTTCTGATGCCTTAAGCGCAATGATGGCCTGGTTTGTGGCACACGTTATACGATTGATGATGGGTTTGCCCACAGTGGCGTACATCGAATACAGGATATGCGGCTCTTTGATTAGCCATGCAACACTTGTACGCAATCCAAGCTCAGACAGGCTCTTAACCGTTTTGTCGAGATAACGGGTTCCCTTCGTTATGTCCTCAATGGTTACAAATGGAATTTCACCGCCGTAGTACGTATCGGTGGTTGCCGATGGTGTTCCACCAGCACGCTGATAGTGAGTGACATCACCGACGCTTGAGTGAACCCAATCATTCATACCCCAACTCCACCAAGAACGCCTGTAACTGCGTCGCAGCCGCATCCCGCTGCACCTCAATTTGCTTGGCGGTCACCGCGTACTTGCGCCACAGGTTTTCAACCGCCGCCACGCAAGCGCGCTGGTCGGCGCGCAGGTAGTGTTGAAAGCTGGCCATCAGCACTTTGCCCAAACGCTCCACGATGATGACGCGGGCTTCGTCGGCGCTGATTTTTGTGCGGGCTTGCGCCACCAGTGCGTCACGTTTCTCGGTGGCACCTTTGATGTAGGCCTTGAGAGTTTTGGCTTCGTCTTCCAGTAACTTGTGGCGCTTGAGTTGTGCATCAATGCGCTCGACCTCGGCGGCAAAGGCTTTCCAGTCTCCAAGTGCCGGGTCACGCTTGGCCAACTTCATCATGCCCTTGGCTTCTTTCAAGCTGGCCTTGAGGGCTTTCACCTCATCGGCAGGCAGTACGCCGGTG
Source organism: Comamonadaceae bacterium (assembly GCA_947374535.1). The sequence continues at coordinate 2,831 of CANCCJ010000205.1, read as the reverse complement.
TCGTCAGTGTCTTCAAAATCTTCTTCGCTGGCGGCAGCAAACAGGGCTTTCAGCTCGGCCAGGCGGGCGTGTTGGGTCTCTAGCTCGGCCAGCACTTGGGGGAACTGGCTTTGCAGGATGTCGTCGTCGGGAATCAGCTCTGGGCCCCAGCCGCTGGCGGCGATAGATTTGAGGTCGGACGCCAGCAGTTGGTAAAAGTTGGCAAACGCACCGCGCACCTGATAGCGGGTAAGCAGTGACTGGCCAACAAATACGCGCTCTATGCCTTTGAGCAGCGCTGCGCGCACGGCGTACACGCTGCGACCTGTTGCATGCTGGTTGGTGGCATCAGGAGCCAGGGCTTCAATGACGGGCAGGTGCTGTTGCCACCACGTCTCTAACTCGGTCATGAATTGCGCGTGGCGCTGGGTGACGCTGGCGTGGCTGTTGATGTGCAATGCAATGTGGCGCTTGTCGGCAAGTGACGCGGCGAAGTCTGCGTAGCTGATGCCATGCTTAGCCGTGGCCCGAGGTACGAAGAGGCTTTCGCGCAGACTTGGGTAGTTCTGCCAGAAGTGGCCCAGTGCATCTACTTCGGTCACGGGCACACCGCCATGCAGGTGGGCGCGCACGTCGTGTGGCTCCGTTGGTGGAGCGTTGTCCACGTAGCGGCGGATGTTGCAGTTGTAGTCTTCGGCTTTGATATCTGCCACCGGCACGCGCTTGGCGTAGGCATCGATGTTCTGGCCAGCACGGTAGGCATGCACAATTTTGTCGATGTCTTCGGGGCGCAGATGGTTTTGCGCTTTGCCTTCGCGGTATTCGCGATCAGCATTGATGAACAGCACATGGTCGCGCTGCGCAGCACCTTCTTTGTTCAGCACCAAGATGCAAGCGGGAATGCCGGTGCCGTAGAACAAGTTGCCAGGCAAGCCAATGACGGCCTCCAGGTACCCACGGTCAATGAAGTACTGGCGCGCTTCGCGTTCTTCACCACCTCGAAACAGCACCCCATGTGGCATGACGGTGGCCATGCGCCCATCGTTTTTAAGCACCGCCAGCATGTGCTGCACAAACATGAGGTCGGCCTTTTTGCCCTTTTCGGGCATCCAGACGTGAAAGCGACCAGGGTAAGCGATGGATACTTTTTTCTTGGCACCACTACCGTCATCTTTGGACTGGGTGCGCGCATAGTTCTGACTGAATGGTGGATTGGCCAGCACACGGTCAAAGCGCGTGAGCTCGTTGTTTTCGTCCTTGTGCTGTGGATCGGCCAGAGTGTCGGCATTGCGGATGTTGGCGTGCGAGATGCCATGCAACAGCATGTTCATTTTGCAGATAGACCAAGTCGTGCCCATTTTTTCTTGACCATTTAAAGACAGCTCTGACGCATCGGTACCACGCTCGCGCAGATAGTCACGCGCTTGAATCAGCATGCCGCCAGAGCCCACGGTGGGGTCGTAGACGCTCATGCCTTCTTTGGGATCGCAAATTTCGACGCAGATGCGCACCACCTCAGCCGGGGTATAGAACTCTCCGGCCTTCTTACCAGCCGAATCGGCAAAGTGTTTGATGAGCCACTCGTAGGCGGCACCAAGCAGATCTGGAAATTCAAAATCGTCGTCGTGAAGCGGGATTTTTTGAAAGTTCTGGATAAAGTCCACCAAGGTGTCATCGTCCAGCGTGTTCTGGCCAATCTTGCGGTTGAAGTTGATGGTGCCTTTGAGCACATCCTGCAAGGCATCGGCGTTTTCTTCTTCCAGCGCTTCCAGCGCTTTGTTGAGCGTGGAGCCTACGTTTTCCTTGACATGCTTCAACGCAGGCTGCGTCTTACCCGCATCGTCTACCCAAGGGGCGTTCCAGCGGGCGCGCGGCGGCACGTAAAAGTACTTGCCGGAGTATTGGTCTGGGTCTTCAAGGTTGAGGGCGATGTCCGCCTCCGACAGGCCAGCAGCTTCGCCTTCTTTCTTAATTTCTGCGCGACGTTGATCAAACAGATCGCTGGCACGCTTCAAAAACAGCATGCCGAAGATGTATTCCTTGTATTCGCTGGCATCCATATTGCCACGCAGGTCGTCGCAGGCGGTCAGCAATAGGCTCTCAAGGCGAGAAAGGGTAAGTTTGGCGCTGGACATGCAGGTTCGATGCTTAAGAAAAGTTAACTTGGTTGAGGGCGTTGATTCTATTGATTGCCAAGAGCTGAAAGCTGAGCCACGCCATTGAAAGCACCAAACAAAAACGCCACCCGAGGGTGGCGGTCAAAGCCAGTCAGATCGGGTCACGTCAGCACGTTGAGGCCATGCTTTTGGACAACCGTTAACAACTTCAGCGCCATACCACTTGGGCTCTTGGCACCCGTTTCCCACTTTTGAACGGTGGACTCGCTGGTGTTGAGGTATCGCGCAAAAATAGGTTGGCTGACATGGTTTTGTTCACGAATTTTTTTTATCAGTTCCGGCTTGATGCTCTCTGGCATCGACGCCAAGCATGCTTCATCAAATTCGCGCAGCGTCGTTTTGCTGATCGCACCAACCTTCATCAGCGCTTGCGCTGATGCGTGTATCGATTCGTAAGCGTCAGATTTGTAACGAGGCATAAGTAAATCATAGCACCAGGTGCTACTTTGAATCAACCCAAACTCTGAGCGAGATCGCGCTCAGAAGATGGCCATTCAGGCCATGACCTTCGTACCGAAGTGTTTATGCACGTCCCAGCAAACGCTGGGCATTGCGGCTTTCAATGGCCGTGAGGTCGTTCATGCTGAAACCCATGGCCATCAGGCCTTTGACGTGGTCGAGTGAGGTGCGGTAAGGGAAGTCGGTGCCAAACACCACCTGCGACACATCCACCAG
>CANCCJ010000204.1 GCA_947374535.1 Comamonadaceae bacterium | reverse complement strand
TGAGCACGACATGCTGACGCTGCTGCGCCGTGTTAAGCCCGATGCCAAGTTTCAAGAGGCGGCGCATTGAGCTTGCGTGATCGACAAGCACCCTTGAAGGTGCTCATCATCAAACTCTCGTCTTTGGGCGATGTGGTGCACACCATGCCTGCCGTGATGGACATTCAAGCGGCCTTCCCCAACGCCCAAATTGACTGGGTGGTCGAGCGTGGCTTTGCACCCTTGGCTGCGCGTTGCGCTGCGGTGCACCGTGTGATTCCGTGTGACCTACGCCGCTGGCGCAAAGGCTTTTTCAAAGCCGACACCCGCGTGCAAACACGCGCCGAGTGGCGAGCCTTCAAAGCCGATTTGCAGCAAGAGGCGTATGACGTCATCCTCGATTTGCAAGGCCTGACTAAGTCTGCTCTGGTGGCCTGGTTGGCGCGCAAAGCCAAAGGTGGCAAGCGCTATGCCTTAGCCAACCGCACCGAGGGCTCGAGCTACGAGCATCCCACACGTTGGGTGGCCGATGTGGCTGTGCCCATCACACCTCATATCCACGCAGTCGAGCGTGGCCGTGTGCTTTGCGCCAAAGCCTTGGGCTATGACGTGACTGCACATATGAACTATGGCTTGGGCCTTGCAGCAATGCAGCGCAAACCCTTGGTGGTTTTGGTGCATGGCACCTCGCGTGCAGACAAAGAATGGCCCTTGGGCAACTGGTTTGAAATAGGCAGTCGCTTAAAGCAACAAGGCTTCGATGTAGCCTTGCCACACGGCAATGAAGCAGAACGCTTGCGCAGCGAAGCCATGGCCGACATGCTGCCTGGCGCGGTGGTGTGGCCCCGTTTGTCGCTGGACCCGCTCACCACGGAGATGGCGCAATGCACCGGTGTGATTGGGGTAGATAGCGGTTTGAGCCACATCGCTGTGGCACTCGATTTGCCCCATGTTCAGATTTACAACTTCGACACTGCGTGGCGTACAGGTCCTGAAGGTTTGACGCGCCAATGCAGCGTGGTGGATTGCCCCACGCCCAGTGTGGATGCCGTGTGGGATGCGTGGCAAACTTGCTTGCACGCGGAGGTCAGTCAATCGTGATACTGCAAATTTACACTGCTGTGATGTGGGCCTTGCAGCCCTTGTTGCGCCGCAAGCTGCAACGCCGTGGTCGTGAAGAGGCGGGGTATTTACATGCCGTTGAAGAACGATTTGGCCATTACGCGCAGCCCACCCATCCATCGCTGATTGAGGGGGGCTATGTCTGGGTGCATGCCGTGTCTTTGGGTGAAACCCGTGCGGCGGCGGTACTTCTAGACGCTCTGCGTGCCGCGCAACCCGACATTCGCATTTTGCTCACGCACGGCACAGCCACGGGCCGCGCGCAAGGGGTGAGCTTGTTGCAAGATGGCGATGTGCAAGTGTGGCAGCCATGGGACACGCCTGCCGCTGTACAACGGTTTTTAGCGCAATTCAAACCGCATATCGGCATCGTTTTGGAAACCGAACTTTGGCCCAATTGGGTGGTTCAATGCAACAAAGCCCATGTGCCGTTGGTACTCGTGAATGCGCGTATGAGCGAAAAAAGTATGCACCAAGCGCAGCGCTTGGCTTGGCTGTCGCGTCCTGCGTACCAAGGCTTGTCGGCGGTGCTGGCACAAACGCAAGCCGATGCTGAACGTTTGAGCGCTTTAGGTGCGAAGGTCGATGGTGTCTTCGGCAATTTGAAATTCGATGCCAAGCCAGATGCCACACAACTTGCACTCGCCCGCACTTGGAAGCAAAAACTCAAACGCCCTGTGTTGCTGTTCAGTAGCTCGCGCGAAGGGGAAGAAGCCATGTGGCTGGACACGCTGCAAGCCTTGAAAGATGCACCGCTAGACCACCGAGACCACCTCCACGCGGTGCATTGGCTGATCGTCCCACGTCATCCACAACGTTTTGATGATGTGGCGACCTTGATGGCCGAGCGAGGCTGGAAAGTGTCTCGTCGTAGCCAATGGACGGATGGGCCAGAGACGGATCACTCCGACGATGTCGACACCATTTGGCTTGGCGACTCATTGGGAGAAATGTCGTTGTACTACGGCTTGTCGGACGCCGCTTTGTTGGGCGGTAGTTTTGCACCCTTGGGCGGACAAAACTTGATTGAGTCCACCGCTTGCGGCTGCCCTGTGGTGATGGGCCCGCACACCTTCAACTTTGCTGAGGCTGCACAGTTGGCGCAAGAGGCAGGTGCCGCTTTGCGCGTAGAAGACATGGCGCAAGCCGTGACCACGGCTTTGCAAATGGTGAGGTCTGACCTAGATGAGCGCGCGCACGTCCAAGCGTGCATGGCATTTTCACAAGCCCACCGCGGCGCAGCACAGCGCACGGCTGAAGCATTGCGCCCGTACTTGAAAACGAATTAAGGCGCTAGCAAATCGTTGATAGGCTGCAAGTCTGCCGGTGTCAACGTGCCAGCGGCCTGGCGCAGTTTCAAATTGCTCACCAACACGTCGTAACGCGCTTTGGCCAAATCACGCTTGGTTTGGTAGAGCTGACTTTGTGAGTTCAACACATCAATGTTGATGTTGACACCCACCGAGTAACCCAGTTTGTTGGCATCCAAAGCGCTCTGGCTGGAGGCTTCTGCGGCTTCATAGGCCTTAACTTGACTCAGACCGGCAACCAAACTGAAGTAGGCTGTGCGGGTGGCCTGTGCCGTTGAGCGTCGGGCATTCTCGTAATCTGCTCGTGCTTTGTCCTCTAGCGCCACCGTTTCTTTCACGCGGTACATGGTGCTAAACCCCGCGAAGATCGGTACGTTGAGAACTACCGCCGCAGATGGACTGAAGACGTGATTTGAACTTGCCAAAGCTGTGGTTGATGTGCCATTCACGTTACGAGCCCCCGCATAAGAAAGCTGGGCGTCCACGGTAGGTTTATGACCCGCGTTGGCTTTGTTGACTTCGAGCGAGGCTATTTCAAGGGCAAGTTGCGCTTGACGTACAGCGGAACTTGCGGACTCAGATTGGTTCACCCATGTGTTGACATCGTCTGCGGGTGGTTCAATGAGTTTGGTGTTGTCCGCCAAGCGTTTGGGCTTCGCGTTGCTCAGGCCCACAGCCAAATCGAGGGCGAGGCGTTTGATGCGTAAATCGTTGTCAGCGGAAATTTCTTGTGCATTGGCTAAATCAAATCTGGCTTGTGCATCTCGTACACCCGTGATGGTGGCTGTGCCTACTTCGAAATTGCGTTTGGCAGATGCCAGTTGTTCCCCGACCGCTTTCTTTTGCGCCTTGACCAGCTCTAAATTGTCCTCGCTTGTCAACACATCAAAGTAGGCTTGCGAGACGCGAACCAATAAATCTTGTTCCGCTGCTTCGTATTGCGCTGCCGCTTGTTGCAGTTGCTTGCCCCCTTGGCGGTAAGCCGCCCAAGCAGAAGGGCGGTAGATGGGTTGGCTCAGGGTGATGGCGCCAACTCCCGTTCCGAAGAACCGAGGGTCTGGGCTAACTCCCACATCATTTCGGACGTCAATGTAACCGCGCGTTGCGCTCGCCGACAACGCAATGTTCGGCAAGATGCCGCCCAAGGTTTGGTTGGCTTTTGCCAAGTTGGCTTCAAACTGTGCTTTGGCTGAAACAAAGCCAGCGTCATAGCCACGCGCTGCGTCGTACATCTCTACCAAGCTTTGGGCCTGTGCACTAGATGCAAAAGCCAAGGCAACGGCGGCGGTCAGGGGAAGGATACCAAACAGTGAGCGAGAGAGAGACATGCAGTTCTTTCAAAAATCAATACGTAGGCACAGAAGCGTCTACTTGTGATGACCAAGCGTGGATGCCACCTGAGATGTTGGCCACATGACTAAAGCCTTGTTGCGCCAAAAATGCCGCCACTTGCATGCTACGTGCACCGTGGTGGCACAAACATGCAATAGGTTGGTCGCGATTGAGGTCTTGCAAGCGGGCGGGGATGGTGTGCATCACCATCTCGACCAACTCAAACCCTTGTGGTTTGACGCAGGCCGTTTGCACTTCCCAAGGCTCGCGCACATCCAACACCACGGTTGCGCCGTGAGGGGCTTGTGACACTATCCAGTCTTGCAACTGGGCTGGTTGGATTTGGTCAATCATGCCGCTGTTTTAGAACTTGAAACGGGAGGGCTCTGTAAAGCCTTGTAAACGTGGGGCGGTGTGGTCCCACAAAGCTTGACTGCTCCACGCCGCGTCAGCGGTGCGTGTGTAGAGGGTGGCAACCATCACAGGCTCTTGGCCGACGATGGCCAACAGATGGCCGCCGACTTTGAGTTGTTGTAACAGGGCTTGCGGCACTTCTGCCACTGAGCCGCCGAGCACGATGGCGTCAAACGGGGCATCGCCCGAAGCGCCGGT
>CANCCJ010000203.1 GCA_947374535.1 Comamonadaceae bacterium | reverse complement strand
CCGCTTGTCTACCAAGGTGAAAGCCTTGGCACTCGCCGCCTAATTTATTAGGCCACCAGCCCGGGCTGAATGTTCAGCCCGCCGTTTGTAACGGGTGCGCTGTCAGCAAAGAAAAAGCAAAAACCCGCTCTTGAGCGGGTTTTTTGTTGGCGCTTAACGTTTAACTTAACCCGCAGGTGGGTGCTCAGGCAGCAAGCAGGCTTCCACCACTTGCAAGTTGTTGTCACGCGCAAAATTCATCACGAAGTTCCATGCCATGGGCTCTTCGTCGCGCAAGTCGGTGTGCACGATGACGCACTTGTTGTTGTCCAATGTGTTGGGCACACACCAAGGTGAATAACTCAAATGACTGCCGGGGGTGGCCCCGCCCGGGCGAAATTGGCTCATCACGCCCGCCAAACGCTCGGCCCAGTCGCTGGGGCGGAACGTTCGTCCTTCTTGGGTAATTCCCAGAATAAAAACTTCTTTGGCGGAGTGTGAAACCATCGGGTAGATGCTAGAAACGGTTGCGTGGCGAAGGGGGATCTCCCTCAGTCGCTCGTTTGCAAGTATTCTATCTTATATAAGACTTGTGGCGTTTTTGTGAACCTGGGTTCGCCACTGATTTGTCACATCACTGCCTCTAAAATCTCGTTTCAACGGCTCAACCTTCGTTGGGTCGTTTTCTTTTTGGAGTACCTACATGTCATCTGCTACACGCACTGTGCCTTCTGAACCTCATGTCATGCCGACTTTTGGGCGCCTGCCCATCGCCATTGCACGCGGTCATGGATGCCGTGTGTGGGATACAGAAGGTCGCGCTTATTTGGATGCCTTGGCTGGCATTGCCGTCAACACCTTGGGTCACAACCACACCGAGTTTGTGGCCGCCTTGCAGCAACAAATGACCGAAGTCATCCACTGCTGCAACTACTACTACACACCCAATGCCGAAAAGCTGGCCGCCAAGCTGACCGAGTTCTCGGGCATGACCAATGTGTTCTATTGCAACAGCGGCTTGGAAGCCAACGAAGCGGCCATCAAACTGGCACGTAAATATGGTCACGACAAAGGCATCCACAACCCACAAATCGTGGTGTACGAAAAAGCCTTTCATGGCCGCAGCATTGCCACCCTCAGCGCCACGGGCAACGCCAAGATTCAAAAAGGCTTTGAGCCCTTGCTCGAAGGCTTCATCCGCGTGCCTGTAAACAGCATCGATGCACTGAAACAAGCCACCGAAGGCAACCCCAATGTGGTGGCCGTGTTCCTTGAAACCATCCAAGGCGAAGGCGGCGTCAACCCCATGCACATGGACTATCTGCGTGACGTGCGCGCGTTGTGCACCCAACGCGATTGGTTGATGATGGTCGACGAAGTGCAAAGCGGCATGGGCCGCACAGGCAAATGGTTTGCCCACCAGTGGGCAGGCATCGTGCCTGACGTGATGCCACTGGCCAAAGGCTTGGCTTCTGGCGTGCCAATTGGCGCGATCGTCGCTGGCCCCAAAGCAGCTGGCGTGTTGACAGCTGGCACGCATGGTTCCACCTTTGGCGGCAACCCACTGGCCGTGCGTGCGGGCTTAGAAACCATCCGCATCATGGAAAAAGACGACCTGATGGGCAATGCAGCCCGCATGGGTCAATACCTCGCCGACGCGTTCAAGCTCGAGTTTGCCAATGAGTCTGGTGTGAAAGACATTCGCGGCCAAGGCTTGATGATTGGCATTGAGCTCGACCGCGCTTGCGGCGCCATCATGCAACGCGCCTTGGATGCTGGTCTGATGCTCAGCGTGACCGCCGACACCGTAGTGCGTCTGTTGCCACCACTCATCATCACCCAAGCCGAGTGCGATGAGCTGATTTCGATTTTGGTGCCACTGATCAAAACCTTCTTGGCAGAAAAAGCATGACGATCAAACATTATTTGCAGTTCACGGACTTATCTGCAGACGAATACACCTACCTGTTCCAACGGGCTGCGCTGATCAAAAAGAAATTCAAAGCCTACGAAAAGCACCACACGTTGGCAGACCGCACGCTGGCCATGATTTTTGAAAAAGCTTCCACACGCACCCGCGTGAGTTTTGAAGCAGGCATGTACCAGTTGGGCGGTTCAGTGGTTCACCTCACCACCGGCGACAGCCAATTGGGCCGTGCCGAGCCCATCGAAGACAGTGCCAAAGTCATCAGCCGCATGACTGACCTGGTGATGATTCGCACTTACGGCCAGGACAAGATCAACAGCTTTGCCGCCAGCTCGCGCGTGCCCGTGATCAACGGCTTGACCAACGAGTTTCATCCCTGCCAAATCATGGCGGACTTGTTCACCTTCATCGAACACCGAGGCTTGACCGTGCACCCACTCGAATGCCTCAAAGGCAAAGTGGTGGCGTGGGTGGGCGACGGCAACAACATGGCCAACACCTGGCTGCAAGCAGCTGATATGTTGGGCTTCACTGTTCACGTCAGCACGCCCAGCGGCTACGAAGTGAACCCTGCGATTGCAGGCTTGAGCAACACCCGCTGTTACAAAGTTTTTGACAACCCGATGCAAGCCTGCGAAGGTGCAGACCTCGTCACCACTGACGTGTGGACCAGCATGGGCTACGAGGCAGAAAACGAGGCTCGCAAAAAAGCGTTTGCCGATTGGTGCGTGGACAGCGACATGATGGCGGTGGCCAAACCCAATGCCCTCTTCATGCACTGCCTGCCTGCGCACCGTGGCGAAGAAGTGTCAGCCGAGGTGATCGACGGCCCCCAAAGCGTGGTGTGGGACGAAGCCGAAAACCGCATGCATGTGCAAAAAGCACTCATGGAGTACCTGCTCATCGGGCGTCAGTGATGTCCGGCTGCACCAGTTGCGGCGCATGCTGTGCCAGTTTTCGAGTGGATTTCAGCGTGGAAGAAATGGACACACACAGTGGTTTTGTGCCCACGGGCTTGGGCCAAGAGCTCACTGCCACGATGTGTCGCATGCGTGGTACCGACTACGCACCCCCACGCTGCGCCGCCCTCAGCGGCAAAGTGGGCGAGAAAGCCACCTGTGGCATCTACGAATGGCGCCCCTCCCCTTGCCGAGAATTTGAAGAAGGCAGCGATGCTTGCCTGCGTGCGCGTATGCGTCACGGACTGACAGAACGCCACTAAGCACGTTCAGGCTGAGCAATAGCGGTACAGCCACGGCACATCCATCAAACGAGCCCCCAACAGGCGCAGACCCATGTCACGGCCCATGCGCATCGGCCCCGTCGCATGAAAAATTTGGCCATTGCGCACCGCCCTGGCCTGCACCCGCGCATTGCGTGACCAGCGGGCTTGCGCGAACTGCTGCAAACGCTGAGGCACGTCTTCTGCCGTGGTATCGCGCAACTGCAAAGCCAGCTCAGACGCATCCTCAATGGCCATGCCCGCCCCCTGTGCCAGGTAAGGCAACATGGGATGCGCGACATCGCCCACCAAAGCCACGCGGTCCTGCACATGCTCGTGTGCGCCCTGCATCGCGGGTCGGCCACACAAGGGCCACAAACGCCAGTCGCTGCAGGCTGACATCAAATCGGTCAACGGGGCACAAGCGCCTCGCAACGCATGGTGAAGCTCGGCCAAGGTTTGTGTCTCAGACTTCTTCGCATTCCAAGTTTGCAAAGCCAGCAGGTTGTTGGCATCGTCATCCAAAAGACGACCTTCGGCCAAGCACACCACATTCAGGTACTCGCCGCCGCGCACGGGGTAGCTCACCACATGGGCCTGCGCGCCCATCCAAACCGACACATCTTGACTGCGCAAATGCATGGGCAAGTCAGCTTGTGCCACCAATGTGCGATAAGCGATGTGGCCCGTAAAAGCAGGTAAGCCATCGCCCAACAACTGTTGACGCAATCGGCTCCACACGCCATCTGCAGCCAAACTTGCAGGCGCCGTGTGTTGCCGCAACTGGCCGTGTTGCATCACGTCAAACGTAACGGTATCTGAGGTTTGAAAGACACGATGCACCACCGCATCGCTGTGCACTTGTACGCCTTCGCCTGCCGCTGCTTGCAAAAGCAAGCCATGCAAATCAGCCCGATGGAGGGTGACATAAGGTGCGCCGTAGTTAGCCACAGCATCCGTCAATGGCAAAGTAGCCAGCACCTCACCTGTCGCCAGACTGCGGGCATGCAAGCCTGCAGGAAAAGTCGCCACTTGCTTGAGTGCGTCACCCAAACCCCAGGCTTGCAAGATGCGTGTCACATTCGGTCCTAGCTGCACGCCAGCCCCCACCTCTGAGAACTCAGCCGCTTGCTCAAACACCGTGGTTTGCCAGCCTGCGCGCGCCACGGCAAACCCAGCAGCCATGCCCGCAATACCACCGCCCGCAATCAACATATTTCGATTCATGTACGTGATTGTGCTATGTCTGTAAGCCTCTAAAAGCACGCAGTCCCGCCTATGATTTGCGGTA